>NC_015666.1:305667-611334 GCF_000217715.1 Halopiger xanaduensis SH-6
TTCAGGAGAAGCGTCACGAGGAGACCGCTCGAGAGCTGGAGAATCTCGAGGAATACGCACAGGCAGAACGAGAACGGATCGAGTCCTTCATCGAGGAGTACGAGCGCAAAGCCGACGCCGGCTCGGATATGGACATCGCGATCCGTGGTCAACAGGAGCGGCTCGAACAGCTTGAGGACAGAATCGAAAAGCGTCGCGAAGAACTCCGGCGTCGAGAGCAGATTATCTCCCTTGCGCCCGAGGTCGAGAACTACTGTCTCACGCTACCTCTTTAGTGAAGAGGAAAGGCAGAAGCGTTAGTGGATACTTCTGAGAGAAGCGAAGTAACACTTCGTGGAAAATCAACCACGAGGTCGCTCAGCTGGCGAGACTCAACAAGAGATCTTTCAGTCGTTTCTGCGCGCTTCATGCTCAACGCGGCAGATGTTGACCGGGTTGGCACCCTCCTCGAGTTGAGTGTGCTACTCGCGGTGCCAGAGGCAGAACAACCGGACGACGTCTCGGTCTCCATCGAAATCGATGCGGCTGGAGACTAATTCGGGTTCTCTACGTGACGCTGCGTTCTGTCGTTTCGGTGCTGTTCGGACACACTGCAGTGGGAAGACTCATTGCCCCTTCGAGGTTCTCCAGAGAGAGTGGGAAAGATAGAGACAACGGACATCACGGTACGAGTGTTGGGGCCGCCCAAATTTGACCGACACGGCAACCACGAGGTTCCCGTTGAAGACGCCGACGGACGAGTTTCCGATCTCAGGGTGTGGAGTAAGCACCACGGACAAGTCGAGTGGCGGGTCGGCTCGATGTACGATTTAGTAGAGGTCAAGCGGAATCCCGTCGAGGCCAACAAGGCCCAGTACGAGACCGCTGCGAATACACAGATTTCGAGAGTAGGACATCCACAGGATCCGGAAGTGAGCCTTCTCCACGTGAGCGATACCCATCTCGGTCGTCCTCTGACCGACAAGGAACACATGGGGAACGCGAATCAGCTGGAGCGATTTCTCGATGCGGTCAATCTCGCGGTCAAATCTCGAGTGGATGCGATCATCCACACTGGCGACATCTTCGACGACGATGTCGATGAAGCGACCGTGCAGACCGTCGAAGAACATGTCGAGTTGTTGGCCGACGCCGGTATTCCGATCTACTACGTTCGAGGCAATCACGGGTGCGACCGAGGGGACGCGTTTCTTCAATCACAGACCGAGGCAGGACGAATGATACATCTCTCAAGTGAGCCTCAGTTGCTCGGTAAGGGAACTCTCGCCCTCTACGGGATGGATGCCGATGCATCTGTGAACGGACTCTCAGAAGTAGCTCCTGTCGGTGACGCACCACAGGACGCGTACCGGCTGTTGGCGTGGCACGAGGCCGTCGAGCCCATCGCCAGAGATGGAATCTCAATTGGGGAGCTGGTGGACGCCAGCGAAGTCGAACTGGATGCTCTCGCCCTCGGCGACCTGCACAAGCACAAGCGAGCCTACATCGGTGATGTCTACAAGGACAGCGGGAAACGGTTTCGTGCGTTCTACGCCGGCGCGACGACGGGCATCGCGCGGAACTCAGAAGGGTACGAACCAGCTGCGTGGCTGCTACAGATAACTAACGGTACGCTTGAGCGACATCGACTACCCCTTCGACCTCGGTAGTGGCCTTCCTCCACGAGAGCCACACGAATCTATTCGAACTACGGACTGAGCAGAGGCGTCGAGCAAATATCTGCTGAAAGTGGGTACTTCTCCCGGGCCGGCATACAAGTAGGAGCAGTGGCGCCAGATCTAGTATGGCCGCACACGAGGGGTGTAAGGTCGAACGCGTCACCGAGAGGTACGACCTGCACGAAGCCGATGAGCGCCTGCTTCGCCGCCGAGAAAACGAAGACGCCAGTCTCCGAGAACTCGAAACCCATCTGAACAGGCGGCTGCTCAAGAGAGAGATGTTCGAACAGGGGATGAGTCCCCTTGATGGCGAGGTCGAGAACTACTATCGGCTCCTCACGGATGACACGGTGATGACTACTGCGCGTCGAGAGGCACGCCGAAAGCTCGAGGAGGCGGGAATCGACGTGGACGGAGTTAAGGCCGATTTCGTCTCGTACCAGACTGTCCGTAAACACCTCAACGAGTGTCTCGACAAGGACACTAGTGAAGAATACACGCCGAAGCCAGACAACGACCGCAGAAACATCGAGAAGATTCAGCAGCGACTCCAGAAGGTCGTGGAAAAATCAGTCAGGCGCCTGACGGAGCACGACGTCATTCAGATCGGTTCGCCTGAAGCCACCGTCTCGGTGAAAGTCACTTGTGGCGATTGCGGACGTACCTACGGGATTACCACGCTATTTCGACGCCGCGAGTGTCCGTGTGTTGCCAACGAGAGTGATGCGGCTGCCTCGGAACAGAAGGCTACTAACTTGAACTAGCTAGCTATAGTAGGTACCTGCTGCACGTTCTTTCACCTAAGACGCTTCATGACCTGTTGGTTTCCAGTATCAGTACGCCAAAGAATGATTTGTGGTTCAAATGGAGATGAAGCGGGACAAGTTGTAGCGTGTTCCCTCGAATCCCCCGCGAAACCCCAAGTATCAAGTTAGTGAAATAATAAGTGGGTGGAGCACCTTCTACGGACAGTATGCTGGAGTACCCCGAATCCGCGTTTGTCCGAGAGGACATCACGGTTACCGACTATCAGGGAGTGGGTGTCTACGTTGACGACGATGGTGCGCTGTGCCCGACGGTCGTGGATGTTGTTGATCGTATCGACTTTAGTGAGGAACCGGGAAGACTGTACGAGCCTTTGATGCCAACGGACGGGGTGAACCGCACGACCGACCGCCCCGACCTGATACGCTGGTACGCCGCCCGTGTCGGCGAGTTGGCGCACGACTATATCGCCGACTACGTAGACCTGACGTACGAAGCCGAAGCAGACGACATTTGCGACCGTATTCACGATGCGGTTGGTATTGATGCTGACTCGGGAGAAGTTGTTGAGGCGCTGGATGAGTACCGACACGAAGAGTACGTAGCGGATGATGCCGTGACGCAAGCGCAGCGGGATGCGAAGACATTGAAGAGCGTCTGGATGGATTGGGCAGACGACCACAACGTAGATTGGCTTCAGGACACGATCCGGGCGGAGTGGCGGACAATCTATAAAGTAGAGGTGGACTGGGACACCCGGGTCGGCATCCGACCAGATCTAATCGTGTGGTTGGATGGTGACGTGACGGCGGTATCGCTAAAGACGGGGTATCGGATTACGATGGCGCACCGGATGCAGGCGACGATTACCGCGAAATTCGAGGGCGCGATCGACCGCGTGATGATCGTGCGACTTGACCGTGATACCGAGACGTACGAGATTGAGGAACCAGATGGGAACGAGGACTGGCCGACTGCATTGCTAGATGTACGATTCCGGGAGGAAGCACGGAAGTTATTCCGTGCGCTGAACTAGCCCTCTATTGTCAGCTTCATCGGTTACCAACAGATCACTGACCACGAGTGATCCGGATGCGTACCATCACCAGCGCCTTCGTCGCAGTCACCATCGTCCAGTCTGTGGCCATCCAGCATTGTCCCTGCAGCCATCGTGTCGTTCGGAGAGTGGAGAGAAGCGGACTACGTGGCCATCGCATGAACTAGATCTGACCGACGAGTCCGCACGTACGTTGTCAAGGCTGCTAATTACACGTTCCGTCCTAATCCTTCTTTTCCGGTGATTTGAGCCTCCACTCCCCATCCGTAAGGGAGATCGATGCTTGCTCTCCGTTTCCGTTACCGACGACCGTGACTGTCTGTCCCTCGACAGCGGTGATGTAAACCCGATGTTCTGACCCCTCAACGGCGAGTTCGACGTGCTCTCCCTCGGTGAGCTGTTCGCGGTCAACTTCGTGAATGCTCGGCGTCACTACCAACGCGGTCGAGCAGCATCGGTCAAAAGGATCCACGTTCCTCCGCAGCCACCGGTGGCAGCCGGCGAGCCGGCATTCAAGTCGAATCTCACGTGTCGACGATAGTGATGGCGACGATCACAGATGATTGCGACGCGTGCGGTACGGAACAGGAGTGGACAGTCGAACGCAACCTCCGCCACAACAGCTGCTCCGAATGTGGGATGCGGCATATGATCTCCCTTTCTGAAAGGGAAGCGTTCGAACATAAGCAGAAGAGTCAGTCCGAGCAGCAGGAGATGTTCGACAAACTGCGGAAGTGGGACGAAGAGGAGGTGGGCGTGTAATGCCGGTCGTCAAAACGGAGTGCGATCGACGCGACCGCGGCGGCGAAATCACCTACACGGGCGTCGATCCCGATGGGGAACTCAGAAACTGCCCTGACTGTGGGTGCGAGGTGGCAGTCGACCCAGAAGCCGGTGAGGCGCTTCACGTCGAGAAAGAGTAACTGTACAAGCTACTCACAACGTCTGATAGGGGAAATTCTCCGTCTCTCTATTCATCCAGAATCCGGAATGCCTCGCGGATGTGCTCGTGAGCCTGCTTGACTTCCTCGATGGCATCACCATCCATGTCCTGTTCCTCCGCCTCCGCGACCCAGCCTTTGCATCCACTCACGGACATCGCCAGCTTCGCCTTCAGCCGTTCTTCATCCTCCATAGCGCCGGCATTCTCACCCCTATTACCGGATAAATGTCGGCACGTGGGTCGTCTACTTTTTACCACTAGCTCCATGACGACGTGTCGATAATCGAAAGGGGATGGCTCCCCCAGAACCTAGGTGGTCGACTCCACCTGCCCACCGGCGGGTTCTATCCCGCCAGTCTATCAATATGTTCCCTCCCACCGTAAAACCAGCGCAGAAGCCGCGAAAATGCCCCTAGCTATCATTTAGGACGTCAAAGCGACTATGCCGGTGGCGGCCGCGGATACTAGTATGCTCGACGATCCTCCTGACATCGGCCCTGACGAAAAGTGGCCCGACGACTGGTCTCGAGAGGAACGCGTCGAAGCAGTCGATGACACACTACATGAGCCTCGGAATGTCGACTGGATCGCCGACGAGGCTGACGTCAACCCCGAGTTTGCTCGCTCGATGCTCGCCGAACTGGCCAAGTCAGATGACGCGTTCGTTCGCGTCGACGAGGGATACTGCTGGGACGAACAAAAACTGCGCCTGCAGAAGCGCGAACGTCTCGCAGAGAAACCAGCCGCTGAACTGCGCGAGGAACTGAACCGAATCAACGACGAGATCGATGAGTGGCGCGAAGAGCACGACGCCGACAGCCCCGACGAGGTCGATGACTATCGAGTCGCGTATGACTGGCGTCGCTCTCGCCACCTGCAGAGGATGATCCGCGGTCTGCTCGCAGACGACGCGTTCCTCGAGGCCGTTGGCGCCGTTGCGTGCGGCTATGAGTCGCTGCCCGAAGCCGCGGATCGCCGAGGAGTCGACGCAGAAGATGTCGCCCGCGCACTCAGCCGCCACCAGTACCGCGAGGATTACTCGTGTCGACTCTGGGCAGATCGGCGATCCGACGGCAAGGACGACATCGGCGAGCAATCAGACTACTCAGACACGCGGTGGTCGGACGACAGCACGCTTAACGTGCGGTCAGGGGAGGAGATTGCGCGAGCTAACGGCGTTGACGTTGAGGTCGTAGAGGAGTTCATCGAGGCGATGTCGGAGCAGGAGCAGGCAATAATCGATGACCGTATCGAGGAGATTGAAGACGACACTCGCCGCTACTCAACCGAAGATGTCGCTGACGATCTCGGGATAGACCTCGGCGATCGCGTCACGGAACTCGAGAACGAGGAAGGACTCGAAGACATCGACGACCTTCTCGATGATCTCCCGGACGAGGAGCAAGATTGAATCGGACACGATGACTGTTCGCTGCTGGCGAAGACGCGATACCCCACACCCCCTTCAGTTCTGATGTAAACCGCCCCAGTGAACGACGATCTGCGATTATGGTACATACCCCCCGGTTCCAATGAAGGAGCCGGGGGGACACCCCACCTCTTGAATGAAAACCAGCAGATAGAGAACCTCACACCCCCTCGACTTCCGATGTAAAATCCCCCTACGGAACGTCGATCTCCGGCCACGCGCACGCACCCCTCGGTTCCGATGAACGGATTAGAGGGAGACACCCCACGTCTGGAATGTAAAACCAGCAGATACGGAACCTACAAGCCGTCAATCCTTTCCCCACATCCACTCTCGGAACTTCCGACTGATCTTCTCGTGCCGCTTCTCGTCTGGGCCCTTCCTCGCAACAACGCCGCGAATTTCGCCCCCCACGTCCATCCACGGCAATCGCTGTCCGTTGTCGGGGTTCCGTACGTTATCAATCCAACTACCGACTGACCATGCCCACGCCTCCTCCGCGATCTTCTTCGTCTTCTTCGACCGCTCCTCGTTCGCGTTGACCTTGTCGCTCAACTCCTTGACTTCCTCACGAAGTTCCTTGTTCTCCTCTTCCAACTCTTTCACGCGGTTACGCCACTGTCCGAACTCGGACTTGAGGTTACCACGCTCATCTTCTGCCTCATCTTCGACAGCCTCGATTGATTCCTTGAGTTCGGATTGGTTGTCCCGAATCTCGTCGAGGAGATCGCGGACAAGACCCATTTCGTCATTCATCTCGCGGGTGGCATCGAGTACCTCTTCTCGGAGCGCGTAATGGGCGAGGTCACTCCACTGGTCGCTTACGTACCGGTTCCCCTCTGTTGTTAGCTTGAATACTCGAACGTCATTACCTGCGTGCGGGCGTGTTCCACACTGCTTGACGAGCCCTGCGGGTGCGAGCCACTCGTCGATTCTGTGCTTGATGAGGCGCGGCTTCCCGCCGGTCATCTCTTTCAGCTCTGTCGTGCTGCACCGACCACGTTTGAACAGCGCAGTAAGTGTCTTCTCAGCGAGGAGATCCATTTTCTCCGGTTCCTCGTACCTCGCCATATTCGTGTTGTTTATTTATCAATAATGCGGTAAGAACCTCTCGGAACAGGGGTGGGAATGTTCGGCCATAGGCGGAATATTTCGGGGGGATATTCTGAGGGTATTCGGCCTAACTGGAACGCCGTCCGAATACCGCATGCGGGTACCCCTTCCAGTAGTTGCTCCCGGGACGCATGCCCCACCGAAGCGACAAGGGGCGCTCAGGCGCCGCGCCCCTACGAACCCCCGGCTCCAACGTGTTGGGGAGTTGTGGATTCCAGCGAGGAGAGCTTTTGAGCAGACCTGAAAGTTTCCGGAGTACAGACCCGCAACAATGAGAGGATGCATTCCTTGGCGGAAGAGCTTCCCCGCTACGAAAGCGAGTTTCATCGGAACTGAGGGGGTGGGAGAAGTGTGTGGACTCCACCCGAACTAAGGGGGTCTCCATCGACTTCGGCGGTTTCGAGTTTTCATTCAAGAGGTGGGGTATCCCCCACGTGGCAGCAAGATTACTCCACTAGTAATGTGTAGTCTCTCCTCGAGCTACTCCTTCCCATATTCAACCCCTAAGTGAGGTACGTAGCGTCGGTGAGGCGAATGATCTCGACTATGGATGGTACGCAAGTCGCAAAAGAAGCGTAAGTAACGTAGCAGTGAAATTAGCTATACTCAACCTTTTTGAGATATACGCCAAGAGTACCAGTGTGTCATTCAAACGGTCTCGTTCTATCGACGCTCTCTATGACGCAGTCGAGGATTACGATCTGGTGTTGACGACTGATGCACCACTCAGTCATGCCCTGAATCGCCGACTCGATCGTCCACACCTCGGTCGCTTCGCGGCCACCCCACGGATGCTCGCGTCGGGTGAATTTGACCCGCAAGACGATCGAACTCTGTTTTTGCGCCTCATCGACGAAACGGATCTGAGTTACAAGCACGCCGCCTATCTCCTCGAGAACATCCTCGGTTGTTGGGAGGAAACTGGAGACCTGCGTGCGATTCTCGACTACGACCGATTCGATAGCGAGGAGACGCGTCAAGCTATTTCGGTGATCGAGTCCGCCGAGAGTTCCCATCGAGACCTCGCCGAGTATCGCATCGAGGATGGAACGTCGGTCGCGCTCATCGGCGAGAAGCAGTTCACGGCGCTCGACAAGTCGGTGCTTCCGGACTCCTACGACGCAATCGATCCGTTTGCTGACGACGGGTTCGACCTGCCGGAGTTCCACGTCTTCGACGGCCCGACCGCGATCGTCGACGCCGTCGTTGATAACGTCTCGCCGGACACCGCCGACGACGTCGCGATCATTATGGACAGCGGCGGGGAGTATCCCGCCCTCGTCGAATCCGCGTTCGAGGCGGCTGGCATCCCCTTCTACGGCGGGCCGGGATTCACCGACGACGAGACTATCCGCACGTACCTCCGGTTGCTGCGCACGGCGCACAGCGATTCCCGGGCACGCGTCAGCGACGTTCGACCGATCCTCACCCATCTCGGTCGCCCGCCATCCGTCGTCGACGACGAGAAGTTCCTCCACGAACTCAACCACGAGGAACTCCGCCCTCTGCAGGAGTTCTGTCGCACCATCGACGACTACACGTTCGGTGAGACGGTGGCCACGTTCGAAGACTGGAGCGGGAAGACGCTGGACGCGTTCCACGAGGAACTGCGGGAACTCGGACTACACGATGATCGGGTGACGAGCGACTCGATCGATGATCTCGAGTTCTACCTCCAGTCGTTCGACGTGCCCGTCGATCGCGACGACTCGGGCGTACTGCTGGCCGATGCCACCGCCGCGGCCTACGTCGACCGTCCGGTCGTGTTCTACCTCGGGATGGACGTGGACTGGACGCATCGGATTCTCGACCGCCCGTGGATCGACGCCGACGCGAAGGACGAGCAGTACCTTCGACAGTTCCAAATTCTTCTCCAGAACGGTCGCGATCAGTACTATCTGGTACAGGAGACGAGCGCCGGCCAGCCCGTTACACCGTGTCTCTACTTCCACGATCTCCTCGACGACGACTTCGAGACGATCGGAGACCTGCCGCATATCTCCCACAGTCGCCTCAGTAGTGACGGCGACACTGGCTTCGAGAAGGAGGATGTAGATGTCGCGCCAAGCGAGATCGATGTGGTCAGCCAGTCGAGCCTGAACACCTTCATCAACTGCCCGCGGGACTACTACTTCGACAGGATCGTCGACAACCCTGACCGTGATTACTTCCAGAAGGGCAATCTCTTCCACGACTACGCTGAGTTCTACGTCAATCACCCCGACGTGGTCGAGGGTGCCGACCGTTCGGAGCTGGTCGATCTGATGCTGGCGGAGATGCGACCATACGTCCCCGATGTCGAACTGGAACCGCTGGAGACCGAGTTCGAAATCGGCCTCGACACGATCGAGCAGTTCGTCGCCGCCGATCCGCCTACCGACCGGGAGTACAGCCACTACGAACGACAGGAGGGGGACAACTTCTTCGCCGACCACTTCGAGAAGTCGATTGACTCCCCCATCACCGAGCGCTGGTTCGAGAATCCAAACCTCGGCGGCAAGGGGAAGGTCGACCTGATACACGCACCGGAAACGCTTCTCGACTACAAGAGCGGCGGCCGCAAGTCAGCGTCCAAGGTCGTCTCACGGTCGGACATCGAGGAAATCAGCGACGAGCCCGACTTCCAAGCGCTGCTCTACCTCGCCCACCATCGACAGGAGCACCCAGATGAGCGTCTCGAGTTCGTCTTCTTCCACTTTCTGGAGTTGGTTGACGACGTCGTTGCCGGGGAGCCGGATCTCGAGGATGCACTCGTCCGGGTCACCTACCACCCGATGCCGTTCAGGACGTATGCTGGCAATCGCGAGGCGTTCGATGCGCTCTGTGATGGCGTCGCCGAGAGCAACGACCGGCGGAAGACGCTGGAGCGGATGGGGTACGACGCGTATGCATCGTTCTTCGAGCGACACGACTTCCCGGAGACTGACGACACCGACGAGCTGCTCGCAACCGACTTCGCGGCCCGCTTCACCGAGTACGCGAAAGCGGAGGTCGGAGACTACGTCTACGTCGAAGACGGGACGGAAAGCGCGCTCAAGAAGCTCGTGCGGATTCGCGGTCGCAATTACTTCGAAGGCGAGGTCGACGCGTTCGAGGACTTCCTCAACGCACAGATCGACCGGATAAACCAGTATCGCACGTCGCAGTTCCCCGTCGAGGAACCGAACTTCGACCGAGTCACCCACCGCGACCTGATCCGAACCGATGACTGAGTACGAGCCAAACGAGCGACAGCAAGAACTGATCGATGCGACGAGCGGCATCCACGTCGTCGACGCCGGCGCCGGAACTGGCAAGACCTTCACCATCACTCGCCGCTACGCGAACCTCCTCGAACAGGGAGACGTCGAACCAGAGGACATCCTCCTGATCACGTTCACGAACAACGCGGCGGGCGAGATGAAGGAACGCGTCGTGGCCAATTGCGACTACTCGATGTCAGCGTTACGGGACGCACCCATCAACACGTTCCACGGGTACTGCCACGATCTGCTCATCCGCCACGGGTTCGACGCGCCGACGCGTCTCGGCATCGACGACCGGATCACGTCGTCGACGCAACTCCTCGAGAACGAAGTCATCGAGGAAGACCGCTTCCGCAAGTTCCTCGACCAGTTCATCGAGGCACATCCCGATTATCACGACTACTTCAGGACGCTCAACGACGCGACATCGATCCTCGATCTGATCAAGGAGCTCGCCGCCAAGGGAGTGTTCCCGACCGACGAGGGCTGGTTCCGCGATGGTGAGTCCTTCCTCGATGGCGACTACGAGGAGTTCAAGACGCTCTTCGATGAGGCCAACGAGCCGAACGAGGGCGCGAACGGCGCGACTCAATCGGACTTGCGCGACGGTCTGAGCGGGTTCGAGCGGAATCGCTGCTACGAGCCCGACGCCCCTAATGAGGGGGAACTCCGGGACGGCTATCCGCAAATCGACGACGCGTGGGCCAGCCGAGCGTTCGAGGAAGACCGTGACGACCTGAAGGCGTTCGTCCACGACGTCTACCTCGAGTACATCGCGTTCGCGCTCCAACGGAACTACCTGAACTTCAGTTTCCTGCTGATGTTCACCTTCGCGATGCTTTGCGAGGATCACTCGCTGCGGGAGTCGGTTCAGTTCGACCACGTGCTCGTCGACGAGTTTCAGGACACGAGCGAGATTCAGTTCAAGCTCGCCCTGTTGCTCGCGGGCACGGACAACCTCTGTGTCGTCGGCGACTGGAAGCAGAGCATCTACTCGTTCCAGTACGCCTCAGTCGACAACATCCGTCGCTTCGAGGAGCGTCTCCAGACCTACAAGCGAGAACTCAACGGCGACTACGCGCGGGTCGATTTCCCGGTTGACGACGTGAACGAGATCTCGCTGGTCGAGAACTACCGCTCGACACAGTCCATTCTCGACTTCTCCGAACACAGCCTCACGCTGCCCGCAACGGGAAGCGAGGAGGTCGATCCAGAGATACAGGACGACATCACATCGCTAGCAGCGACAACGGAGCACGACCACAGCAACATCGAGGCGTTCACGTGCGATGACGAGCAGGAGGCGATCCTGACGCGGATACAGGAGATCGTCGGCAATCGCGAGTACGCCGTCGAGGACGATGGCGAACTTCGAGCGCCGACGTACGACGACGTTGCGGTGCTGACGCGGACGCGTGACTTCGGGCGCGAGTTACAGGCGTGTGCCGCAGACTACGGGATTCCCGTGGCGTACGAAGGCGGCGTCGAGCTGTTCGGAACCGAGCAGTCGATTCTCCTGCTCGCGTGGCTGCGCATCCTCGAACATGAGGACTCCAAGCGCGGCTGGGCAGTCGTCCTCGAGGAGGCTGGCTATACGCTCGACGAGGTGAAGCACGTCCTCGAGACCAGCACGTATCCCACGGGTATGGTCGAGTTCCGCGACCAGCTCGCGGAGGCGGAGACCATCGGTGGAATCGCGCGACGGGTATTCGATCGATACGGGTTCGACGACGCGTACGCGGATGGGCTCGTCTCGCTGTTACAGGGCACCTTCGACAGCACCCACCACAACCGCGGTGACATCGTGCGATTCCTCGAACGGAGTCTCGACGCCGATGCCACCCACGAGGTTGAGGACAACCCCGGCGGCGACTCGGTAACGGTGCAGACCATTCACGCCGCCAAGGGGCTCGAACACCCCATCGTCATCATGGCGAACATGAACCAGCACCGGTTCCCGCCGTCCGGTGGTGGCGCGGATCGGATTCGGTACGAGGAGCGGGTCGGCCTCCGACAGAGCAAGCGATACACCGATGCGCACGGTCGTCCCCATCTCTACGATAACTGGCGGTATCGGCTTCTCTCGAAATGTCTGGGCCGAGAGTACGACGAGGAACGGAGGCTGCTGTACGTCGCCATCACGCGTGCAGAGAGCCATGTACTGTTCTCCGCCGGAGAGTCGCCGAGCCCGCTCTTCGAAAACCTCCCGCTCGAGCCGTCGACGGTCGAGCCGGACGTCGAAGATGCCGCTGTCGGCGGGACGGAGCAGACCCAACTCCAGATTTCGGTGCCTGTTCCGGAGACGCCGTCCGGCCAGTCCCCTCATTCGCTGATGGACGACAGCGTGTTTAGCGATGTTGAGGACGGGAAGGGAATGGAGTTCGGCACACGCGTCCACGATTTCGCTGAGCGATACGCGATAGGGGAGGCAGTCGAACCAACAAGTCCCGACGAACGGAACGTGCAGAGGTTCCTCGATTCGCTGCCCGGCAAGTTTCGGGTTGAGGAGAACGTCTACCTCCCAGTGTCGGTTGATGGGCAGCAGGTGACGATCTCCGGGATCGTCGATCTGCTTCACGTGACCGACGACTGGGTCGAGATCGTGGACTACAAAACCGACCGTGGCCGCCACGCGGAGGCCGAGTACCGGAAGCAGTTGAGTGTCTACTACCACGTCGTCCGGCAGGAATACCCTGACCGACGGGTCTCGACGAGTATCTACTACACTGCTGATGGCGAACGAGTCGAAGTCGATCCGCTCCTACTGGATGAACTCGGAGAACTTGTCAACGTCGACGGAACGCACGAAGAACGCGGGGAAGATCCCCGAATTCGGTGAGCACGTTCGTACGGCGCAGCTCACAACCATCCATCGAAGTGTTCTCTCAGAGCAAAGCCTACCCATCCTCTGTTAACACAACAAGATTATGTTATGTTAACAGGGTAATCCTCGACTATTCTACGAGAGAGTCTGGAAGAAGAGGCGTTGTCCAACGACCCCCTCGGTCTTAACCCTTTTATTAGATACCCAGTTAACCGGCGGTGCAAGTGGCGAAATCAGACTGGCCCGTCGTTGGCTTCCGAATGCCCGAAATCCAGCGTAAGAAGCTAAACCGGATGCTCGAGGAAAGCGACGAATACGACGATCAGCAGGACTTCCTGCACCAACTCGTCCTTGACGAAATCCGTGATGTCGAGTTTACCGATCCGCGAGACGAACTCGAGGACATCCGCCAGCAAAAGAAGCAGCTGCGTGATGAAATCGAAGAGGTCGTTGCGGAGGTCGAAGAGATGCGTAACCGGCTTAGTGAACTGGAAGAGCGGGAATCCGAACTACAGGCCATTGCCGAGGACTATAACGTGACGTCGGCAGAGTCTTACGAAGAATCCGTACGAGAAGCGGCCAACGAAATCATTAGAGACGAGCTGAAGGTATCTGAACGGTGGGAGCGCGTCCAACAGATTAGTGAGAAGTGGCAGGAAACTCCCATAGATGTTCTGCGCGACATCTACGAGCAAGATCCACGAATCACCTCAAAGCAGGTGAAGCCGTACGGGCGGAAAAGTGTCCCCGAGGAGTGGCAAACGCGTGTCGGCGATACTCGCGAGGAGGGAGTCCGACTTGTGCGCCTGTATTGCGAGGAGAACAAGGATGAGGAGAGGTATAATGGTTCAGGCGTGTATATCGAGGATGAGTACGTCAGCCGGGTCGCGGAGGAACACAGTGCAGACTGTGAATCACTGCTCCGTGAGGCCGCTGAACGAATGGATGAAACATTCGAAGAGATAGTCTACCGAGTCTAAGATCTCTTGTACAGGTCGTGGCGACGCACTCTGCGAACTCGTCCGTGACTGTGCCCTGCACGCCGGCGATGTGGACTTCGTCCTTCAGCGTCACCACCGGCCACGGGAGGACGTGCTTGACGTGAGTGGCCGGTCGGGATGAAACGCGGTGTTCGCGCTCCAGCACTTCCTCGCCGATGGGGAGTGAATACGGCGGTCACACCTAAGATGGGGTGCTCCGTTGTGGGGACATCTCCGTCAACCTCTACACGATTCCTTCGGTGAGCAACCCTCACCCGGATTATGATGAGGAGGTCTAAGCAGGACGACTGACAACAGGGCCACCAATGACAGAGTCTGGCGACCAAGACGATGAGGAAGAGGTCGCATCGGCCGAGGAGCTAATGGAACATATCGAAGAGAACTGGCAAGAGAAGGTCGAAATGGCCTCACTCAACGACTGCAGGCAAATTCGCACAGCGGGCGAGTATGTCCGAGCGGCGGACAGTTGGCAGAACGCCGTCGACCGGGTCGCCGACGGGCTGGACATCCCTGACGAACGGGCAGAATGGCTCGTCGGACTCTACATCAAGATATTCACTGACCCGTCGAAGAGCATCTCGGGGTACGGCCTGAACATCGGCGGACGCTACTTCAGCACGAAGAAATCCGTGGAGGAACTCCAACCGAATACGAAGATAGACTCCGTGGAGGAGGCCGAGGAATACCTCCGGGAGTACGTCGGGGCACACGCCGACGAGGTAGACATAGCCGAGTTGACGTTCACCGACGACTTGCCAGATAAACCTCCGTACCCCTCTATTGACCTCGACATCGAAATCCCAACGCCGCAACTCACAGGCCTCACGGAAGCGTTGGAAACAATCACCACATCGTACCAGCAGCAATTGGCTACCCAAATCGCCACATCGTTCGACTTCAGTAGCTACTTCAACTCGTTCCTGCGCGACGCATTAGAGCCGCTCTCAGACCTCACCGAACAGTATCGTGAGATCGAGGAGTCGGACTTCGAGTTCAAGTGGCTCTCCAACGTCAAGCACGGCGCCTTCATGCAGCTCTACCGCGAGTACCGCGAGGAGGGAAACGAGGCCGCAGCCGAACTCCTCGCCGCCCAGCTCCGGGACGAGGAGGACATCAAGGGCTTCAAAGAGTATTTCCAGTCGTTCGACGAGTACGAACAACGGCAGGCAATCATCGACGAGGCCCTCGACGCCCACGCCGAAGGCCGGTATGCCCTCAGTATTCCCACCCTCCTTACCCAACTTGACGGCGTCTTCATCGATACCGCTCTCGACATCGGCCTCTGGCGTCCCGATGCCGACGTGACCGGCGTCGCAGTCGTCGGAAAAGGTGAAGGAAGCCCACGCCACATATCCGAGATCGACGAGGAGTTCCGGGACTACTATCGGAGCCGTCTCTGGCCGAACCGCGTCGACATCCTTCACGGGAAACGCGCAGACTACGCCGACGATGAACTCCTCTCGGCGAAGCTTATCTGGCTTCTCTTCCAGACCCTCCACACAGTCGAGAACATCCGTTCAGCCGAGGACTTCGGAGACTATCACATACTGCACGCCGTCACCGAGAGCGACGTACAATCTATTACGGCAGTCGCCGACCGCCTCGACTATCAAGTGGACTACGTCGAAGATCGATGTGAGTCCCTCGAAGAGCAGGATGCACTCATCGTTGCGGATGACGGTGAGGTATCCATCACCGAGACCGGGCATGAGTACCTCGAAGGCGAGCGAAGTCTCACGGACTGAGGCAAAGGGTGATGTCCGGCATCTCCCAGCTTCGCAGCGTGACTGCCTACGAGCCAACCAGATCGACCTGAGGATTGTCGGCCGTGACGTGGCAGGAGAGCAAATGAATCGTCTATTCCTCCCCGACAGCCAAAGTGGACGAGTGTCCTATCTGCGGGAGGGGGATGAGGGAATATTTGCTGAGAAGGACTTTTCGTGGGTTGCCGGGGTGCTATTCGTGGACAGAACGGAAACCTGCCACTATCTCCCGAACATCTACACCGATCGTGTCGAGTTCCGGCAGCTGTACGAGACCTTCGAGAATAGCGTACAGAAAACAGATCTCCAACGGCTAATTTAGGCGCTCTCTCGAAGTCCCATCACAGGATTAAGTAGACAAGTCCTCGAGATTCGAATACTTGTGGTCTCATCGCGAAATCTTAGTTCCGGTAACACGAATCTGACCTGCCCGCAATGCGAAGAACGAATTGACACTCTCCACCTCCAACCCGCAGGGGAGAATATTGACCCTGACGCGTACCTCATCTGTCCCTATTGCGAGGCATGGTTCTTCCCAGAGAACGGTCTGCTCTATACGCTCCATAACTTGGACGGTGATGCCTACTTTGGCTTCCCGTTCGCTCTCGGCGGGAGCAAGATGCGGAACTACACCACCGTGACGGTTGGAGAGACGCGTAACCACGTCGTTAACAACCTCTTTTCAGGATACGAGTTCGAAACCGTCCAACTCCTCGGTGCGGAGCGTGAAGGCGCAAGCGGCGACAACCGGCTTCCAGTCGAGCGACTCGACGACTCGTACACGCGTGCGGCCTTGGGCGACTCCGCTATCGTCGCTCTCCACCCCATAGGCCCAGACGAATTAGTCGTAACCGCCAATCTCCAAGAAAACGCCGTCCCAACAGTTGAAATGGGCGACGAACTCGAGGTGGTGTATGATGCGAAGCTTTCGCGGACGAACGCGACGAACCCAGCGTGGGTTGACCTCCTACGCGAGGCGGAACAGGCAATCCTACGCGGTAACCTCATCTCGGCAGTCCCCCTACTGGTCTCCGCAGTCGATGGCGGCCTGTACCGCTTGATCTACCTGTACTTCGTCTTGAACGGCCGTGATCGCAAGGATGCGAAGCAGCACATCAAGAGTCGATTCGATGATGGACACGGCAACATCTATACCAAGGATCTTGCTAAGGACGCTCTAAATGAAATCACGGGCTCTTCGCTAACTGACGCTCATGGCCCCTATGGGGAGAGATGGCATGAGTTCTACGGAGAACACGGCAATCGGGGCTTCAGAGACGCAGTTATCCATCCCGACAACGAGCCTCTTGATGGAATCGATCGAGAGACAGTGATCGAGTGGTTCAATATCTCGGTCTCACTCATCATCGGTGGATTCGAACTGCTTTGGGAGTTGGATTCTGACGGTTGATTCTTTCTGAGAAGGCAATGTATGTGGGCCTCGGACAGGTGCTCCTCGAACCGGTCTCCGTCGACGGCGTGCGGGCCGGCGTTGACGACGAGCGAGGCGTGCCTGCTGGGTAACCAGAATCCCGAGACAGTGATCTCCTCCGACCAGCCGAAGCCAGTCGTCTCGATGTCCCATGCCACGTGGTCGCGGTCTGACGTCTCGCGCATCTCTGTGTCGAAGGCGTTCTGCGAAGGGGATTGGCGATAGAGGGGTGTTTCCGGATTCCGCGTTCGGGGGCGGATTACTGATCTTCGAGAACCGAAGCCGCGTCAGGCCGCGGCGATCTGCTGGGGCGGCCGGCACCGGCGGACGGTGTCGATGAGCGACGACGCCAGCTCCGTCCACCGCTCTCGGTCGCCCACATCCACGAGGGCATTGATCTCCTTTCCCGCCCGCTCCGGACTGACATCGCCCCACTCGAAAACCGAGTCGATCCCAAGTTCTGCCTCAATATCGCCGCGGTATTCCGAGAAGTCACGGCTCTCTTCCGCGGTCGCATCCGTGACCGAGTCGAGCTGGACGGCACCGAGCAAGTCCTCCGCACTCACGTCCCTATCGACCATGTTCTCGATCGCCCGGAGGGTGATCTCCTCGTCCTGTTGACCGGTAAACAGGATGTCCGCCTGCGAGATGATCTCGTCGACCAGATCGCGGCTCTGGGCGTCCTCGTACAGTTCCTCCCTGTCGTAGTCCGGCCCGAGCGGCGTATCGATTCTCGTCGCGTACCCGACGACCTCGTCGGGCAACACAGGCTCGACCTCGGAACGGTAGAAGGCGTCCCCGGAGGGGTAGCGCGATTCGACGGACACCAGCCACATGTTCACCCGGACGTCTTCGTCTCGCTCGGCCTCGTCGTCAACCGTGTATGTCCGACCGATCTTAATGTGGTCGTCGAACTTCCGAGCGAGCGGTCGGTCGATGTCGTCGTAGCCGTCCACGGAGCCGTCCCAGTCGATGACCCGGAGAGCGAGCAAGAACGTGTCTCTGCTCCCCAGCTCCTGCTTCAGCCGCTCGCGCTCCTCCTTTATGGCATCCAGAACCCTCGACTGTGCCCCGCCCACACTCAGCTCCGCCTGCACGAGTTCCGCGATGTTTTTCTTGTACTCCCGGAGCGTCGTCTTGTCGTATTCGGGGTAGGTCTTCCCGAAGGGGTAGTGGGCGTTCATCAGCTCCTCGTACGTCTGTTCCGGGTCGTCCACGTCCGTCTCCAGAGCGACCCTGCGACCCATGCCGTCCTCCGAGTCGAGGATCTCACGGAGATCGTCGAACCCGTGCAGGAGCTTCAGCTCGGCCTCGCCCGGGTGGGTGAAATCGAAGTTCTCCAAGCACTGCGAGATCGCGTCCTTGTGCTCGTAGATGCCCCCGTCGGCCGCCCTCTGGTGGCGGACGATGATCAGCACGGTCACGACGAGCCGGTCGTCGGTGGGGAGGGCGAGTATCTCGGGGGCGACCACCTCCTTCACCGCGAACGGCCCGGTGTGTTCCGCCCTTGAGACGACCTTCTCGGCGACCGACTCGGCGTCGTACTCATCGGACAGCCAGTCCTCCTGCCTGAAGTCCTCGGCGACGGTCTCCTCGATTTCGGCGAGGAACTGCTCAGCCTCCACCACCGCCCGCTGATGCCTGATGTTCTCGTTCCGTCTCTCGGCCATCTTGATCACTGACTTCACTGGCCACGCGGCGGGGTTCTGGGCGACTCCGATCAGGAACTCGTTCACTCTGCGCTCATGTTCCTCAGGGAGGATCGACCGACGGGACAGACTGAGGTAGGCCTCCGCGAGCAGAAGTGTTAGGGCGGCGGTGGCCGCCACATGGGCGAACTCGAGTTGAATGGGGAAGGATACCGCCTCGCGCACCGCGAGAAGGGACAAGAGGAGGGCCACCTGCCCTGCTCGGATAGGTAGGGAGCTGGCATTTTCGAGCGGTTCCTCCGTCATCGGCCAGCAGTTGGCAACCAGAAAACATAAAGTAACATGATGGGATCTCTTGAGCAGCGGGCTACGAGGAGGGGCTGTAAACGCGATCGCGCCCTTCGCCCTCGGCCTCAACGAGGTTGTAGCGGCCATCTTTTGGAGGATGACGGCCAGTTCGTGTGAGTGCAGGTACAAGGCGCCTGTCTCCGAGACGACGAACCGGACTCGCCACCAAGTGGGACATAGACGGGACGTCAGGACGACGGCAATTCAGTTAGTAGGCACCACAGACTGGGAGTGGTAGTTGTAGAAACCATCCTCACCGCATGCGTCGAAGACAGAGGTGTCTTCGGCATGATCCATGCGCAGGTTCTGGATAAGGGTTGCCAGCAGGCTTCATTTGGCGGCTATTCGATGTTCTATACCACCGGAGAAAAACTCGGTAAGACAGGCCACTCAACTATCGGTGCCAACTGTTAACAATCAAGTATCTCATTTCTCGATCTCGACTGCCGGGCACGCTGGAAGATGCTCAGAGTATCCACGAATAGTCTCTCCACACCAATCACACGTCTGTCGTTGCTCAATCGTCGCTTCCTTAGTGAGGTGTTGTCGACAGTGAATGCAGTTTTGTTTCTCACGTGGCGTTTTCTGGTGGCATCGAGGACACTCAACGGGAGCAGTTGGATTCGGTTCTTCACCCTCATCAACGTCGACTCCGTGGATCCTAGCGACTTCCCGGTCGGTATCTTCTGCGAATACCGAGACGTATCGTGAGGCGACATCGCTCCCACGCGTCCACCCATGGTGATCTTCGATGTGTGCCTGATTCATCCCTCGAGATGCCAGATGAGACGCGCTTGACTTCCGGAAATTGGTGAATGTGACTGGCTTATCGACGTTTGCACGTTCGGCTGCGTCCTTGATCGCCGTCCGAAGCGCGTTGTAAGTCGGTGCCGTCGGTTCCTTCAACTTGCTCCACAGTGGATCATCGAGTGCATCACCGGGGTGGGCCTCCAGCCACCGCTGAAGGAACGGGACGCTTGGAACCAACCCGACCGAACGCTGTCCCATCTTCCCACGTACCGTTACCTGATAACCGTGCTCGTAATCTGTGACGTCTCCAAGCGTGAGGCTTCGAAGCTCTCCCGACCGAGGGCCAGCATCCCATGCAACAGCGACCAAAGCCGCATCACGTGGATTCCGTGTTTCCTCGATCAGAGGGAGGACATCGTCTTCCCATTTCAGCATATCACTGGGCTCAGGTGCCGGGTCGTATGTACTGGGGGTATTTGACGGAATCCACTCCATTGTCTCCGGCGGAGAATCGCCATTTACCTCTGTAGCCCGCCGGCCAAATTGCTTCAACGCTACTCGGTAATCGCGATTCGTCTCTGGATTATCGTAGGTTCGATGAATCCACCGAACGATCTCCTTCACTTCTTCTTCATCCTCCAAAGCATCGACCAGACTCCCAGCGTGCTCTGCCATTCGGACATTGTGACGAAGAAGTTTGAGGTGCCGATGATCGCCTACTTGACTCGGGATGAGCATCAGCTCGTCACTAAATTTCAGTAATGCATCCCGATTCGCTTCGTCTACATCCCGGCGATCGTTCTGTATCTTATTGCGGAGGGTCTCCAATTGTTGGCTAACGTCCTGCGTCATATCGGATTTAGCCCAGTTATAGAATGCTGATTGGCGAGTTTTCTATTTTCGCTGTCACAGAGGATACTTCGAAGGTTTGGGACTTGGATGATCCCGATAGATTGTCGTCGGATGAGGTGGTCGAGATTCACGACGAGTGGCAGAATTGCTTGACAAGGTGATCGGCCGACAGCGACTACCACAACGCACAGATGTCCGGCAGCAAACTCGTTTAACCTTAAGAATAAGGATAACCATATGAGGAATACGGAGAATGACCGACCAGTTCACCGCGGTGCTGGACGAGACCGAGTCGGCGCAGCGGGCGTACGCGGAGCAGTTCGGGATTGAGTCCGCGCGCATCCCGTTCACCGCCGAGACGCTTCCTGATGCCCGAATCGCCGTCCGCGTCAACCAAGATCTCTTGCAAGAGGTCGCGAGTCACCTCATTAACCGCGCCGGTCACGTTTCGATCATCGACGAGCGCGGCGCCGGGAAGAGCCACTTCCGCGATCTCGTCTACAACGCGCTCTCCGACGGCCCGCGAAGCGACGAGTTCTACATCGCCCGCATCCGCGAAGTCGAGAGCCTGACCACGCGCCGGGTCTACACCCGGCTCCTCGACGCGTTGGCCGAGTACGACGACCTCGACATCCCCGACGAGTACCCCCACGCGACCGACGACGTGCGCCAACTCGTCGAGGATGTCGCCGAGCAACTCGAGGCGCAGGACAAGGCGTGTGTTGTGCAGGTCGACCAGCTCGAGGACGCCGCCCGCAACGCGCGGACGTTCCGACAGCTCCTCGCGGCGCTGCAGTCCGTGGGCGATCTCGGGGACTCCCGGCCTGTGTTCGTCCTCTTTCTGTTCGGTACGCCGTTGGCCGCCGAGCGTATCGACGAGTTGCGGGAGACACTCTCCTCGCGGCTCGTCGCGAAGAACCGGTCGCTGGAGCGGTTCGGATTCGCGGAGACCGACGAGCTGATCGCGCGCTGGCTGGCGTGGGCGCGAGACGAGGAGTACGAGGAGGGCTACCCGTCCGACCCGTTCGCGGCGTCGGCGATCGAACGCGTCGTCGAACGGAGCGACGGCACGCCCCGAAGTGTCCGACAGGAATGCTACCACGCCTTCCGTGCCGGTGCCCGCCAGTTCGCGGATGATGCGGGCGTCGAAATCACTGCTGAAACGCTCGAAGAGTACATCGAGAGTAAATATTAACATTAACCCTAATACTAACACAACTATGAGCGAGAACCCATTCAACGACGCAATGGACGAGGCCGAAGGAGATGCGGACGACGGCAGCGACGCGGAGTCCGAGTTCGATCTCGACCGGTACTACGACGCGCTCGACGCTGGGCCGAAGGAGAAGACTATCGGGATCGCGGTCAACGAGGAGATGCACGCCTTCTACCAAGAGCTGCAGGACGCCGACGAGATCGAGGTCGACGTCTCGCAGTCCATCCGCGACCACATCGAGAAGCTCGCTCACCGCCACGAGCAGGTCTTTGAGCGGGCGATGCGCAAGCTCGAGATCGAGCGGGAGTACTGAGATGGAGGGCCAGCGCCTGCTCGTGATGGGTGACAATCATGGTGACACGGAGTCGCTTGAAACGGTGGTCGAAGAAACCGAGGGCGCCGAGTTTGACTACATCGTTCACACGGGGGACATCACGGACGCGCACCGGCGCGGTGTCGGAACCGCGGCCGACCAGCTTCGAGAACTCGAGCCCCTGTTCGCGGATCTAGCCGAGCGCGGCGAGTTGGTCTACATCTACGGCAACCGGGATAGCGAGCGCGGCGGCGACAAGCACGTCACCGAACGGTACGAGTTGTCTCCCGGTACCCGACTCCCAAAAGGTGGTGCCGTCAAGGTCGCCGGTCAGCGGTTTACGGCCGATCCCGACGATGTCGGCGACGACGACGTGCTGGTCACGCACGGCCAGCTCCCGGAGCCCTTCTACTCGTTCGACGGTCGAGCATACTTCTGCGGGCACACGCACCGTGGCTGGCATCGAGGCCGGGCGCTCAACTCCGCCCATTTGAAGAAGGTGCGGAAGGGGTACTTGGGAGCCTACTTCATCGTCGAACTGGATGGGGATGGCCTGCAGGTCGAATGCCGGGGAATCGACGAGTCGTGGACGGCGATCGAGTGCCCCGACCACAGCTGGTACAGGACGCAGTTCCAGCCCGAGAAGTTCGGCTGCCGCCTCTGCAAGTTCGGGTCAGCGGAGGCGCTTCGAGAGGTGGCGTGGACGGCGTACGCGTCTCACGTCGACGAGCCGGGCGAGGACGCAATCGACGCGACCGACCTCGTGTCCGGCGTCCTTGCGCTCCTTGACGGTGCGGACGACGCCGAGGAGCAGTTCCGCGCGTACCTTGATACCCTCTTGAAGCAGCCCGGCCCGCACGACCCGCTCCAGCCATCCGACGGTAACCCGACGACACTCGTCCCACGGTGAACGGGCTGCCGTAGATGTGGTGCTTCGAGAGTCGCTATGCTCGGTGCCACCGCCACGCGATCGAGAGGGCCCCAACGCCCGTCACGCCCGAGACCAGCATCGAGAGGCTGAGGAACCCGAACAGGTCAGGCGCGACGAACCGGAAGAAGAAGGCGAGGTCACTGACCATCGCGTAGTCCATCACGAGGAGGAGGAGCCCGTACCCCGCAGCCTGTAAGAACTGGACGGGGCGGACAACTCCCAGATGGACGAGTCCGGCCAGCAGGAGAAGCCCTCCGAGGATCGCGGTCGTCAGCACTCGAACGCCGTGAACGAAGGCCGCAGACTTGTTGTGGCGGTAGTCCCCCACCGCCTTCCGGAGAAAAATCGAGAGGCTCACGTACAGCCTCAATCTCGTCTAGTTGATAATCTGCTTTACGGTGGTTGCAGTATATCGAGGAGGGGTCGAAGGCGACCGATATACCGGGACGCGGGGGACTTCATCTACTCGGCGGTCAGAAATGAGCTGTCCCGCGCGGACTGACGACTATACCTCGTCAAGGAGGACGGGGTCGCGCTCGATCACGCCGAGGTCGACCAGCCGGCGGTGGAGTTGGCGCTCTTCCTCGGTGATCGGGCCGTCGGTGTAGGTGCCTTGCTTGCGGTACTCCTCTTTCGCCTCTTGCTGGAGCTTCTCGGCAGTCGCTCGGGCCACGAACTCGTCGACGGTATCGAACTGGTCGTGGTCGGCGATCTGTTCCTCGATGAGGTCGCGGAACTCCTGTGGGAGTTCGATGGATGCTGTCGGCATCGCGATGGGCCCCGCAGCTGCGGACATCCTAATAATCACCGATAGTTGATGTCTCTCGACCCTTCCTGCCCCCTTGGTTCCGATGAAAAGCTGATCGTAGTGTCCTTGATGGTAGAGAAGTCCAAATACTGGGTCTAAAAGCGCCGATTCCCGGATTGCTCTACTTGAGTCGCGGACGCATCGAAGCGGACGGCGTGGGACGTAGTGTTCGCCTTGCAGCACTTCCCCGGCGAGGATTGAGCGCGCCTGTCAGCGAGCGGGTCACGCTGTTCCGAGGGGGATAAATGCTGGTACGGCAGGGTTGCAGACCCACGCAACCCTTTATCCGCGCGCAGCGGGGTTCGCTAAGAATGCAGATGATGACGGCAACCATCAACGACGACCACATCGACGAGCGAATCGAGAACCCGCAGCCCAAGCACCTGCTCCGCCTCCGAGAAGGCAACATCGTCCGCGCCCAGACGGAGAGTCACAGCGTCATTGGGTACGTGACCGAAGAAGGAGAGTTGGAGGAGTGGAGTGATGGCGAGACCTCCATCGGCGTCGAGATCTACGTTCCTGTTGAGGGAGAGGATCGGTTCGGTACGCTGATCTATTACAACGACTCGCATGGCGAGGGCTTGGTGCTGGACATCCTCCGGAGCGACGTCGACTGCGAGGATTTGCAGTTGCTTGAGGTGGTCAGCGATGAGTGACGTGGCGGAAGTCTTCATCGCGGACACGAGTAATGAGGCGCGGACGACTAGCGAGATCGTCGATCTGATGCAGGAACTCGAGGAGGGTGACTCGGTGCGTGTCGTGTCTGAGACACAGGACGTGCTGGCTCGTGTGGACGCCAACGTCGACGCGTGGCGAGACTGGGAGGACGACCTGATTATCGAGGTGCCGTTGAAGGTCTACGGTGACTCGCGGCTGGAACATCGGCGGGACTACTTGGCGTGGATCGGGTTCGGGCCGGTTGACTTCGGTGTGCCGGGGCGGGCAGAGCGGGAGCGCGTGGATGAACTCCACGTGATGTAGGGCGGGTTCGCGGTTCGGTCTTGTTCTCGGACGAATGCTTCTGCTAAGGAGTTATTGACGTTCGCAAAGAAGGATGCCGGCAGAAGTTTCGATTCGTCGGCTGTTTAAACGATTTTTTAATCTTTTCCAAACATCTGGCGCATCATCGGGTGCATCTCCATCATCTGCTCTTCGGCGATCTCCTCGTAGAGCTTGTAGGTGATGGAGACGGCCAGCAGCAGGCCGGTTCCGGTAACGGACCCGATGGTGCCGAGCATGTTCGCCCAGACGGCCAGCAGGCCGACCAGTGCGCCACCGATGACGGTCACCTGCGGGATATACCGCTCCATGACCTTCTCGATGACGCCGACGTTCTGTCGGAAGCCGGGGATCTGCATCCCGGAGTTCTGGATCTGCTGGGCGGTGGCTTCGGGACCCATGTCCGTCGTTTCGACCCAGAAGACGGCGAAGATCGCGCCGCCGACGATCATGAAGGTGAGGTCGACGGAGATGCGGATCAGCACCTGCCACGCTTCCTGGGTGACGGCACCGGTCCACCACATCCAATCCTGAGGCCTGTAGATCGGCGCGAGGTAGTAGAAGAACCCGCCGACCGCTTCCCCCTCGGTGTACTGACCCAGCGCAGAGGGCATTCCGGCCCACTGGCTGTTCAGGATCTGGCCAAGCATCTGGATGTTCGCCTGCAGCGCGCGGACGAGGATCATCGGCAGGACGCTCGCGTAGATGAGCTTCACCGGGAAGCGACCGCGAGCACCCTTCACGCGGGCGTGACTGAGCGGGATCTCGACCCGCACGGACTCCGCGTAGACGACGATGCCGAAGATCAGCAGCGTCGTCAGCAGCGGGATGATCATCCCGCCGTCGGTCATCAGCAGCGTGGAGAGCCCGTCGGTGGAAACGACGGATCCGACCTCCATCTGCCCCGTGAGGATCATGTACCAGTTGTAGAAGAACCCGCCCTGTGCGGGCTGGATGAACCCGGCCACGAGTCGCTGGCTCACGCCGGCGATAATGAACAGGCCGATCCCGCTCCCGACGCCCCACTTGCTAACGACCTCGTCCATGTAGAGGAGGAGGACACCGCCAGCGAAGATCTGCAGGAACATCAGCAGCTGGACCTGCGTTTGACCGAACTGGAGGCCACCGATCGACAGCGACTGCTGGGCTGGCAGGAAGCCGCTGGCGAACACCATCGGAAGCCCAGTGAGTGCCACCATCACGACGACGAGCACCTTCTGGAGGCCCTGGTAGAGAACCTGATCCCGGGGGTCGTTGGTGTCGAGACCGAGCAGGTTCGCACCGCCGAGCAACTGCAAGACGATGCTCGCCGTGACGATCGGTCCGATACCGACCTGCAGGATCGAACCCTGCGACCCAGCGAGGATCGCACGGAACTGGCCGAAGAGGTCGTTCGCGCCGCCGGATTGCATCCCGAGCAGCGAGATGTTCGTCAGGAAGAAGTACAACACGAGAATGCCGGCCGTCCACGCCAGCTTCCGCTTGAAGGGAACGTGCCCCTCCGGACGCTGGACGGCGGGCATCCGCGTTAAGACCGGTTCAGCGGCTTCCTTCCATCCCATCGTTAGTCCTCGCTCTGTTCGGTTTCGTCGGCGGCGTCCGTCTCCGCCTCGGATTCAGCGTCCGCTCGTTCCTGCGCTCGTTCCGAGAGGACCGCGTCGCCGCCGGCGTCTGCGAGCTTCTCCTCGGCCGCGTCCGAGAAGGCGTCGGCCGTGACCTCGAGGGCGTTGCGGACCTGGCCGGAGCCAAGGACCTTCACGGTGTCGACCTCGTGGCCGTCCTCGACGACGTCGCGTGCGTCGATCGCGTAGCCGTCGTCGGTTTCCTCGGCGACGCCCTCGGCTGCGTAGAGGATGGCGTCCTCGTCGAGCTTCTGGACGTCGATCTCCGCGACCTCTTCGCGGATGTCCTGGGGTCGCTTGAAGCCGTGCTTGCCCTTCGGCTCGTAGTTGTGGAACTCGTGCTTGCTGCGCCCGGCGCGGCCGCGACCGCCGCGGTGGCCCGCACCGCGTCGGTTCTTGTGGGAGCCACCGCTGTGCGTTCGTGACCCGCGTTGGCGTCGTTTTTTACTCGTCATGGTTATCGCATCGATTCTAACAGGTCGTTGATTTCGTCCGTTGTATGCTTTCCGAGTTGGCCGCCCTCGGCGGTCGGCTTCTTGATGCCGGCGTGACCCCCGCGGGGCGGGTGCAGACGAAGCGTCGGGGACAGCCCCTGCTCGCGCAGCGTCGTCTCCTCGGCGAGCAGCGCCTCGGCCAGCGACTCGAAGTCGCCGTACTCGGTGTTCTCGTCGACCCACTCGGCGTCGACGTCGGACTGGTCGCCCTCGAGAGGCTCCGCGCGCTTTGCGAGCACGGCTGCGAGCACCTCGGCGCTCGGTTCGCCGTGCGCGACGTAGTCGTTGACCTTGTTGACCATTCCCGTGTAGGTGTCGGTCTCGGGGACGAGCGCGCAGTGGTTGACGCTGTGGATGTTCAGCATCTCCAGGGTATCCTGGACGGTTTGCTGGCGGTTCACCTCACCGCGAACCTGAACGACTGCCTTCATTACTCAGTCACCTCGGCTTCGTCTCGCTCTCGGTCGGTCGAACCAGAGCGACGTCGCGGGTGACGCGACTGCGATGCGTTCTCCAGCGCGTTGAACGTCGCCTTCGCCAGGTTGACCGTGGTCCGAGTGTTGCCGTGGCTCTTGGTCCAAGCGTTCTCGATGCCGGCCAGGTCGAGCACCGCGTGGACGGTGTCGCTGGCGGCCAGGCCCAACCCTTCGGGGGCGGGGATGACCTCGACCTCGACGGAGCCGGCCTTGCCCGTCGTGCGTCGGGTCAGGGAGTGGGGCCGGTCCGAGCGGTCCTCCCAGGAACCGGAGCCGCGGGGGACCTCGATCATGTTCAGCTTCGCGATACCGATCGCCTTCTGGATGGCGGACCCGACCTGGTCGTCTCGGCCTTCCGCGTAGCCGACGTAGCCGTCGCGGTTGCCGACGGCGACGACGCAGCGGAACTTGACGCGTCGTCCGGAGTCGGTCATCCGCTGGACCATGTTGATGTCCAGCACTTCGTCGTCCAGTCCGGGGAGGAGCTGGTCGACGATCTCGGGCTCCTTCAGCGGGAGGCCCGAGTTGAGGGCGTCCTCCATTGTGTCGATTTCGCCCTCCTGAACCATCCGGCCGAGACGGGTGACGGGTTCCCAGCCGCCGTCGTTGTAGTCGTTTGCGCTCATTCTAGGATCGCCTCTCGTACGTCGTCGAAGTGTTCAGGAAGTTCGGTCGCGTCGAACTCGCCGTTGTACAGCGGCTCGTCGAGCTGCTCGGCGTACTCGGCGATGTGCTCGCCGCGCGTGCGCGACCAGTCCGCGAGGACCTCGTCGTTGTGCGGAATCTCGAGACCCGCGTCGATCGCGCCTTCCTGAACCGCGAACACCTTGTTACCGGGCGTCGCGGTGTTGAGACCGATATCGAGGACCGCTTCCTCGACGCCGGCCTCGACGGCGCGCTGGCCGGCCAGCAGGCCGGTCAGGTACGCCGCGGAAATGTTACTCGTGGGGGCTTCCCAACCGTACTCCTCGAGGTCGCTCGAGTGTGCGCTCGCGAGCGTCTCGTCTCCCTGAGGTCCGGGAGTGATCAGCTGCGCCGTGGTGTGCTTGTTGCTCTTTCGAGCGACGAGTCGGGGCTTACCCGACTTCAGCAGGCGCAACCTCTGGTGGTAGTCCGTCCGGA
The DNA here is from genome assembly GCF_000217715.1 of Halopiger xanaduensis SH-6. Lineage (GTDB taxonomy): Archaea > Halobacteriota > Halobacteria > Halobacteriales > Natrialbaceae > Halopiger > Halopiger xanaduensis. Next base: position 334,478 of record NC_015666.1, read on the forward strand.
CCTCACGGCGACGCCGCATCGGCACTTTGTATCGTGGTCCTGTCGCCATTATTGGTCACCGTAGTTGTCGTCGATGTAGTTCAACAGGTACCGGACGCTGCGGAACTCGCCGCCGCCAGCCTTCTTGTAGAGCTCGCGGTACTGCGTGGGCGTCAGCTCGCCCTTGTCGCGGAGTTCGCGCAGCTTCCGTCGCTGTGCGCGGATCTTGCTTTCCCACTCTTCCTTCTCGTTCTGGCGTGCGCCCTTCTTGCCGCGGCGCTTGCCCGGGCCCTTCTGGTGGCCGTAGGAGCGCTTCGCGTTGCGCTCGCGGGCGCGGCCGCGGGAGTTGCCCTTGGCGTCTTCGGCCTGAATACGACCCTCCTCGACGAGTTCGCGGATCTCGTCGCGGGTGATCGCTTCGGCGATGTCGCCCTGGGCGTCGGGGTCGAGCCAGATGCGGTTCTCACCGACGTCTAAGACGTCGGCGGCCAGTCGCTTCTGTGCGGAGAGATCAGTCATTGGCTTCCACCTCGACTTCTTCGTAGGTCGGGTTCAGGACGCGAATGTCCTCGTCCTCGGCCACTTCCTCGATCCGTTCGCGCTTGCGCGCGCCGACCGAGGAGGCGATGCGAACCGCTTCGCGGTCGCCGTCGACACCCTCGAGGTCGTCGACGTTCTCGACGTAGACCTCTTCGAAGCCGCTCGGGTGCTTTCCGCGAACGGCTTCGGGCGTGCGGAAGCCGGCCTGGACCTTCGGGCCCTTGCCCTTGATGCCCTTGCGCTGCTTGGACAGCTGGCCGCGGGGGCGGCGCCACGATTCGGGCGTCCGCTTTTTCATGTGGTAGTCCTGCCGCTTGAACTGCGGCTTGCCCTCGCTCTTCCGACGCTCGAGGAGTCGCTCCTCGTCCTCGGAGAGTTCGGGGGTCTTCTCGGTCAGCCCGCGGGCGCGAAGCTCCGTCTCGACGTCTTCCTCGGACTCCTCCGCTTCTTCGGCGCCCTCGTCTTCGATCTCGGCTTCGGTCTCTTCGGTGACCTCGAGGTCGCCGACGTCGGCCTTGATACGGGCCGCGAGCGCGTTACCGATGCCCTCGGCTTCGGCCAGGTCGTCCTGGTCGGCTTCCTTGACGTCCTCGATGGACTCGAAGCCGGCCTCGCGAAGGGCGTCGGCCTTGCTCGCGCCAACACCGCTGATGTCCTCGAGTTCCTGTGGTTCGTCGTCTTCGGCTGCCATCTATCAGGCACCTCCTTTGGCGGGTTTGTTGGTGATGTAGACCCCGTCCTGGAAGACGCGGGTGTCCTTGCCGCTGACGCGGGTCAGCTGCTCGATGTCGGCCGCCGTCTGCCCGACGTCTTCCTTGTCGGGACCGGAGAGGACGAGCTGCTCGTCGTCGACGGTAACCTCGGTATCACCGTGGATAGTCGTACGTCGCGGTGCCTTTTCGCCGAGGAAGTTCTCGATGACGACGTCGTCGCCCTCCACGCGGACCTGCATCGGGAAGTGGGAGTAGAAGACTTCCATCTCGTACTCCCAGCCCTCGGTCACGCCGTGGAAGGCGTTGGTGATGTGGCTCTCGAAGGTGCCGACGGTCGCGTTCGTCTTCGCGTCCTCGGACTCGCTTTCGATCACCACGCTGTCGTCGTCCACGTCGACGCTCACGTCGGGGTACCAGAGGCGGCGGGTAACGCTGCCTTCCGGTCCGTCGACGGTCACGTCGAGGTGGTCGATCTCGACGGTTACGTTGTCAGGGATTTCCAGTTCGACTCGCATTGTTAGTAGACGTATGCGATCACCTGGCCCCCGATGCCCTGCTCACGAGCCTCGTAGTGGCTCATGATGCCGCTGCTCGTCGTGACGACGAGCGCGCCGAAGTCCCGAGCGGGGAGGAATCGCTTCTCCCACTTCTCGAACTCGTCGGCGCCGGCGCTGTAGCGGGGCTTGACGGGGCCGCACTCGTTGATCGCTCCTTTCAGTTCGACCTCGAACTGACCGGCTTTGCCGTCGTCGACGTACTCGAAGCCGTCGATGTACCCGCGGTCGTAGAAGACCTCGAGTACGCTGCCGATCTCGTTCGAGGCGGGCGTTACCTCGTGGGTCAGATGGCCCACGCTTTCGGCGTTGTCGATGCCCGAAAGCGCGTTGCTGAGTGGATCGTTCCCAGTCATGTTATCGATACTTCTTGAAGCCCATGTCACGAGCGATCTCGCGGAAGCACTGTCGACAGAGGTTGATGTCGTACTTCCCGACGAGACCCTGCTTGCGACCGCAGCGCTGACAGGCTTCTTCCTGCCCCGTGCGCTTGGCCGCGTGCTCGCCCGTGCTGAGGGCGTCGGTTTCGGTTTCAGTTTCGGCTTCGGTTTCGCTTTCACTCATCTGCGGATCCCTCCACGGTGACGTCGAAGGTCGACTCGAGGAACGCGACGGCGTCCTCGGGGTTCAGTCGGTGTTTCGACGGGATCGGGCGCGTCGCCTTGTCGCGCTTGGAGACGCGGTAGCCCGGACGCACCAAGTTGACAGTGACGTCCAGTCCGAAGATCCCGACGTTCGGATCGTACTCCTGGCTCGGGAAGTCGGTGTGCTCCTCGATCCCGAAGCTGAAGTTACCCGTGTCGTCGAACTGGCTGGCCGAGAGGTCGGCCAGCGGGAGGGCCGTCTCGAGGAACTCGTGGGCGTCCTCGCCGCGAAGGGTGACCTTCGCGCCGATCGGATCGCCCTGGCGAATGCCGAAGTCGGGTTCGGTCTTTTTCGCCTGGGTCCGGACGCTCTCTTGCTCGGTGACCTCCTCGATGATGTCCTCGGCTTTGCCGAGTTCGCGACCGCCCTGACCGACGCCCATGTGGACGACGACCTTCTCGACGCGCGGCTCGCGCATCTCGTGGAAGTCGGCTTCCGAGTCGGCCTCGCTCATTCGTCATCACCCGTGAAGTTCTCGTCGATCACGACGACGTACTCCTCGATGGTCTCGAACCCGCCGTCTTCCGTGTCGACGGTGACGGTGTTCGAGCCGCTGCCGGGAGTGACGTCGATCGTCTCGACTTCGCCGATCTTGCCGCCGTGGTTGCCGCGGATGGCGGTGACGAGCGCACCCTCCTCGTAGGGGAAGTGCGCGACGACCGACTTGTCGTCGTTGTCGATGACGATCGAGTCGTTGCTGCTGTACTCGGCGCCGTCCTCGACGAGGACGTTCGTCCCGTCGTGCAGCGTCAGCTGCGTGTCGCCGCCGGGCACCTGCTGCTTGTTGTCGATCTTGCCGAGGCGGCTCTCCGCGGCCTCGGCGTCGATCTCGGTCAGCGCGAGCCGACCGCCTTCGTCGGGGAAGACGCGGTAGTACTCCTCGCGGCCGGGGAACGCGATGATGTCGAAGATACCGATCGGACGCTGTTCGTCGTTGATCGGCTGCCCGTTGACGAGGATCGCGTCCTCGGAGAGGGCGTATCGCGCTTCCTTCGTCGAGTCGACGTAGCCGAGCACGTCCCGCAGCAGGACGACGAGCGGGACGCCCTCCTCACCGTGGGGGCCGGCGCCGGCCTTGACGGTGAAGGTGTCGGTCTTGCGCTCGACCGGCCAGGTCTTCGGGACCGAAAGTCGTTTCTGGTGTTTCGTCATTCGTTATCACCTTCCGATTCGTCGCCCTCGAGGCGCGCCTCGCGGCGCTCGTCCTCGAGGTCGAGCTCCGTGATCCGGACGTTCGACGGGTCCAGCGGCCGGGGCACTTCTTCGCCGTCGGCCGTCTCGACCGTCACGTCCTCGACGTGAATGACGCCGTCCTCGAGGATCGCTTTGAGAACCTCGCCTTCTTCGCCGGCGTGGTCCCCGCGCATGACCTCGACCGTGTCGCCCGCGTTGACGCGGGTGCGACGGGTATCGTACTCCTCGCGGAGGTCGTCGGACAGCGTCGCGTGGAGCTGCTTCTGCCGCTTGTGCAGCGGCGCTCGCTCCGTCTGCGTTCGCTGTTTGTGTGGTTGCTTGCTCATGTTAGACGATCATCGTCGCGGTGGAGGCGATCGCGCCGAACCGTTCGGCGACTTCGCGAGCGATCGGGCCCTTGATCTCCGTGCCGCGGGGTTCCTCGTTCTCGTCGATGATGACCGCTGCGTTGTCCTCGAACTTCAGCCGCGTCCCGTCCGGCCGGCGGATCGACTTCCGCTGGCGGACGATGACGGCCTCGAGGACCTGGCGGCGCATCTCGGGGGTACCCTTGGTCACGGAGACCGTGACCTTGTCACCGAGACCCGCCTTCGGCTGGCGGTTCTTGGTGCCGTGGTAGCCCGCGACGCTGATGACTTTCAGCTCGCGTGCGCCGGTGTTGTCGGCGCACGTGACCAGCGAGCCCTTCTTGAGCCCCTGGGTCACGTCGGCTTTCATCGCTTCCATTATTCCTCACCCTCCTCGTCGGTCGCGAAGTCCTCGGCCGACAGCTCCGGCTCGGGTTCGGCCTGGCCGGTGAGGTCGGCGACGTCCTCCGCGGTTGCCTCTTCGGTTACTTCGACGACCACGTGCGATTTGGTCTTCGACAGTGGTCGGGTCTCTGCGATCTTGACCGTGTCACCGACCGAGAGCGGCTCGAGCACGCCCGGCACGTGGGCCGGGATGCGCGAGCGACGCTTCATGTACCGGTTATACTTCGGTACAGCCACGTCGTACTCTCGCTCGACGACCACGGTCTTCTCCATGTCCGTCGACACGACGGTCCCCTCGAGGACTTGGCCTCGAACGGAGAGCTCGCCGTAGAACGGACACTTCTCGTAGTCGTATTCCTCCGGGTTTTCTGGTTCCGGAGGGGTTTCAACGTCTAGTCCAATTGCCATGGTGAATCACCATTCGTTTCCGTGCGTCGGGCGGGTCGTGAGAGCAATCGCGATCCATCGACCGTAACGTAGGCCGCGCCCTCGCCAGCTGCGCGGCGGTCCCCTTCGGGATCGCCGCGATGGCTGTCGGTATCGCCGGCAGCCCGGTCCTCCTCGCCGTTTCCGGCGGCAGAGGGTTGAGTGTCGGCCAGTTTGGACGCGGTCCCCGACCCCTTGGCGGAGTCGGCGGCGTCATCTGTGATCGCGAACTCGAACGTCGAGCCCGATTTCGGCACCGTGATAACCCGAGACTCGCCGTCGTTTCGAATCTCAATGGACAACGTCTTCGTCGTCTCGATTACGACACGACCGGCTATCCCGACCCGCGAGTCGTCGGTACTCTCGACGACGCGGACCGGGAGTCCGTTGAGTTCGTGTCGCGGCAGGGTCTCGGGTGTCAGTGCCATGTGTATCGTTAGTCGTCCGCTTCGTCCTCGAGGTCGCCTTCCTCGCGCTGGACCGTCTTGATCCGCGCGATGGTGCGACGCAGCTCGCCGATGCGGCCCGGGTTCTCCGGGGCGCCACCGGCGGCGAGGACGGACTTCGAGTTCAGCAGTTCGGTCTCGAGTTCCTCGAGTTCCTCCTGCCGTTCGGCAGGGGTCATGTCGCGGATCTCTTCGACGTGCAGGATCGCCATCAGGCGTCACCTCCCTCGTCTTCCTCGTCGCCTTCGTCGGATTCGGATTCCATCTCCTCGACGAGTTCTTCGGCTTCGGCTTCGACGTCTTCCTCGAGTTCGTCGAGTTCTTCCTCGACGTCCTCGTCGCCTTCGGGGACGTCGACCTCTTCGAACTCCTCGTCGGCGTCGGCGTCGACTTCCTCTTCGATGACTTCCTCGACGACCTCTTCGTCGACCTCGGCCTCGTCGGACGGGGCCTCGGGTTCGGACGCCTCGGTTTCGGCGGCCTCGGCGTCGGCCTCCTCGGGTTCGCCTTCGAGGAGTTCCTCGACGCCTTCGGCCTCGTTGGCCTCGACGGCCTCGGGGACGAGTTCCTCGGGGTCGACGTCCTCGCTGACTTCGAAGTCGTCGGGCAGTTCGGCGCCCGGCGGGATGATCTTGACCGTAACGCCGATCGTCCCGAGCTTCATGACGGCCGTCGCCTGGCCCTCGTCGACGATCTCCTCGGCGGGTTCGCCGTTGTGCTTGATGTAGCCGCGGTTGAACTTCTCGACGCGCGAGCGGGCGCCCGTGACCTTCCCGGAGAGGACGATCTCGGCGCCGAGCGCGCCGGCTTCCATGATCCGGTCGATCGTCGTGTGACCGGCCTTGCGGAAGTACCAACCGCGCTCGAGTGCGTTGGCCAGCCGGTCGGCCACGATCCGTGCGTTGAGGTCGGGTTCGTCGACCTCCTGCACGTCGACCTGCGGGTCCTCGAGGTTGAACTTCTCCTCGAGCGCGGTCGTGACCTTCCGGATGTTCTCGCCGCCCTTACCGATGACCATCCCGGGCTTCTCGGCCTTGAGGACGATCTGGGTGCCCATCGGCGTCTTGGCGACCTCCATGCCACCGTAGCCTGCGCGGCCGAGTTCTTCCTGGAAGAACTCGTCTATCTGGGACCGCTGCAGGCCGTTCTCGATGAATTGTTGTTCGTCAGCCATTAGTTATCACCCTCGTCGGAGTCGTCCTCGTCTGCGTCGGGTTCGGCGACGACGATTTCGACGTCGACCTGCGGCGTGTTCCACGAGGACGCACGCCCCATCGCGCGGGGCTTGCGACCGACCGATTCGCCGACCTTGTGGGCGGCGACGTGGACGATCTCCATCGACTCGCCGTCGAAGCCCTGGTGGTCGGCGTTGGCCGCGACGTTCTCGAGGAGGTCGAGGAACTCGCCGGAGACCTTCTCGGGGTACTTGCCGGCGTCCCAGCCCTCGAGATCGGATCGGTGGCCGGCACCGGCGTTGTGCGACTTGAAGGGCACCGACTGCTTCTGGTCGATGACGTCCTGCAGGTAGTCCTGCGCGTCGCCGACGGTTCGGCCCTTGAGCTCGCGGGCGACCTCCTTGCTGTGCTTGTGGCTCATGTGACGCTCCCGGAGCATCGCTTTCGCGGTCTCGTCCGGGTCCGCGTCGACTGAGTAGTTGATTCCCATGCGTAGATCACTTCAGTGGGACGAACTTCGACGATCGAGTCGCGCCGATGCCCGCCTGTCCGTGTTCGACGGACGTGCGGGTCAGCTGGAACTCCCCGAGGTAGTGTCCGACCATCTCGGGTTCGATGCGGACGCGCTCGAAGGACTGGCCGTTGTAGACCTCGAAGGTCAGTCCGACGAACTCCGGCAGGATCGGCATATCCCGCAGGTGCGTCCGGATCGGCGCGTTCGCCGTCTCTTCTTCGCCTTTGTCGCGGGCCTCCTCGAGAAGCTTCTGCTTCTCGACGGAGAGTCCGCGCTTGATACTTCGCCGCTGGCGTGCGGGCAGCAGTTCCGCGACTTCCTCGAGCTCCATGTCCTGCAGCTCGTCGAGCGTGTGACCGCGGTAGGTGAACTCCTCACCTTCGCGGCCGGTTCGGTACTCCTGGCTCATTTGTTCCCACCTCGGCCGGTACGGCGCGAGGAAATGTCACCGACCTTCCGTCCCGGCGGGGCGTCCCGCGAGACGGACTTCGGTTTCCCGGGGTGCTGTCGGCCGCCGCCACCGAACGGGTGGTCGACGGCGTTCATCGCGACACCGCGGACGCGGGGCCACTTGGTCCCGCGCGCTTTCATCTTGTGGTGCTTGTTCCCTGCCTTGACCATCGGCTTCTCCGTGCGGCCGCCGCCGGCGACGACGCCGATGGTGGCGCGACACTGCGGATCGAGGCGCTTGACCTCGCCGCTGGGAAGCTGGATGACCGCAGCGTTGCGGTCGTGGGTGATCAGGTCTGCGTTGACGCCGGAGGCGCGAGCGAACTTGCCGCCGTCGCCCTGATTGGCCTCGACGTTACAGACGGGGACCCCTTCCGGAATCTCCGCGAGCGGGAGCGTGTTGCCCGGCTTGATCTCCGCCGAGACGCCGACCTGAATCTCCTCGCCGACGCTGATGCCTTCCGGGACGAGGATGAGGCGCTGGTCGCCGTCCTCGAACTCGACGGCCGCGACCGGCGCCGAGCGGGCGGGGTCGTGTTCGATGTCCACGACCGTGCCGCGGACGACGTCGTCGTCCTCCTCGTTCTTGTGATCGAGCTTTGCCTTGTACCGGTGCGACGGGGCGCGGAACGTGGAGGTACCGCGACCGCGTCGCTGTCCGAGGATGCGTCGTCCCATCGTCAGAACACCCCGATTCGCGAGGCGACTTCTTGGGCGTCGTCGTCCTCGGACAGACGAACTGTCGCTTTCTTCTTCCCTTTCATCGTTACCTGGGTGTTGACGTTGTCGACGGAGACGTCGAAGCGCTCCTCGACGACATCGCGAATCTCGGGCTTGGTGGCGTCGGGGTTGACGACGAACTGGAGCTTGTTCTCGAAGTCCATGTCGTTCATCGCCTTCTCCGTCACGAGCGGGTGTTCGATGATCGAACTCATCGGTCGGCCACCTCCTCGAGAGCGCTTTCGGTCCAGACGGTCAGTCGACCCGGCTGTGCACCGGGCGCGAGATCCTCTGCGTTGACCTCCGCAGCGGTCGTCACGTCGGCTCCGGCGAGGTTCCGGGCCGCGCGGGACGGGCCGGACTCGCTCGAGGTGACGAACAGGATCGACTTGGGCGTCTTGTACTTGCGTCCGCGGGTCTTCCCCCGACCCGAGCGGATGCTGCGGCCCTCGTCGGCGCGTTCGATGTCGTCGGCGAGTCCGGCGGCCTCGAGGAAGGAAACGACTTCCTTCGTCTTCACGAGGTCTTCGAACTCGTCGTCGACGACGACCGGAATTTCGGCGTCGTCGTCGAACTCGTGGCCGCGCTCGGCGACGAGCTCGTCGTCGGTCGTCGCGGCGATCGCGCTGCGGACGGCCAGTTTCTTCTCTTTCGTGTTGATCGATTCAGTCCAGTCCTTCTCGGCCTTCGGCGGGTGGGCCTTGCGTCCCTTGACGGTCTGGGGAACGCGGCGACCGCGTCCGTCCTGTCGCGGGACGTGGGCCATCCCTCGGCCGCTGCCGAACGATTCGGCCGGCGTGCGGAGGCCGGCGAACTCGTCGGCACCGTAGTCCTGTTTCCGGTTTGCCTGGGCGGCTCGCACGGCGCGGGCGATCAGGTCCGGGCGGTAGTTGGTCTCGAAGACCGCCGGGAGCTCGACCGAACCCGCGTCGGCGCCGTCCAGGTCGCGTACTGTTGCTTCCATATGTTATCCCTGGTTGGATGCGGTGGAGACGTAGCGTACCTCGGGATCGAGGCGCGGCTGGTCTCCGGGTCGGATCGCCGGGCGGAAGCGCACGAGGCGCTGTTCCGGCCCGGGGAGCGAGCCCTTGATTAGCGCGTGCGGCCCGTCGACTTCACCGTAGTTGATGAAGCCGCCGTCGACCGTCGCGTCTGCACCGTCGCCGATGTCGACGAGGCGCTTGTTCAGTTCCGTCCGCTGGTGGTAGCCGGTCTGGCCCTGTTGGGGGACCGTCGACCGGACGCGGGACGGATTCCAGGGACCGAGGTTCCCGATGCGGCGGCGCCAGCCCTGCCGGGCGTGCTTGCCCTTGCGTTTCTGGACGCCCCAGCGCTTGACGGGGCCCTGAGTCCCTTTCCCTTTCGTGACTCCGCTCGCGTCGACGTACTCGCCGGCGCGGAACACGTCGTTCATGACGTGCTCGCCACCGTCCTCGAGCAGTTCGAGGGCGAAGTCGACGCGCTCCTCGACGGCCCCGCCGCCGACGCGCGTCTCCATCACGTCCGGCTTCTTCTTGGGGACCGAGGGAATCTCGGTCGGAACCGTGTGCGTGATGACGCGAACGTCGTCGACGCGGCCCTCCTCGAGGAGGCCGCGGAGTTCGTCTTCGGCGGCGTCGGGATCGTAGTCGTCACCGGGGAGGTCGAGGACGCGATCGAGTTCGGAAACGAACTCGTCGGTCCAGACCTCGGTGACGGGCTGCTTCCCGTACGCCGTATCTTCGTACGCTCGCAGGGCGACGGCGCGCATGGGCGGCGTCTCCACGATCGTCACGGGGACGGTCTGTTCCATCCCCTCGGTCGGCGAATTCGACTGGTCGTCGACCATGACGACGTGGGTCATGCCGGCCTTGTAGCCCGCGAAACCCTGGAGCGTCGGCTGTCCTTCGTCGTCCGGCCACGAGTTGAAGCGCGGCACCTCCGAGGAGGCGCGCTTCCGTGGACCGAACCCGAGTGAGCCTTTGCGTGGTGCGTTTGATTGTGGCATTCTATCACTCTCGTAGTGAGAGGGGCGCGAGGGTGGCGAACAGAGCTTCCTCCGTTCGCACGACCTCGCTTCCCTGATCCGGAACCGTGTTGAGCCAGAGGTCGAACCCTGGTCCTGGATCGGCTGTGGGTTCGACGTTGCCGTCGTCCGCGTCGCCGCCGTATGCGGCAGCGACGTCGGACGCCTCGATTCCGAGGATGGCCGGCAGCCCTCTCTCGGGCGCTCCGAAGGCGACGGTCAAACCGTCGCGATCGATGCGTCCGGCCAGCGTCTCGAGCCGCCCGACGGTGAGCCGTTCACCGTGTCGAGAGGCGGCGATGCGGACGCCAGCGTCCTCACGGCTGAGTGCTGCCGATAGGTCCGTTTGCTCGACGGAAAGCCCCGGAAGGGGTTCGTCGACGAGCTTCGCCCGGACCGGTCGTCGCGAAGAGATCCTGACGGTCACGCGCTCCCCCTCGTCGACCTCCATATCCGGAGGCGTGTTGAGGGAGATCGGGTGTTGCAGTCCGCAATTGACCCGGACGCGCCCTTCAGGTCCGACCTCGGTCACGATCCCTTGTCTTAACGACCCCGAATCGTTCGATTCGGAGCCGGTCTGTGACACCGCGCGCAGCGGCGGCAAGACGCCGGCGTACTCTAGTTCGTCCCGCATCCCCCACGCCTCGTTTCGGAGGTAGGGGGGCGTTGCGGCGTACCGCAGGACGGTGCTGACGAACCCGCCGTCGAATCGCCCCGTTTCGCCGTCCCGATCGGGATAGACGACGAGGCGATCGGCCCGGAAGATCGTCGCCGCGCGGGCGACGTATCCGAGTTTGCGAGTGGCCTCGCGTTTGTCCTCGGCTTCCCGGGTGAGCGACGACGGCACGAGTACGCTGACGGTCATGCCGAGACGCTTCGGCGCCGCGTCACTAGACTGTAGCGATGTATTGCGGATAGGGTCTTAAAAGAATAGCGGATTCGATCCCGGCTGACAACGCCTCACACCCGCGAATTCGTGCCGAACGGACACACACTCACGGATGGTAACGCGTCACTTTCGGGGCCGCCGGAAACGGTACGATTTTGCCGGAAAATTCAGCAACCGACTGGTCGCCGTCGACGACATTCACCATGTAATCGCATCCCGATGTCGGACCGATTCGTAGGCCTTATATATTCACCCGACTGTAGAAATGAGTGCAGCGAAGCACCACAGGGCGCTGGTAGTGTAGTGGTATCACGTGACCTTGCCATGGTCACAACCTGGGTTCAAATCCCAGCCAGCGCATTTTTGTCGCGAACAAATCCGTGAGCTACGGAAATCGTATCTGCGCGCTTCTGCCGAACTCACGCTCTCCAGAGACGAGTCCGTTCTCGAATTTTCGATTCCTCGAGTCGGAGAACGCAGAACCGTACCGTATCGTCGATCAGTCCTACTCGATGGTCACCGTCTCCGGCTCCGGCCCCGTCTGCGGGTGACGCTCGGTGTCGGCGAGATCCTCGAGCGCCAGCACGACGTTCCACTTGTTCGACTTCCAGAACGCGTCGAAGAGAACGCCCAGAACGGGGACGGAGCCGCCGATGACGTCGACGGCGATGTTCGCCAGCATCCGCCCGAGCGTCGAGAGTGAGACCCCCAACCGGGCGGCCTCGGCGACGATGTACAGCGAGACGACCCCGACCGCGGTGTCGCCGGCTCCGGGGAGGATGCCGACGATCGGATCGAGTCCGAACCGGAAGTTCGTCCCGGGAACCCGCATTCCTTCGTCGAGCACGCGAGCGACGACGTGCATGCGGTCGAGCGCCGACTGGTCTATCGTAGCGGGGATATCGTCCTCGAACTCCTCGAGCGCCGTCTCGATGTCGTCCGCCGAACCGGTTGCCATACTATTCCGTCGGCGCGTCAGCCGAATAAGTCCGCGGGCGGACGTGGCAAGCACTCGAATCGCCGTCGGACGGCGCCTCGTGCCGACAGCGACGGGGCGTTGCGGGTCGATTTACCTCCTACCGCGCGTCTGCGCGAGGGCCGGATCGAACTCGAGGTCCGACTGCGGTGCCGCCGTGATTTCGCCGACAATCAGTTGTTGTAATCGAGACCGCTCGAGCGGCGACCGACTGCTCGCGAGTGAGTACGAGTAAGTCGCGGTTACGGTCGGTCGTCAGTCTCGGGGACGGCGTCGGGGTAACCTGCGATCCGTCTCGCAGAAGCACAATACTCGAATTTGAACTGTTAGTATCGAATTCCGTCACGTTCGTTTACCGATATCGGCTGCGATCACCTTTTATACTCCGAGTAACTACGAATCAATAGACGATTGACTCGCAGATCCTCCATGCAAACTGAACTCTCAACAACTGACGCCGGCGACGACTTGCAGTACGACCAGACGAACGACCGCTACGTCTTCCACCACGACACCGACGGGACGGCGACGATCACGACGACGATCGTCCACGCGCTCGCCTCGATCGCGGAGACGGACGTCTCGCAGGGCGAGTTCTCCCTCTACGATAGCGTCGATCCCGACGCGCTCGACCGACTCTTCAGCAAGAAGGCCGACGGCACCGAGCGCACGGGCGGCCACGTCGCCTTCACCGCCCTCGAGCACGAGGTGTACGTCTACGCGAACGGCGACGTTATCGTCTACCCGCCCTCGGAAGCCGGCCGCGGTCGCAGTCGCGCTGGCGGGTCCTCGAGCTGACGGCAGCGATATCGATACCGACACCGACCCCGGATCCGAGTCCGTCGCTCGCGCTCACTTCTTCCCTTGTTTTACCCCGCCACGTACCGACGGGTCTCGGCAGGCCGCCGTGGGACGGCTTTAGGATCGTGCCGCCCGTAGGGGTAGGTATGACGGTAATCGCCCTACTGAGCGTCGCACCGGTGATCGAAGGCAGCATGTCCGGCGAGGTCGCGAAGGCCGTCGACGCCCTCGAGGACTACGACGTCGAGTACGAGACCAATCCGATGGGGACGGTGATCGAAGCCGAGTCGACCGACGAACTGTTCGCGGCCGCGCAGGCGGCCCACGAGGCGGTCGACGCGGATCGCGTCAGCACCGTGCTGAAGATCGACGACAAGCGAACCCGGGATGAGTCGGCCGCGGAGAAGGTCGACGCCGTCGAGGACCACCTCGGTCGACCCGCGAGGAACAGCGGTGACGCCGACGACGAAGACGCGGAGTAACGGCTGGTCTCGCCAGAACGATCGCCGTGTCCGGTCTGGCCCGTAGCCCGCGGCCAGCACAACCCTCAACCCCCTCGAGCGGCTACCGCGCCCATGGAACAGACCACGCTCGAGGTCCGCGGGATGTCCTGCGACGGCTGCGAGGAGACGGTCACCGGCGCCCTCGAGGCGCTCGAGGGCGTGTCGGCGGCGACGGCGAGCCGCGAGGACGACGAGGTCCGCGTCGAACACGACGAAGCGAGAGTGGACGAGGCGACGATCGCGAACGTGATCGCGGACGCCGGGTACGAACCTGCGGTCTGAGGGAAGGCTTCGGGCTTCGATATCGAAGGCCGCCGTTCGACGCTCTGCGCGCCGTCTGACGCAGGTCCGACGAGAACTGACAAACTGTTTTACGCCGGGGCCTGATCCGTAAGGTATGGAGAGTCTCAACCGCATGGCGATCGAGCTGGTCGACGAGGCCCTCGACTACGCCGAGGAACTCAATATCGGCGGCTACGACCTCGAGAACGAGGCGACCGTCCTCGACTTCGGGGTCGAGTTCGACGGCGGCATCGAGGCGGGGCTGTTGCTCACCGAGATTCAGACGGCCGGACTGGCGACGCCGAGCCACGAACTCGGCGAGATCGACGGCGTCCCGGTCCACACCGTGGAACTGTCGACCGACCAGCCGGCGCTGTCGCTGCTGTGCTCGCAGAAGGCCGGCTGGGAGCTGACCACCGAGGACTTCGAGGGACTGGGCAGTGGCCCGGCCCGCGCGCTGGTCGCCCAGGAGGAGGAGTTCCGCCGCGTCGGCTACACCGACGCCTTCGACCTGACGGCGCTGGCCGTCGAAACCGACGAACTCCCGCCGGAGTCGGCCGCCGAACAGGTCGCCGAACTCGCAGAGGTCGAACCCAGCAGCGTCTTCCTGCTGGCCTATCCGACCGCCAGCCTCGTCGGCAGCATCACGAACGCCGCCCGCGCGGCCGAACTCGCGACGTTCCGCCTGACCGAACTCGGTTACGAGCCGCTCGACATCGTCTCGGCGACGGGACGGGCGCCGGTCGCCCCCGTCGCGGGCGACGAGCGGACGGCCATCGCGCGCACGAACGACGCGATCGCCTACGGCGGGACGGCCCACCTCACGGTCCGCGAGGATTCGGACGTCTTCGATTCGGTCGCCTCGACGGCCGCCGAGGATCACGGCCGGCCGTTCGGCGAGGTCTTCGACGACCTCGACTGGGAGTTCGAGGAGGTCCCCTCGGACCTGTTCGCGCCCGCGAAGGTGACGATCGACGTGCTCGGCGGGCCGACCTACGTCCACGGCGAGACGGACGAGGACCTGCTCGCCGAGTCGTTCGGCCTGTAACGGACCGCGGAATCGGCGCGGACCGTTTTTGACGGCGCACCGTCGCCGGTCGCGTCTCTTGAGGCCGGTGGACGACGCGGCGAGCGCCGACGTACCGAGCCGGAACCGACAGACGGCGGACCGGTGGGCATGCGTGCGTAGGCACTCCGCTTTCGGTTCGATCCCGGTTATACGGAGCAAATGGGCGGAGCGCGAGCGGACGACGTCGACGTCGAGACGATCTGTTTCGAACTCGATGGGACGCTTTGTACCAGAATTCGACCGAGCGCGGACGATCTCGAGACCGACGGGAGTGCGGGCGCGTTGCGGCGACGAGACGCCGCCGAACCGACGATCGAACCGAAACCGAGACTCAAACCTGCTCTCGAGACGGAGGCCGATCGGCTCGTCGCCGACGAGACCGACGCGATTCGGGATCGCTGGACCGTCGACTCCGTTCCAGGTGCCGAAGCCGTACTCGAGACGCTGGCCGAGGAGTACCGGCTCGGCGTCGTAACGAACGGCGCGCCGGAACTCCAGCGGGCGAAACTCGAGGCGGCCGGCCTCGAGGACTATGTCGAGACCGTCGTCTGCGGCGGCTACGAGACGCCCGCGAAACCGGCCCCGGAGCCGTTCGACGTCGCGCTCGAGGAACTGGACTCGAGCCCGGAACGGGCGGTGCACGTCGGGAACTCGCTGTCGTCGGACGTCGCGGGCGCACGCGCCGCGGGGATTCAGCCGGTGTGGATTCCGCGGACCGGGACCGAGATCGCGTCCGATCAGTTCGATCCGACGCCGGAGTATACGCTCGAGAGCCTGGGAGAGTTGACGTCGCCGCCCTGGCGCTGACGGCTCGAAAACGTGAGTGACCGGACCGGCCTATCGAGCGCCGTCAGTCAATCGGATGAACGTCCGTCACGGTCCCGACCCCCTTGCTGCGGCCCTCGCGGAAGACGAACTTCTGGCCCTCCTCGACGAGGTACGGCCGGAACTTGAAGCGGACGGTCGCCTCGCCGGTATCGCCCGGCAGGAGCCGGCCGTCCTCCGGGTAGAACGCGGCGGCTTCGCCGATCGTCTCGAGGTGGACGACGGGTTCGTAGCCGTCGCCGATGCGGGTCGGATGGTTGAGAACCATGACTTCGGCCTCGAACTCTCGGACGGGCTCGGGGTCGGCGTCCCGCGGGAGCAGGACCATGCCGCGCTCGATGGCGCTCTCCTGAATCCCCTTGAGCGCGATGCCGACGATCCGGCCCGCCTGGGCCTTGTCGACGCGGTGGTAGTGCATCTCGATCGAGCGCACCTCGACCTCCTCGAAGCGGCCGTCGGGCATCGGCCCGATGAGGAGTTCGTCGCCGGCCTCGACCTCGCCGGACATCACGGTGCCGGAGGCGACCGCGCCGACGCCGGTCACGGAGTAGCTCCGGTCGACGTACATCCGAAACTCGCCGGTGTCCTGGGCGGTCTTGGGCAGGCGGTCGAACAGTTCGTCCAGCGTCTCGAGGCCGTCCATCGTGATGGCGCTGGTCTCGACGATGGGGACGACGCGCTCGTTGATCTCCTCGACGGCGGCGTCGACGCCGTGGCGGGCGACCCGCAGCGGCGATTTGTCGACCTCCCGGAGCAGCCGCTCGACCTCGCGTTCGACCTCCTCGACGCGCTCCTCGCTGACCGCGTCGGTTTTCGTGATCGCGACGATCGTGGGCAGATCGGTCGCGAGCAGGACGCCGAGGTGTTCGCGGGTCGTCCGCGTCGGGCCGTCGTCCGCGGCGACGACCAGCAGCCCGTAGTCGAGTTTCTGCCCGACGAGGCCGCGAATCGTGGTACGCAGCCAGGGTTCGTGGCCGACGGTGTCGACGAACGAGACCAGCCGGTCCGCCTCCTCGACGACAGCCGCACGGTCGGCCTTCCGATTGGGGTTTCGGACGCGAACCGGCCCGTCCTCGTCGAAGCCGTAGACCGCGTAGGAGAGGTCGGCCGAGAGGCCGCGTTCGACCTCGTGGGGCTGGACGTCGAGATACGCGCGCGTGGCGCCGTCGCCGTCGTCCGGTTTGCCGGTGACGAGCGACCCGACGAGCGTGCTCTTGCCGTGGTCGACGTGGCCGGCCGTCCCGACGACGACGTGTTCGTCGTCAGTATCGAGGACGCTGCCCTCGTGGATCAACGCGACGCCGACGAGCCCGTCCTTGACGCCCCACGTCTGGACGTCGTCGATGTGCGCGTCGGCCTCCTCGGCGAGCAGGGAGAGCACGTCCATCGTCTCGGAGAAGGTGTCCGGATCGATGCCGGCGAGGCCGCCGTCGTCGGTGACGCCGACGACGTACGTCGCCTCGCCGTCGCCCGACAGCAGTCGGTGTCGAAGTTGCGCGGCCAGGCTCTCGCGTCGCCCACCCTCGAGGTGGACGTCCCGTGAGAGGCGTTCCTTGAACTCGACGTTGCCACCGTCCTGTTCGCCACGGTCCAGGGCCCGCTCGAGGAGGGCCCGGTCACGGCTCATATACTCCGTTAGCGGCTCACACGGCAAAAGCTTTCTCGTCAGTTGATAGCATGCGTCACGGATATACGTGCTGACGAATCGGACGGTCATCGGAAACTGAGCGTCGATCGAGGCTCGAGGATGGCGCAGTACGACCCGACCGGGAGGATCCAGCCCCGGGTTCAAGGCGCTCGAAAGACTACAACCGGTATGAGCGTCAGCGGCCTCTGTCAGATCTGCGAGTCCCGGCAAGCACAGGAGCGGTGCGACAACTGCGGGACGCTCGCGTGCGAGCAACACTACGAGCAGGACACGAACCTGTGTGCCGACTGCGCGTCGCAGGCGCGTCCCGGGTCGGGCGATCCAGTTACGAATCCGAATCAGGATCCGGATCACGACGATGTCGACGTCAACCGGTTCTAACCTGCCGTGACGTCGATCCGCGACCTGCTCGGCGAAACGCTCGCCGTCGGCGAGACGTTCCGGCTCCGGCTCGAGGAAGCGGACGACGACACGCTGGTCGCGGAGCATCCGATCGATGCCAGTCCGATGAACATCGCCGTCGTCTACGGACTGGATCGGCTCGAAAAGCGACCGCCGACTGACCCGGTCGCGGTCGAAATCGTCGGGGAGGTTGTCGACGCGGGTTGCCGGTCGGATCGTCGACTCGGACGAACTCGACCGATAAGCGCCGCTCTCTCGGGCCTCAGTCCCGATACTGGTTCAGCCGTTTTTTCAGCCGCTTGGCCGCCTGTTCACTCGCCTTCGCGAACTCCTCGCCATCGTTTTCGCCGGCGAAGATGATCCCGCGCGAGGAGTTGACGAGGCCGACGCCGTCCGCGAGCCCGTATTCGACGGCCGCCTCCGCGTCGCCGCCCTGCGCGCCGATTCCCGGCACGAGGAAGGGGAGGTCGGGAACCTGTTCGCGCAGTTCCTCGAGTTCCTCGGGTTGGGTCGCGCCGACGACGAGGCCGACGTTGTCGTTCTCGTTCCAGAGGTCGGCCAGCGCCGCGACCCGCTCGTAGACCGGTTCGCCGGTCTCGAGTTCCAGGTCCTGAATGTCTGCGCCGCCCGGGTTGGACGTGCGACAGAGGACGAACACGCCCGACTCCGCGTCGGCGAGGAACGGCTGCAGCGAGTCCCGGCCCATGTAGGGGTTGACCGTGATCGCGTCGACGGTCTCGAGCAGTTTGGCGTACTGTCGGGTCGTGTTCCCGATATCGGCGCGCTTCGCGTCGAGCAGGACGGGGACGTTTTTCCCGTGCGCGTACGCGACGGTCTCCTCCAGGGCGCGCCAGCCGTCCGGATCCTCGTAGAAGGCGGCGTTGGGTTTGAAGACGGCGGCGTGTTCGTGGGTCGCGTCGATGATCCGCCGGTTGAAGGCCCAGCGGGGGAGGTCGTACTCCTCGAGGAGGTCTGGGAGCCGGTCGAGGTCGGGGTCGAGCCCGACGCTGACGACGCTGTCGACCGTTCGGATGCGGTCGTGCAGCCGGTCGAAGAAGTTCATGGCAGCGAGTGGCCCCGCGACGGTCGAAAAGGTTGCTATCCGGATGAGAGTACACATATTAGCTATTTGAACGGTACGAGAAGTCCAAATTCTTTAGACGGTATCTATTTCGATCGGATACTGGTTGGCCCGTGTATGGGAATCAGATCTACGCTTTCGACCCAGTCGTCTCTCGAGCGTCTCGTCGACCGCGTCCGCTCGGCCATCGACGGATCGGAGCCGACGGCGTCCGAGGCGGACGACCGGGCCGAAGACGAGAGCCGGGTCGACGCGCCCGGGAATCTCTTCCACTGTTCGGCGTGCGGAACCGTCTATATCGCCGACGAGAAGCAGTTCTGTCCGACGTGCGAGACCGAAGTCGAACAGGTTCGGTCGACGCTCGCCTGCCGTCAGTCGGCCGCCGGGTCGTCCGGTTCCGATTCCGATTTCGGCTCCGACTCCGGCTTCGACTCGGATTCGGTCGCCGTTCCCGATCCGAACTCGTAAGTCGCGATCTCCGTCGCGCCGCAGACGGGACACCGGTCGCACGGCTCGTCGAAATCCGTCCCGCAGTGGCGACACTCGTAGATGACCGTCCCGGCGGTCGCCTCGGTCTCGTCCCCGCCGTTCGCCTGTCGGAGAAACTCGGGGAGGAATCGGCCGAGCGGCATCTCAGCGTACCCGTGTCGACTCGACGTCGCCGTCCGGGCCGCGGAACCCGCGGAGCGCGGGCTCGTCCGCGTCGGTCGGCGAGAACACCGTGACGACGTCGTACGGTCGAATCTCGGTGTCGCCGTGGGGCGTGATCACGTCGTCGTCGCGCTCGATGGCGATCACGAGCGTGTGATCGTCGAGGATGCCGTCGTCGTCGGCTTCCTCGAGCGTGCGGCCGGCGATCGGCGCGTCCTCGGCGACGGTCACCTCGACGACCTCTGCGCCGCCGGTGAGGCTGATGTAGTCGGTCAGCGGTTCGCGCCGGCGGCCGTCGGCCGGACCGTACGGCGCGTACGGGAAGGTGTGCTCGTTCTGCAGGAGAAACTCGTCCTCGATCTCGACGTTCATCTTCTCGAGTTCGCGGCCGATCCGCCGGAGGTCGGAGGTGTCCGTCCCGACGGCGAGGACGTGGAGGTTCATCCGCCCGCCCATCAGTTCGCGGACGTTGACGACGCCGGGAACCGTGCCGACCCGGCGGGCGAGTCCTTCGACCTCGTCGAAGGGCGCGTGACACAGGAACAGGTTCATCAGCGAGCCGTCGGCGCGTTCGAAGTCGACGGTCGCGTGGTAGCCCTCGATGACGCCGTGCTCCTCGAGTTTCGCGATCCGGTTGCGGATCGTCGCGGGCGAGACGCTCACTTCCTCGGCGATCGCGGGTGCGGCGGTGTTGCGCGCGTCGCCCATGAGTGCGTAGACGATCCGACGATCGATCTCGTCGAGCCGGTAGTCGCCGCCGGTTCGCTCGGTCATACGCCACCCTGTGCGATGGCGGAATATATAACCCCAGTACTTTTCATTCCGGAACGAACGGCGCAATTACTTTCGAATCGGAACCGCTGCGGACGGGCACGGTGATCGGAACCCGCGATCAGGACTGCCAGTACGCCGGCAGCAACAACACGAGCACCGGAATGATCTCGATACGGCCGATCCACATCATGATCACCATGACGGCGCGCGTCGTGGCGGGGAAGCCGGCGTAGTTGTCCATGGGGCCGGCCATGCCGAACGCGGGCCCGATGTTGAGGAAGATCGACGCGGCGGCGCCGAGCGCCTCGAACTCGGTGACCGTCGTCCCCGATCGAGCGGCGTCGACGACGATCAGCACCGTCAGCAGGAAGAAGATCACGATCGCGAGCATCACGTAGGCGAAGATGTCGGTGATCGTCTCCTCGTCGACGACGCCGTCGCCCAGCCGGACGGGGCGGACCGCCTCCGGGTGGATCGACGTGAAGAAGTTGCGGTACAGCCCCTTGACGATCACGAGCCACCGCAGCGTCTTGATCGAGCAGGTCGTGCTGCCGGCCATGCCGCCGAGGAACATACACAGGAAGAGCACGTGTTTCGCCCCCGCGGTCCAGAGGTCGAAGTTCGCCGAGGCGTAGCCCGTCGTCGTCACCATCGAGACGACGTTGAAGACGCCGTGTCTGATCGTCGCCTCGAGCCCGAAGTCCATCTCGGGGTCGATGCCGATGATGAACGCGACGATCGCGCTGATCCCGACGACGAGACCGAGGTAGAAGCGAAGCTCCTCGGACTCGAGCGGCCGTTCGAAATCGCCCTGCACGACGTAGTACAGCAGCACGAAGTTGGTCGCGCCCAGCAGCATGAACGGCGTGATCGCCCACTGCACGATCGGCTCGAACGCGGCGATGCTCTCGGCTTCGGGCGAGAAGCCGGCAGTCGAGACGCTGGTGAGGGCGTGGGCGACGGCGTTGAAGAGGTGCATGTTCTCCGCGAGTCCGAGAAGCTGCAGGGCGTAGAACGTCGCCGCCGCCAGGACCGTCAGCCCGACGTACAGCCCCCAGATGAGCCGCGCCGTGCTCTCGATCTGCGGGGTCAGCTTGGTGACGTTCTTGGTCTGCGTCTCCGTCTCCATCAACTGGGCGCCCCCGACCATCAGGTTCGACAGCAGGCCGATCGCGACGATCAGGATGCCGAGGCCGCCGAGCCACTGGAGGATCTGGCGCCAGAGCAAGATCGCGCGCGACTGGTTCGCGAAGTCCCAGCCGTTCATGATCGTTGCCCCCGTCGTCGTGAGCCCGCTCATGCTCTCGAAAGCGGCGTTGACGAGGCTGTAGAACGCGGAGTCGGGGCCGGCGGCGAGCCCCGCCAGATAGAACGGGATCGCCCCGACGAGGCCGACGCTGAGCCACGTGAACGCGACCATCAGGAACCCCTCCCGCTGGCCGAGTTCGCGGTCGTCGCTCAACAGTTCGAGGGCCGCCCCCAGGACGACCGTCACCACTACGGCGGCCGCGAACGGGAGGACGTCGTCACCGTCGACGACGGCGAGCAAGAGCGGCACCGCGAGCGGGACCGCGATCCACTTTAGCACCGTCCCCGAGAGGCTACAACTCGAGCGCCAGTCGACACGGATTCGCATCGAGTGTGCCGAGATGGACGGTCCGGAACAATAATCGGTTCGGAACGCCGACCGCGTCGGCGTCGAGACGGCGCCTACGAACAACGGATCGAAAACGACGGTCCGGTTTCGATCCGGAAATACAAACGTCGGTTCGGGTCCGGCGCCCGAATTTCGATATGCGAGCGTCTTAGGGCACTGTTCTGCCGATATCGACGATTCGCTTTCGAAAACGCGTCGTAAGACATTTCTTGATACCGGCAAAACGATGCGTAGAAATGGAGGGACTACCGTGCGCGTAGTCATCGTCGGTGCCGGCGAAGTCGGTCGCGCGATCGCCGCCAATCTGGATGACTCGCACGACGTCGTCATCGTCGATCGGGACGGCGACGTCGTCGAGGAGCTCACGTACTCGCTGGACGTCCTCGCGCTCGAGGGCGACGGGACCGAGCTCGAGACGCTCCGCGAGGCGGACGTCGAGCGGGCCGACCTGGTCATCGCCTGTACCGACAGCGACGAGTCGAACGTCGTCGTCTGCGGCGCGACGAAGACGGTCAGCGACGCGTTCACGATCGCACGGGTCAGGCGGCGGACGCTGCTGGAAACCTGGGAAGGGTCCCAGGGCGCGTTCGGCGTCGACTTCATGGTCTGTACCGACCTGCTGACGGCTCAGACGATCTTCCGCATCTCGGGCCTTCCGTCGTCGCAGGACGTCGACACGTTCGTCGGCGGCCTCGTCCGGATGGCGGAGTTCGAGATCGACGCCGATAGCCCGATCGTCGATACGACCGTCGAGGAGGCCGACTGTTACGACTCCCTGACGTTCGCGGCCATCTTCCGCGACGACGACATGATCGTCGCCCGCGGGGACGCCGTGTTGCGAGCCGGCGATCGGGTCGTCGTCATCGGCAGCGCCGACTCCGTCAGCGACTTCGCGCAGGACGTCGTCCCGGTCGCGAGCGACGACGCCGACGAAGTCGTCATCGTCGGCGCCAGCGAGATCGGCTTCCAGGCCGCCCGCGAGTTCGAGGACCACGGCTACCGACCGCGCCTGATCGAGCGGGATCACGACCGTGCTCGCGAGGTTGCCGAGGCCCTTCCGGACACGCTGGTGATGGAAAGCGACGCGACCGACGCCGACTTCCTCGCGCGCGAGCACGTCGACGAGGCCGACGTCGTCATCGCCGCGCTCGACGGCGACGAGAAGAACCTGCTCGTCTCGCTGCTGGCCAAGCGTCTCGGCGTCGACCGCACCGTCGCCGTCATCGAGAACTTGGAGTACGCGGAGCTGTTCGAGACGGTCGGCGTCGACGTCGCGATCAATCCGCGCGAGGAGACCGCCGAGGAGATCGTCCGCTTCACGCGGGCCGGCCGCACCGAGAAGGTCGCGATGTTGGAACACGACCGCGCGGAGGTAATCGAGTTCGAGGTCGCGCCGGACAGCGTCCTCGCGGGCGAGACGATCGTCGACGCGACGACGCACCTCCCGGACCGCGTCGTCATCGGCGCGATCTCCCGGGCTGGCGAACTCGTGACGCCCCGCGGCGGAACGGTCATCGAACCGGGCGATCACGTCGTCGTCTTCGTCGACGCGGCGGTGCTCGACGAGGTCGTCGAGGCGATCTGAGATGCGATACACCCTGCGAGTCGACTGGCGGTCCGGGCTGAGCCTCGTCGGTACCATCCTCGCCTTTCTCTCGCTCGCGTACGTCGTACCGATCGTCACCGCCCTGCTGTACGGCGGCGACGACCTCTGGTTGTTCGTCGTCACGATGGCGGCGACCGCCGGCTTCGGCCTCGCGCTGCGCCGACTCGAGCCCGAGCCGGATCCGGGCGCCCGCGAGGCGTTCATGGTCGTCGCGCTCACGTGGCTGTTCGCGGCGGTGTTCGGCGCCGTCCCGTTCGTCCTCGCGGGCAACGGGACCGTCGCCCATCCGGTCAACGCCCTCTTCGAGAGCATGAGCGGGTTCACGACGACCGGAGCGACCGTCATGGGCGATATCTCCTTCGAGACCCACTCCCGGGCAATGTTGATGTGGCGCCAGCTGACCCAGTGGGTCGGCGGCATGGGGATCATCGTCCTCGCGGTCGCGATCCTCTCGCAGATGGCCGTCGGCGGCGCCCAGCTGATGGAGGCCGAGACGCCCGGGCCGGGGGTCTCGAAGCTCACACCACACATCGCCGAGACCGCCCGGGTTCTGTGGATCGCCTACGTCGGGTTCACCGTCCTCTACATCACCTTGCTGTACGCGGCGCACCTGGCCGGCTACGCGCCGAGCATGGACGCGTACAACGCCGTCGCCCACGGACTCACGACGCTGCCGACCGGCGGCTTCTCGCCGGAAGCCAGGAGTATCGAGGCGTTCTCGCCGGTCGTGCAGTGGCTCGTGGTCCCGTTCATGTTCATCGCCGGGGTCAACTTCGTGCTCTGGTGGCACGTCGTCTCGGGCGATCCGCGAACGATGCTCCGGGACAACGAGTTCCGGCTCTATCTCGGCGCCGTCACCGTCCTCTCGATCGTCGGCACGGCCATGCTCTTCTATTCGACGCTCGAGGGGCCGGACGGGCAGATCGGCGGGAACCTCGAGCGGTCGGCCCGCTACGCGACGTTCCAGATCGCGTCGCTGGTCAACTCGACGGGGTACGCAAATATCGACTTCGCCCAGTGGAACGGTCCGACGAAGGGACTGCTCCTGTTCGCGATGTTCATCGGCGGCTCGACGGGGTCGACCGGCGGCGGGATCAAGGTCCTCCGGTGGCTGGTGATCCTGAAGACGTTCCGCCGAGAGATCTTCACGACGATCCACCCGGAGGCCGTCCGCCCCGTGCGGATGAACGGACGGATTCTCGACGAGGACGCGGTTCGCGGAATCTACTCCTTCTCCCTGTTGTTCCTCGTGCTCTTCTTCGTCGGCATCGCGCTCCTCGCGGTGGACGCCGCTCGCGTTGGCCTGTACGCCGACCCCGACTTCGAGGTGATCGACATCGTGGGCGCGTCGATCGCGACGCTTGGCAACATCGGCCCAGGACTCGGAACCGTTACCGGGCCGATGGGCGGCTACAACGATTTCCCGCTCTCCTCGAAGGGGCTGATGATCGTCTACATGTGGATCGGCCGCCTCGAGATCTTCCCGGTGCTCGTGTTGCTGACGCGGGCGTACTGGCAGAGCTAGGGATTGTGGCGTCGCTGACGCCGACTATTCAGCGATCTCGAGCACTTCCACGAGATTGTCCTCGGGATCTCGCAGGAACAGAATCGAGTTCCCCGTCGCGGTCGTCTGCGGTTCGCTGAGTGTCTCGACATCGTCCGGCAGGTCGGCGTAGAACGACTCGAGGTCCGCGACCGTGAAACCGAGATGCTTCGCTCCCGGCTGATTGAGTCCGGCGTCCGGCGACGCTCGAGCCTGGGGCTCGTACTCGACGATCTCGACGCGGATGCCGTCCGCCTCGAGGTGGACGAAGTTCGCGGCGGCGTCGTCGACGCCGACGGCCGTCGAAAAGGCTTCGCCGTCGACCTGGAACCGATCGGCGACGTCGAAGCCGAGGACGTCGCGGTAAAAGGGCAGGACGGCCTCGAGGTCCTCGACGGTGATTCCGACGTGGTGGGACTGCAGGTCGTGTGCGTTCGCGGTCATCGTCTCCGATACTCGCGCCGGAGGAACAGTAAATCGTTCCGTCTCCGCTCGCGGTTGCCGGTTGTAGGGGGAAGCGGTCTGCGGGTGGGGGAGGGCGACGGTGCCGAGCCGAGGTGCCGAAGCCGAGTACGGCGACGCCGCGAGTCGCCTACGCTTATTTTCCCGGCACCCGTCCGTCCGGTATGACCCGCGTTGCACTCATTGCACACGACGAGAAGAAGCCGGACCTGATCGAGTTCGCGCAGAACCACGAGGAGCAACTGCGCGAGTACGAACTGATCGCGACCGGAACGACCGGCAAACGCCTCATGGAGGCGACCGACCTCGAGATCGAACGCAAGGAGTCGGGCCCGCTGGGCGGCGACATGATGATCGGCGCGGAGGTCGCGGAGGAGAAGCTCGACGGCGTCGTCTTCCTACGGGATCCGCTGCGCGCCCAGCCCCACGAGCCGGATATCTCCGCACTCTTGCGGATCTGCGACGTCCGCGATACCGCGCTGGCGACGAACCTCGCGTCCGCGGAGTTTCTCATCGAGGGGCTGGCCGACTAATCGAGCCACGGGCGCCCAGTTCTCGGTCACCGCGTGCGGTTCAACACCGTCTTTATTATCGCTGCACCCCCTCGTTGACGTATGACCATCTACGAGAGCGACCTCCCCGGCGTCGGGAAGAAGTTCGAGGTCGAACTCGAGAACGACGAACGACTCGTCATCGTCACGCACAACACGGGGAAGCGGGAGGTGTACCTGAAGGAGAATCCGGACGCCGACGGCGACAAACTGTTCGAGGTGTCGGACCGGCTCGCACGCAAGGTCGGGACGATTCTGGAGGGCGCGTACTTCCAGCCGGTGCAGGCCGAGGCCGTGGAGACGATGCTCTCGGACGATACCTTCCTCGAGTGGTTCAACGTCACCGACACGGCCGAGATCGCCGGCCAGACCCTCGAAGAAGCGGCGATACGGGAGCGAACGGGCGTTTCCGTCATCGCGATCCAGCGCGGCGACGACCTGATCTCGCCGCCGACGCCGGAGACGGTTCTCGAGGTCGGCGACACCCTCGTCGTCGTCGGTGAGCGGGAGGAGTGCGCCGAGTTCGAAACCCTGCTGGGTGACGAGATTTAACCGACCGATGTTCGCATTCGTTCCGCCGGAGGTGACCGCGAGTGGCAACTGCTGAATCGACCGCGCTGATCGACGTCGGCGTCCTCTTCGTGGCCGTCGCCGTCGCCGGTTACCTCGCGAACCGAATCAACCAGTCGGTGATCCCGTTTTACATCCTCGTCGGCATGCTGCTCGGCGAGCACGTCCTCGGCACCGTCGACTTCCCGGCCCTGCTCGGAATGGACCTCGTGCCCCACGGGTCGGACCTCGCGCTCGTCGAGACCGACTTCATCTACGTCGGTCACGAGATCGGGATCGTCCTGCTGCTGTTCTTCCTCGGCCTCGAGTTCAACCTGGGCCGGCTCCTCGCCTCGAAGGAGCGCATCGGGAAAGCGGGGACGGTCGACCTCGCGATCAACTTCGGCGTCGGGCTGGTGCTCGGCTACGCGCTGTTCGGCGCGTTCCTGCCGGCCTTCCTCACCGCCGGAATCGTCTATATCTCCTCGTCGGCGATCATCACGAAGTCGCTGCTCGATCTGGGCTGGATCGCCAACGACGAGTCCGACGCGATGCTCGGAACGCTGGTCTTCGAGGACCTCTTTATCGCCGTCTACCTGTCCGTCGCGACCGCGCTGGTGCTCGGCAGCGGAGACGTCGGCGCGGCGCTCGGACAGATCGGGATCGCCGTCGGCTTCATCCTCGCGCTCCTCCTGCTGGTCTACCTGGGCACCGAGTGGTTCCAGCGCGGTCTGGACACCGACTCCCACGAGTTCGTCGTGCTCCGGGCGCTCGGCGTCACGCTGCTGATCGCGGGCGCCGCGCTCTCGCTCGGGGTCAGCGAGGCCGTCGCCGCCTTCTTCGTCGGCATGGCCTTCTCCTCGACCGACCACGTCCACGACTTAGAGAACCTGCTCGAGCCGCTGCGGGACGCCTTCGCGGCGATCTTCTTCTTCTGGATCGGGCTCGTTACCGATCCGTCGCTGTTCCTCGGCGTCGCGGGGCTCATCGCGGTCGCGGTGATCGCGACGACGCCGACGAAACTGGTCAGCGGCTACCTCGGCGGTCGGATCTACGACTTAAGCGAGCGCCGGTCGGTCCGCGTCGGCCTCGGGATGTCAACCCGCGGCGAGTTCTCGCTGATCATCGCGAGTCTGGCGCTCCAGGGGGCCGGCACCGGCCTCGCGGAGGGCGTCGCCGCGGACATCTACGCGTTCGCCGTCGGCTACGTCTTGGTCATGAGCGTCCTCGGCACCTCGCTCATGCAGTACGCCGACCGGATCGAATCCGTCGTCGTGCCGCGACTCGAGGCCCGCGCCGGGACGCAGGCACAAACGGGCGGCGACTGACGGCCGCGCCGGGTCCGGTTCGGGGTCGAAATCGTGGTTGTGGTTGTGGCCGTGGTCGTGGTCGCCCTCTCCTGACGCTCGAGCCGAAGGGATACCTTGAACCCGCTCGAGGCCGCCATACCTGCTACGATGCCACAGGCGGTCGTCTTCGACCTCGACTACACGCTCGCGGTACCGACCCGGGACCGGGAGACCATTCTACAGGACGCCGTCGACGCCGTCGGCGCCCCGTCGCTCTCGCGCGAGGACTACCTCGAGGTCCACGGCCGGCACCTCACGCGGGAGTCGCGC
This sequence comes from Halopiger xanaduensis SH-6, assembly GCF_000217715.1. GTDB lineage: Archaea > Halobacteriota > Halobacteria > Halobacteriales > Natrialbaceae > Halopiger > Halopiger xanaduensis. The sequence goes on from NC_015666.1 coordinate 362,479, forward strand.
GAGCCGATCTTCGCGGACCTGCTGGCCGACCGCGAGAGCGACGCCGATCCGGCCGCCGTCGCGACGGCCTACCGCGAGACGATCGCGGACGCGCTCGAGCCGCTCCCCGGCGTCGAAGCGATGCTCGCGGACCTCCGGACCGAGTACCGCGTCGGCCTGCTCACCAACGGCCCCGTGCGCGCCCAGCGGGACAAACTCGAGACGCTCGGTTGGGAGGACGCCTTCGACGCGGCGCTGGTCACGGGCGAACTCGAGGCCGGCAAACCCGACCCCCGCGCGTTCGAGGCGATCGCGGCGGAGTTGGACGTCGATCCGGCCGACGCGGTCTACGTCGGCGACGACGTCGACGCCGACGTCACCGGCGCGACCAACGCCGGCATGACCCCGGTGCAGGTGCTGCTCGAGGACGGCCCCGATCCGGATTCGCGGGCGGTCGCCCACGTGGAGCAGCGCGAGATCGCGACGGCGCTGCCGGCGGTGCTCGCGGACCTCGAGTGACCCGCATCGGCCTCTCAACATCTTTCGTCCCACAGGTAAGGGACTCGCGGAGACGGAACGCGGCGGAGCACTGTGCTACGCGAGAGGCAGGGCGAAGTTCTACGGGAGTGGACCGACTCCGTAGAGTATGCCATTAAACCACATACGACGAGGGACGGGAGAGCCGCTCGTCCTCGTTCACGGCCTAGGCGGCAGTTGGCGGACGTGGTTGCCGGTCCTCGACGACCTGGCCGCCGAGCGCGAGGTGATCGCGGTCGATCTCCCCGGCCACGGCGCCACGCCGCCGTCGCCCGGCGAGACGTCGATCGAGACGCTGACCGACGCCGTCACGTCGTTTCTCGAGGCGAACGATCTCCGCGGGGTCGATATCGTTGGAAACTCGATGGGCGGACGGCTGGTCCTCGAACTCGCGCGTCGGGGGGTCGTCGGCGCGACCGTGGCGCTCGATCCCGGCGGATTCTGGACGGGCTGGGAGCGGTACTTCTTCTACGCGACGCTCGCCCCGTCGATCCGCCTCGTCCGGTTGCTCCAGCCGGTGTTGACCCCGCTTACCGAAAGCGCCGCGGGTCGAACCCTGCTTCTGGCCCAGCTCTCGGCGCGCCCGTGGGAACTCCCGGCCGACGTCGCCCGAGAAGAGTTGCGAACGTTCGCCGACTCGCCCGTGTTCGACGAACTGCTGCGGCGGCTGGCGTTCGGCCCCGGGCAGCCGGGAACGGCCGACGCGCCGGGCCCAGTCGTGATCGGGTGGGGTCGCAAGGATCTGGTAACGCTTCCCCGGCAGGCGACGCGCGCGACGGCTCGGTTCCCCGACGCTCGATTACACTGGTTCGAGGGGAGTGGCCACTACCCGCACTGGGACGCTCCCGCGGAGACCGTCCGACTGATCCAGGCGAGTACCGGTTCCCTCGAGCGAACCGAAATCTAATCTCTCATCGGCGGGTGATGGAAACGCCTAGTCGGTTGTCGCGACCGATCGAACCGCTTCCTGAACCGCGTCCGTCGCTCGCTTGACCTCGGCGCCGCTCTCGACGAACACCAGCGTTCGCGGCGGGCGAGTCGCCTTCGGCCGGACGCGTAGCTCGAGGTCGCCCGCAGCCTCGGCCGCGACGTCCTGCCCCTCGGTGAACTCGAGGCGGGCACGGTCCTCCTGGACGAACACCTGCGCGAGTCGGGTCTCGTCCTCGTCGGACTCGTCGGTATCAGCTTCGGAACGCGAGCGATACAACGAGACGTCGTACGCCCGCGCCCCGTCCGCCGTCGGTTCGACGTCGCGGTCGGCGTTGGTGACGGCGACGCGCTCGAGGCCGCCGTCCTCGCGGCCGTCGAGTTCCGAAGACAACAGCTGTGCGATCCGCGTGCCGTCGGTGATCCGATCCTCGACCATGCGGGTCGTCGGGCCGGCGGAGACTAACGCTCTTCGGGTTCGGCTTCCGTCCCGGCCTCGACGATCGCGTCGCGGGCGATCGGCGCGATATCGTCCACGTCGAGCCCCTCGCGGCGGGCGTAGACGACCGCGGCCGCCTCGATCGTGACGCCGAGGTCGCCCTGGAGGGCGTTGATCGCGCCGACGGCCTCGTGTTTCTCCGCGCCGTCGGCGACGAGCGCGTCGAGCACCCGTTCGAACGCCGACCGCTCCTGCAGAATGTCTTCGTCGGGGACGAACTCCTCCGGGACCGTCACCTCCGACGGGTCGAATCCGGCCACGAGGTCGTCACCGTCGCGCTCGAGCAGTCCCTCGCGCGTCGCGATGTCGATCAGGCGCTTGGCCTGATCGGGCGAGAACCAGTCCCGATCCAGCGAGAGCGCGACGACGAACTCGCCTTCCTCGAGGCGAGTGGTCCCGTTTTGGATGAAGGGTGCGGCGGCGGCGACGCGAAGACTCATCGGAGACGACTCTCTGCGGTGGCGGAATAACGGTGACGATTGTCGAGTGGATGCGCGCGGTGTGCGCGGTGTGTGGGGTGTGGTTCGTCAGTCGGAGGCGCGCCCGCTCCCGCCAGCCCCGGCGCTAGTGCTGGTGCTGTGGCGATCGGCGCGAGACGGCGGCGGGAACTCGGCGTCCTCGTTGGGGTTCGCTCCGGGTCCCGTCCCGGCACCCGACGCCGTTCGGGACTCGAGGGGCTCGGGGAGCACGCAGCGGTCGGGTTCCTGATTGACGTGTCGGTACCGGTCCGGCGTGTTCGCGAGCGGGTGCGCGGGGTTCTGATCGCTGTCGATCCGCGCCGCGCGAACCTCGTCGAAGCCGCTGAGCCGGGCTTCGATCCCGCGCCAGTGATACCGCGTCGCCGCCGGCACCGAGAGCGGTTGCGGCGGCTTGCCGTCGGGGTGGTTCGTCGCGAGGATGGCAGTGTTGACGTTGCTCGCGAGCGCGTCGTGGTCGACGAGGACGCCGACGCGGGCGTCGCGGGGCGCTCGCGCGGCGAGGACGTCGAGGCCGAGATGCAGCGCTCGGTACTCGGCAACGTTGTTGTCCGGCGGCGTATCCGCGGTCGCGATGCGTGCGACGCGGGTGCCGTCGCGCGTTTCGATGACGGCGCCCAGGCCACCGCCCGACTCGCGGAAGGACCCATCGGTAGCGACGTAGAAGTCTCGATGGTGGGTCCGAGGCGGGTGGGCGATGTGGGGCGTGGGCGACTCGTCGAACAGGTCCCGCAGTGCGGACCGGCCGTGAGCGGCCATACCCGTAGTACGAACCGAGGATTTCTTAAACTTACCCCTGGATTCAGCCGCCGAATCGCTGTTCCTCTCGGCTACTGACCCCGAACCTCGGTGGAGATATGTTCACAAAACACCACAACATGGTAGTTGTTACCACTATGTATAAGTGGGATCGCTGTAATTCTCGGGTATGCAGGGTGCTAGACATAACGAATTGGATCGGCGACGATTCCTCCAGCTTACCGGCATCGCGACGACTGCCGGACTTACCTCGATTGCAGGCTGTATCGACGATTCCGGCGGCAGTTCGAACGACGAATTCGTCGTGACCCAGGGCGAGTTCGCCACGACCGTCGACCCGAACGGCCACAACGACGCCCCGACCTACAACGTGCTCGATCAGGTCTACGAGCCGCTGTGGGACATCACGCCCGACGGCGAACTCGAGCCGCGCATCGTCGAGGAGTGGACTCACCCCGACGACAGCACGATGGAACTGACCGTGCGGGACGACGTCGTCTTCCACGAGGGCCAGGAGATGACGGCGTCGGACGTCGCGTACACGATCAACCGCGCCGTCGACGAGGAGGTCGGCATCGCGAGCGAGCAGGCCGACCGCTACCCCGGCGTCGTCGGCGCCGAAGCCCCGGACGACACGACGGTCCTGATCGAACACGAGTCGGTCCCCTCGATCGTCGAGTTCAACGTGGCCACCGTCGCCACCGTCGTCAGCCAGGAGTGGATGGAAGAGCGCGAGCAGCCGGTCACCGACGAGTTGAACGGCACCGGTCCCTACCAGGTCGACGAGTACACGCCGGACGAGGAGATCACGTTCACCACGTTCGACGACTACTGGGGCGAGACCCCGGACCTCGATCCGGTTCGGTTCCGCGGCGCCAGCGAGGCGAGCACCCGCGTCTCCGAACTCGAGACCGGCGAGAGCGATCTGGTCGTCAACGTGCCGCCGTCGGACGTCGCCAACATCGACGAGGCCGAGGACGTCGAGGTGCGGACCGTCACCAGCCTCCGGAACATCTTTCTGGTCATGCCCAACGACGACGAGCCGTTCGACAGCCAGGAGTTCCGCCAGGCGATGAACTACGCCGTCGACGTCGACGCGATCATCGAGAACGTTCTCGACGGCTTCGGCTCGCCGACCTCCCAGCCGATCCCCGAGGGGATCTTCGGCTACAACGACGACCTCGACCCGTACCCGCACGACCTCGAGCAGGCCGAACAGCTCGTCGAGGACAGCGGCTACAGCGGCGTCGAGATCACCCTCGAGTCGCCCGAGGGGCGCTACCTCAACGACACGGAGGTCGCCGAAACCGCGGCCCAGCAGATCGACCAACTCGAGAACGTCTCGTGCGACTTCCAGATCACGGACTTCGAGACGATCACCGAGTCGTCCCTCGACGCCGATCCGTCGACCTCGCCGGACTTCTTCCTCATCGGCTGGGGCAACCCGACCTACGACGCGGACTACGGACTCGCGCCGTGGTTCGTCAGCGGCCAGGCCGCCTACAACTTCGAGGACGAGGAGATCGAGGAGAAGATCCTCGAGAGCCAGCAGACGAGCGATCCGGACGAGCGCGAGCAGTTGCTCCAGGAGATCAACGCCGACCTCCACGAGGCGGCGCCGTGGGTCTTCCTCCACCGCGAGGAGAGCATCTACGGGATCCGCTCCGACGTCGACTGGGACCCCCGCGCCGACGAGAGCATCTTGCTGGACGAGATGAGCACGTAACCGATAACCGGTCGCGAAACGAGAATCGCCCTCCGAATCGCCATCCGGCTATCGAACGCCGACGAAACGGCGTCGACCGTCAGCACGTTGCCGGTCGACCGCCGCGCCGGAGTTCGAAAGAGGTGTACTCGCACACCACCCCAACAACTGTCAGGTAAAAGGAATCGATGTCTCTCGCCAAGTTTCTGATAAAACGTCTTCTCCAGGGCGTGTTCGTCATCTGGGGCGTCATTACGGTGACGTTCGGCCTCAGAGCGGTCGCCCCGGGGGACCCGATCGATCTGATCGTCGATCCGTCGACGTCCCCCGAGGTGCGCGAACAGATCCGCCAGGAGATGGGATTGAACGAACCGCTCTACGTCCAGTACGTCGACTACGTCCAGGGCGTCCTCGTCGGCGACCTGGGCTACTCGTACCAATCGCGTCGCGACGTGACCGTCATGGTCCTCGAGCGCGTCCCGGCGACCCTCGAGTTGGCGATCGCGGCGACGATCGTCGCGATCGGGATCGCCATCCCGCTGGGCGTCATCAGCGCGACCAGACGGCACGACCCCGCCGACTACGGGGCGACGCTGTTCTCGCTGGTCGGGATCAGTACGCCGAACTTCTGGCTGGGGATCATGTTGATCCTGCTGCTCCCGGTCCAACTCGGCGTCTTCCCGGTGAGCCAGCGCCCGGTCGGCTTCGGGACGGCGGTGTACTCGCTGGTGACGACGGGCTACTTCAACGACCTCATCACCTGGTTCAGACACGTAACGCTCCCCGCGATCACGCTGGGGACGTACTTCACGGCGCTGATCACGCGGCTGACCAGAAGCGGGATGATCGACGAACTCGGGAAACCGTACGTGACGGCGACCGAGGCGAAGGGGCTGCCGGGCGTCCTGATCCGGTTCAAGCACGTCCTGCGGAACACGATGATCCCGATCATCACGGTGCTCGGCCTGCAACTGGGGACGCTGATCGGCGGCGCCGTCATCACCGAATCCGTTTTCGACTGGCCCGGCCTCGGCCGCCGACTGATCGACGCGCTCTACGCCGGTGACTGGCCCGTCATCCAGGGCGTGCTCATCTTCATCGGCGTCGGGTTCGTCGTCATCAACGTCGTCGTCGACGCGCTGTACGCGACGCTCAATCCGCGGGTGACCGACGAATGATCTCGGACCGACTCAAATCGAACCTCAAGCGGGAGTTCGACCGGAGCCTGATGGCGAAACTCGGGCTCTCGATCGCCGTCGTGATCATCCTGGTCGCGACGTTCGCACCGATACTCGCGACGCACAACCCGAACACGACCGGCTACTTCGACGAGGAGGGGAGTTCGTACCCGCCGATCGGCTTCGACTACGAAACCCACACCTGGGAGGACACCGACGACGGCCGGGAACGGGTCTCCCACACCGTCGAATCGACGCCGGAGCACATTCTCGGAACGAACAACCTCGGGCAGGACGTCTACTCGCGGCTGCTCTACGGCGCTCGAACGTCGCTGCTGGTCGGCCTGATCGGAACCGGTCTGGCCGCGGCGGTCGGCGTGCCGTTCGGGCTGGTCGCGGGCTACTTCAGCGGCCGGATCGACGACTCGATGATGCGGATCGCCGACATCATGCTGGCGTTCCCGTCGCTCGTGCTCGCGATCGCGCTGATCGGCGTCTTCGGGCGGAGCGTGCAGTACATCCCGGATCCGATCGTGCTGTCGGGGCTCGTCGACGGGATGCCCGAGTACGCCGTGCTTCCGGGGACCGTGACCCTCGTCGTCGCCTTGGTCAACTGGGTCTGGTTCGCCCGCGTCGCCCGCGGCGAAGCGCTCTCGATCCGCAACGAGGAGTACGTCAAAGCCGCCAGGAGCCTCGGCGCGAGCAACCGGACGATCCTCCTCAAGCACGTCCTGCCGAACAGCCTCACGCCGATCATCGTGCTCGCGACGCTGCAGGTCGCGGCGATCATCCTCCTCGAGAGCTCACTCTCCTATCTCGGGTTCTCCGGGACGACGCTCTCGTGGGGGTACGAGATCAGCCAGGGCCAGGACTACTTGCGGACCGCCTGGTGGGTCTCGACGATCCCCGGGATCGCGATCGTGCTCGCAGTGATCAGCATCAATCTGCTCGGCGACTGGCTACGGGACTCCCTCGACCCGAACATCGAGGGCGAAGGAGGTGTCTAAGACGAAGATGCCCGAAGATATCGTTCGCGTCACCGGACTCTCGACTCGCTACTTTACTGAACAGGGACAGGTAAACGCCGTCGACGACCTCGATCTGCGGATCGAGCGGGGCGAGGTCTTCGGCATCGTCGGCGAGAGCGGCTCCGGCAAGAGCGTTACCGCCCGATCGATCATGGACCTCATCGACTCGCCCGGCGAGATCGTCGACGGGACGATCGAGTTCAACGACGCCGATCTGGCCGACCGGGTCCGCGAGGACCATCCGGAGGCGGTCGACGGAAACTTCGTCGACCTGCAGGCGATCCCCGAACGGATCCGCCGCTCGCTCCGGGGAACCTCCTTCAGCATGATCTTCCAGGACCCCGAGAGCAGCTTCAACCCGAGCCTCACGGTCGGCGAACAGCTCGCCGAGGCCGTGGAAGTCCAGCGCCGGGCCAGCGCCAACCCCCGCTCGACGCGCTCCCGGACCGAGTCGTCGGAGTACTCGCTGGGCAACTTCGTGCTCTCGACCGTCCTCCCCTCCCAGAAGTACGTCACCGAGGAGAGCCGCGAGCGCGCGGTCGAACTGCTCGAGCTGGTCGGCATCCCCGACCCGGTCGAACGGGCCGACGAGTACCCCCACGAGTACTCCGGCGGGATGCTCCAGCGGGCGATGATCGCGCAGGCGTTGGCCGGCGAACCCGACGTGCTGATCGCCGACGAGCCGACGACCGCGCTGGACGTGACGATCCAGGCGCAGGTGCTCGACCTGCTGGACGAACTCCAGGAGGAAACGGGCATGACGATCCTGCTGATCACCCACAACCTCGGCGTCATCGCGCGGATGTGCGACCGCGTCGGCGTGATGTACGCCGGCGAGATCGTCGAACGCGGCACGCTCGAGGACGTCTTCGACGACCACGTCCACCCCTACACTGAGGGGCTGCTCGGCTCGATTCCGGACCTCGAGGACGCGGGCGGTCGCCTCGAGCCGATCCCCGGCAACGTGCCGAGCCTCCTCGACCACGAGATGGGGGATCGGTGTCACTTCGCGGACCGCTGCCCGAAGGCCATGGAGGACTGCCTCGAGCATCCGCCGGAGTACGACGCCGACGGGAGCGAGTACCACGCAGCCCGCTGCGTGCTCGCCGAAACGGCGTATCAGGAGTCGCGGGCGCTGCCCGACGGCTACTTCGGCGAGGACGAACGGCCGGCGGGGGACAAACACGCCGATCCCGAGGACGCGGAGCCCGGCGAAGCGACGGCGGACGATCGGGCGCAACCCGCCGCCGACGATGCGGGCACCGGAGGTGAACTGCGATGAGCACTGACACGCCGCAATCAGGGACGAACGCGGACACAGACGCAGATACAGACGATGATGCAGCGGTCGAGCGACGATCGCACGAGCCGCTCGTCCGCGTCCGAAACCTCCAGAAGTACTTCTGGGAGAACGACTCGCTGCTCGACCGGCTGCTCGGAAACGATCGGGTCGCCGTCCGCGCCGTCGACGGCGTCAGCTTCGACATCTACGAGGGCGAGACGCTCGGCCTCGTCGGCGAGTCCGGCTGCGGGAAGTCGACCACCGGCGAGACGCTGCTCCGACTCCAGGAGCCGACCGACGGCCGCGTCGAGTTCGAGGGACAGAACGTCTACGACCTCGCGGGCGAGGCCCTCACCGAGTTCCGCACCGACGCGCAGGTCGTCTTCCAGGACCCGTTCTCGAGTCTCGACCCGCGGATGACGATCGGCGACATCGTCCAGCAGCCCCTGGACATCCACGACGTCGGCACCGAGGACGAACGCCGCGAGCGAGTTCGGGACCTGCTCGAGCGGGTCGGCCTCTCGGTCGACCAACTCGACCGCTACCCCCACGAGTTCTCCGGCGGGCAGCGCCAGCGCATCGGCATCGCCCGCGCGCTGGCCCTCGAGCCCGACTTCCTCGTGCTCGACGAGCCGACCTCGGCGCTCGACGTCTCCGTGCAGGCGCAGGTCCTGAACCTGCTGGACGACCTGCAAGACGAGTTCGACCTCACCTACCTGCTGATCAGCCACGACCTCTCGGTGATCCGCCACGTCTGCGACCGCGTCGCCGTGATGTACCTCGGCGAGATCGTCGAGATCGGCCCCGTCGCCGACCTCTTCGAGGTACCGAAACACCCCTACACGAAGGCGCTGCTCGAGAGCGTGCCGCGGGCCTCGACGGACGAACGCGAACGCGACCGGGAGACGCTCACCGGCGACGTCCCCTCGCCGCGGGATCCGCCCAGCGGCTGCCGATTCCGCACCCGCTGTCCCGCGGTGATCCCGCCCGAAGACCTCGAGATCGAACAGGAGACGTACCGCGAGCTCATGGACCTCCGCCAGCGGATCGAAGGGGAGGACATCTCCCTCGAGTCGGTCGGCGAGGACGGACAGTTCGCGCTCGAGGACGGCCCGGTCCCGGAGGCGGACGTGCCGGCGTTCGTCGCGGCGCTGAAAGAGCGTTTGCTCGATCGGGACCTGCCGTCGCCCCACGACGAGATCGTCGAGGAGGCGCTCGCGGAACTGGCTACCTCGGACTGGGACGCCGCGGCCGAGCGACTGCGAGCGGAGTACGAGAGCGTCTGCGAGCGCGCCCACCCCGATCTGCGAACCGACGAGCAGTCCGCGCCCGAACAGCACCGGCCGGTCGCCTGCCACCTCTACGGCGAGTCGCCGCCGAACGCCGTCGACCCCAGTTCGTGGCGCGAGTGAGGTGGCAGCCCCGCCTCGTAGCCGGTATTCTCCCGCTCTTCCGTGCAGCCGTTTTCAATCAAAATCGCTGATTGTACGGCGCAGCGCTCCTATCTGTATTGGCAGTAGGTGTAATACCACCCGATGCATCCACTCTACTATGACGACGAGCGCCACTCGGATGGAGGCCGCCTGTTCCTTACTCGCAGAATCGAAGCGACGCTACCTGCTCTACCTGCTTGCGGAGGACGGCGAGAAGAACATCGAGGATCTCATCACGCAGATCACCGCCTGGGAACACGAGCAACCGATCGAAACGATCGAGAAGGAAGCCCGCCAGCGCGTGTACGTGACGCTGGTCCACAACCACCTGCCCCGCCTCGCCGACTACGACATCGTCGAGTACGACCTCCGAAGCGGCGACATCGTCCTCGCCGAGGGCTTCGACGACATCAAACCGCTGCTGAAGCAATTCAAACAGACCGAGGACGTCCCGGAGATCCGCAAGCGGCCGGTCCTGTAAGCGGCCGGGAGCCGACGTCGATACTCGACTGCGACGGGCGCGATACTACCCTCCCGGTACCGCAGCGCATTCGCGGCTTCTCTTCTCCTATTGACACCGGCCGAGACCATCGAGATAGCACCGTCTGAACCTCGTATCCGACACTATACCCGTACCCAACCCCAGTCCGCCAGAACCGGTGACCGAGTGACCGGTCTCGGCTGGGCCGACGTCCTCGAGCACGACGTGATTCGAATCGAAACACATTGAACGGTGCCGCGGTAACCGCCGCTGTGAGCCGCTATCGGAACTTCGGACTCTTCCTGGTGTTGTCGGCCCTCTGGGGAACCGCGTTCGTCGCGATCAGCGCCGGCCTCGAGCATCTTCCGCCGGTGCTGTTCGCGGCGCTGCGGTACGACGTCGCGGGCCTCCTGATGCTCGGTTACGCGGCGTACGCCGTCGGCGGTGCGGACGGCGCGGACGGCGAGACGTGGTACCCCAGGGGACGCGACGAGTGGGCGACTGCGGCGGTCGGCGCCGCGCTGTTGATCGCCGCCTACCACGCGTTCCTCTTCGTCGGCCAGCAGCACACGACCGCTGCCGCCGCCTCGATCGTCGTCAGCCTCTCGCCGGTCCTCACGACCGGCTTCGCGCGACTGCTGATGCCCTCGGACGCCCTCTCGCCCGCGGGCATGGCCGGCGTCTGTATCGGACTCGTCGGGGTGGCGGTCATCGCCCAGCCCGATCCCTCGAACCTGTTCGCGACCGACGCCGTCGCCAAACTGCTGGTCTTTCTGGCCGCGGCGTCGTTCGCCCTCGGGAGCGTGCTGACCCGCCGTATCGACGCCTCGCTGCCCATCGAGACGATGGAAGCCTGGTCGATGCTCGGCGGCGCCCTCCTGCTCCACGGCGTGAGCCTCGCGCTCGGCGAGCCATTCGAGCCGGCGACCTGGACCGACCCGCAGGCCCTCGGCGCGCTCGCGTACCTGGCGGTCGGCGCGAGCGCGATCGGCTTCCTGCTGTACTTCGACCTGCTCGAGCGGCTCGGCGCCGTCGAGATCAACATGGTATCGTACGTCGCGCCGATCTTCGCCGCGGTCGTCGGCTGGCTCTATCTGGACGAGGTCGTCGACGCGATGACGCTGTTCGGGTTCGGCCTGATCGTCGTCGGGTTCCTCCTCGTGAAGCGGCGGGCGATCCGGGAGGAGTTCGGCCACGTGCAGCGGTGGGTGTCGGGCGACTGACGGCGGTCGGCAGTCGGCGACCACAAACGCAACCGCAACCGCGACCGCCGACGCTACTCCGTGTCCTTCTCGTAGGCGTGGCCGACGTAGAGTGCGGCGAAGTTGACCGTCACCAGCGCGAAAAACACCGCCGTCTCCGGCGGCGTCGCCAACCCGGTGAGCAACAGCGGCACGTGGAGGAACGGCAACAGGATCGCCCCCCAGAAACACGTCTTCCGGACCGAGGATGCGATCGTCGGCGCCGCTCGCTCGAGGCGGTGGTCGTCGCCGCTGTCGGCGCTGCCCGCCCCGTCGCCGATCGAGGGCGAACTCGAGGTCGACCGCCGATCGCGCGTCGCTGAGGAATCCGACATCGAAACACCTGAGACGGTCGAAATACCGTGTTCGAGCCCCATATATCGGCGCGACGCTTTCGATCCGCTAGCCGCGATTCACGCGAGTACAGCGGGGTGTACTATCGATAACCGTTCGTACTGCGGCTCGAGGCGACGATCCGGATAACCGATCCGCAGGCAGTGTTACTTGGTCACACACTGCAAGAACGCGGGAGTAAGTGACAGCTACCGGCATCTAATACCGGATTATGGGCCCACTACACGGAGTCCTCTCCGGCGGTCCAGAGACCGTAGACCTTCCGAACGAGTTGGCGCGACGCCGTCGATCCGAGGACAACGTACAAAAGAACGATCCGAAACCGCTCGCCGTCCACGAGCGGCGTCAGGTAGTGCGGGTGCGGAGGGAGGCCAAGCGGTGCGCCGCGGTTACTGGAAGCCGATCCGGCTGCCGCGACGACCGGTCGGTTCCGGGCCGCCCGAGCCGCCCTGGAACTCGTCCTCGATGCGCTCGTAGTAGTCGAGGATGTCCTCGGTGATCGTCGGCCGGACGTTCTCCATCGCCTGCCGGAAGTGGCGCATCTCGACGACGTCCGCTTCCTCGTCCTCGCGCAGCGCCTCGATCGCCGCCTCGCGGGCGATCGACTCGAGGTCGCTGCCGACGTAGCCGTCCGTGATCTCGGCGATTTCCCGCAGCGAGACGTCGGCGGCCAGCGGCGTATCCTCGGTGTGGATCTCGAGGATGCGCTCGCGGCCCTCGACGTCGGGCTCGCCGATCATCACGAGGCGGTCGAACCGACCCGAGCGCAACAGTGCGGGGTCGATCATGTCGGGCCGGTTGGTCGCGCCGATGACCATCACGTCCTCCATGTCCTCGAGGCCGTCGAGTTCGGTCAGCAGCTGGTTGACGACCCGCTCGGAGACGTTCGAACCAGTCTCGCCGCCGCCGCGACCGGGTGCGAGGGCGTCGAGCTCGTCGAAGAAGATCACCGTCGGCGAGACCTGCCGGGCCTTGCGGAAGGTCTGCCGGATGGCCTTCTCCGATTCGCCGACCCACTTCGAGAGTAGCTGCGGGCCGCGCACCGAGATGAAGTTCGCGTTCGTCTCGTTGGCGACGGCCTTCGCCATCAGCGTCTTCCCGGTGCCCGGCGGCCCGTACAGCAGGACCCCGGCCGGCGGATCGACGCCCAGCCGGTCGAACCGCTCGGGGCTCGAGAGGGGCCACTCGACGGATTCCTGGACCTGCTCTTTAGCCTCGTTGAGGCCGCCGACGTCGTCCCAGGAGATCTTCGGGAGTTCGACGAGGACCTCCCGCATCGCCGACGGCTCCACCTCGTTTAAGGCGCCGCGGAAGTCTTCGCGCTTGACGATCATCCGGTCGATCAGGCTCGGCGGAATGTCCTCCTCGTCGAGGTCGATCTCGGGGAGGTACCGCCGCAGGGCCTTCATCGCGGCCTCCTTCGTCAGGCTCTCGATGTCGGCGCCGACGAAGCCGTGGGTCTCGTCGGCGAGGTGACCGAGGTTGACGTCGTCCGACAGCGGCATGCCGCGGGTGTGGATCTGGAGGATTTCCTCGCGGCCGGTCTCGTCGGGGACGCCGATCTCGATCTCGCGGTCGAACCGACCCGGACGACGCAGCGCGGGGTCGACCGAGTCGACGCGGTTGGTCGCCGCGATGACGATGACCTGCCCGCGCGACTCGAGGCCGTCCATCATGGTCAGCAACTGGGCGACGACGCGGCGTTCGACCTCGCCGGTGACGTCCTCCCGTTTGGGGGCGATGGAGTCGAGTTCGTCGATGAAGATGATCGACGGCGACTCCTCGGTCGCGTCCTCGAAGATCTCGCGTAACTGCTGTTCGGACTCGCCGTAGTACTTGGAGATGATCTCCGGGCCCGCGATGGAGAAGAAACTCGCGGAGGTCTCGTTAGCGACGGCCTTCGCGAGCAGCGTCTTCCCGGTGCCCGGCGGGCCGTGCAGGAGGACGCCCTGCGGCGGCTCGATGCCGAGCTTCTTGAAGATCTGCGGGTGCTTCATCGGGAGTTCGACCATCTCCCGGACCCGCTGGATCTCGCTCTGGAGTCCGCCGATGTCCTCGTAGGTGATGCCGCCGCCGGTCTTCTCGAAGCCCGAAATGGGCTCCTCGCGGAGTTCGACGTCGGTGTCCTCAGTGATGAGGACCACCCCTTCCGGTTCCGTTTCGACCGCGATCAGCGGGATGGCCTGCCCCGGGGACCGCATGAAGGGATGGTTCGTCGAGCTCATTACGGGGACGATGTCGCGGCCGACGACCGGCCGCTTCAGGATCTGCCGTTTGACCATGCCGGCGGCGTCTGAGCCGAACTGGACCGACGCCTCCTCCGGCGGCGCGAGGGTGAGTTTGTCGGCCTTCGTCGCTTCGGCCTTCCGGATCGTCACCCGCTCGCCGATGCCCACGTCGGCGTTCTGCCGGGTGAAACCGTCGATGCGGACGGTGTCCGTGTTCCAGTCCTGCCGGTCGGCGCGCCACACCTTCGCGGCGGTGGTGTCCGCACCTTCGATCTCGATGATGTCGCCCGGACTCAGCTTCAAATGCAACAGCGTGTCCGGGTCGAGTCGGGCGATACCACGACCCGAGTCGTTCGGGTACGCTTTGGCAACCTCCAGTTGAACTTCGTTCATGATTCGGGATGGACGGCGATGTGAGTCACTCCGATTCGTGATCGGATAGGTTTTTTGCTAGCTCTAGTTGTGCTAGATGCTACCACGTCAGAGTTAGGGAGGTGGCTACATAGATGTGACGGCATCGGACGGTTTTGGCGGGACCGGATCGGCGAGCAGATGGCTTTTTTGCCGTTCACCTCCCCGGCGTACGTATGACCACGAACACGGGTCCGAACGTCCTCGCGTTCGACGGCCGCATGGGTGCCAGCGGCGACATGCTCCTCGCCGCCCTGGTCGACGCCGGGGCCGATCCCGACGCTCTCGAGGCGGTCGAAGCCACCCTCGAGATCGAGTACCGGATCGCCGAGACGGTCAAGTGCGGGATCGCGTCGACGACGGTCGACGTGGTGTTGACCGGTGAATCAGGTGACTCGAGCGGTCACGAACACGAGCACGACGAACACAGCCACCAGCACGACGGTCACGATCATTCGAGACACGAGCACGATCACGGCCACGACGACCACAATCACGCGGACGGCCACTCGAGCGACGGCGACCACGACCACGTCCACGCCGAGGGTCACGGACCGCACCGCAGCTATCGGGAAGTCCGCGAGATCGTCGCGGACATGGCCCTCCCCGCCGCCGTCGAAGACGACGCGCTCGCGATCTTCAAACGGCTCGGCGAGGCCGAAGCCAGCGTCCACGGCGAGACCCTAGAGGACATTCACTTCCACGAGGTCGGAGCCGACGACGCCATCGCGGACGTCGTCGGCGCGGCGGCGCTGGTCCACGACCTCGAGCCGGACCGGATCGTCACGACGCCGCTTTCGACCGGCGGCGGCACCGTCGGGATGAGCCACGGCGAGTACCCCGTCCCCACGCCGGCGGTGGTCGAAATCGCCCGGGAGGCCGACTGGTCGCTGCGCGGCGGGCCCGTCGACCGCGAACTGCTGACCCCGACCGGCGCGGCGATCCTCGCGCACTTCGCCGAGGGCGTCGACGAACTCCCCTCGCTCGAGCTCGAGGCGTCGGGCTACGGCGCCGGCGGCTACGACCTCGATCCGCACCCGAACGTGCTCCGGGCGCTCGTCGGCCGAGGTGACGGCTCGCTCGTGAAGGACGACATCGCCGTCCTCGAGACGAACCTCGACGATGCAACGCCGGAAGTGCTGGGCGGCCTGCAGGAGACGCTCTCGGACGCGGGCGCGCGAGACGTTTCGATTCTTCCGGCGACGATGAAGAAGTCCCGCCCGGGCCACCTCGTGAAGGTTATCTGCAAGCCCGAGGATCGGCAGCGCGTCGCTCGAGCGCTCGCCGAGGAGACGGGGACGCTCGGGGTTCGCGATGCGGGGGCGACACATCGGTGGATCGCACGGCGGGAGTTCGAGACGGTAGAGTTGGAACTCGAGGGAGAGACCTACGAGGTGACCGTGAAAATCGCGAGTGACGCCGACGGCGAGGTTTACGACGTGAGTGCCGAGTACGAGGACGCGAAGGCGGTTGCTCGAGAAACCGAATTGTCGATTCGTGAGGTGATTCGGCGAGCGGAAGACCAGAGTCCGACAAATCGTAGAGACGAATTCTGAGATAGAAATCACTCTATTGATCGTTTTTGCCTTCCTGACGAAATCACGTACCGTGACTCCGCGGCGGAGGTTACGGTAACGAAGCAGAATACGGCGACAGTTGGATTACAAACGTAATTTGACTTACCGACGCTCGAGGAGTTACGACTACCGAGCTACGTTATATCAAATAAATAATCAGGTGTTGGAAAGTGGCAGGACTATTCAGAGAAGACCGTCGACGTCAAGGTCGAGGTCGAACTGCGCATCAAGGAAGTCCGATGCGTCCGAAGCATCATCGAAGGGACCGAATTGCTCACCGTCAACGATGACGAAGACGCCAGCGGAAGTCTCGAATGCGGAGACATCCTCTTCACTGACACCGTCGTCGCCGTTAGTACCGTCGTCGCCGTTAGTACCGTCGTCGCCGTTAGTACCGTCGTCGCCGTCAGTTTCGTTCTCGTCGTCAGCACCGTCATCGGCGCCGAAGATGTTATCCTCGACGTCGATTTCCTGTTCGGGCTCGACGTCCTGCTCGGCGTCGACGCTCGAGTCAGCAGTCGCGTCGACGTCAGCAGCGTTGGTCTGGTCGACGTCCTGGTTCTGCGCGACTTCAGCGGTGGAGAACGCCGTCGCGCCAGTACCGGCACCGTTATCGGTAGCCGCAGCGCCGCCGGCACCGCCGCTCTTTTGTTTGGCGTGGTCCGCAGCGCCCGCAGCAGCGCCACCAGAGCCGGAGCCGCCAACGGCGAGCGCGTCACCGGACGTCGCGCTGGCCGTCTGCGCGTTGTTGTTGGTCTGGTCGACGCTCACTTCGGTCGTCGCGTCACCGGACTCGATGTCCTGAATCGCCTCGACATCCTGGTCAAGGAGGTCTCCGTCGAAGAGATCGTCCGTGTCGGTATCGTTATCCTGTGCCGCTGCCGTTCCAGCGAGTGCCATCGCCGCAAGGGCGACCATCGCTACCGTCAGTGTGATTGCGAGTGCGCGCTTCATAGTTGAATTTTTGCTGTTTATGAGGCACGCATCACACGGGAGTACCGCTCCGCAACCGAGCTCGACCCTTTCCGCGGGCCGCCGCTCGTCACGGGAGGTACCAACCGACTCCCGACGCATCCCCTGTGACGCGTTGCCCAGTCGCTGCTCATCACGGAGTCCCACTTCAACCCGAACTACAGTTTCAGGGGAAGACTCGAATTAGAAGTGCTACAGCTGTTGATCTGTTTCTGCTGATGGAGATTTCATTGTTCCTAATACTACACCTTCGAACGAGACGAGAACCGCCCGTCGCTCGAGATCGAGGCTCGAGCCACGGCGCCGACAGCTTCGACCTCGATCCACACCCAGACGTGCTCCGGGCGCTCGTCGGCCGGAACGAGAGGGGTGCTCGTGACCGACGACATCGCCGTCCTCGAGACGAACCTCGAGCCACGCGACGCCGAAAGTCATAGCCTACAGGACGAATTTATGGACGCGGGCGAGCGTGGCGTTTCGATCCTGCCGGCGATGATGAAGAAGTTCCGCCCTGGCGACCTCGTGAAGATCATCTGCAAACCCAGGCATCGCCAGCGCGTCGCTCGAGCGCTGACCGAGAAGACGGGACATTAGGTGTTCGTAATGCAGGGATCGGGGCGACGCATCGATGGATTGCACAGCAAGAGTTCGAGACGGAGGGTTGGTACTCGACGGCGAAACCCACGAAGTGACTGTGAAATAGCGAGCGATGCCGACGGCGAGATTTACGACGTCAGTGCCGAGTGCGAGGACCGAAGGTAGTTGCTCGAAAAGTCGATTTGTCGAATCGAAGTGTGATTCAACAGGCAGAAACGACTGTACTCACTTCCACTAGCTAGGACCCTCACCGCAAGTCAACACATCAAAAAATAAGCAGAACGAATATGGACCGGGTTTATCCTTCAGTTGCGTTCAGGTCGACGTCAGCATTGATCGCATCGACGATGTCAGCGATCGAGTCCTCGCTCAGGTCGACGGTCTCGTTACCGTTGTCAGTGCCGTCGTCGACACCGTCACCGGCGTTGACTTCGTTATCTTCGACTTCGACTTCCTGTTCGGGTTCGACGTTCTGCTCGGCGTCGACGCTCGAGTCCGCATTAGCGTCGATCTGCGCAGCGTTGGTCTGGTCGACGTCCTGGTTCTGCGCGACTTCAGCAGTGGAGAACGCCGTAGCGCCAGTGCTGGCACCGTTATCGGTAGCCGTAGCGCCGGCACCGCTACCGCTCTTGTACTTAGCGTGATCCGCGGCGCCCGCAGCGCCGGCACCGCCGCCGTTACCGGAGCTACCAGCGACCGCGTCACCGGACGTCGCGCTGGCCGTCTGCGCGTTGTTGTTGGTCTGGTCGACGCTCACTTCGGTCGTCGCGTCACCGGACTCGATGTCCTGCTCCGCATCGACGTCCTGATCGAGGAGGTCTCCGTCGAAGAGATCGTCGGTTTCGTTGTCTCCGTTGTCCTGTGCAGCTGCCGTTCCAGCGAGTGCCATCGCCGCAACGGCGATCATCGCTACCGTCAGTGTGATTGCGAGTGCGCGCTTCATATTGATGAGTTTCGTGTTTATGAGGCACGCATCACACGGGGGTACCAGCTCCGCAACGGAGCGTCGACCGCTATCCGCAGGCCGCCGCTCGTCGCGGGAGGTACCAACCGACTCCCGACGCATCCCCGCTGTGACGCGTTGCCCAGTCGCTGCTCATCACGGAGTTCCACTTCAACCCGGACCACAGTTTCAGGGGAAGACTCGCATTAGAAGTTCTGCAACCGTTGATCTCTATCTGTTGGGTCGGCTTTCACTCGCTGCAACTGTCCCTCCCAATCGATACGATCAGCTTAGCGAACCGTTCGTTCCTCGTTCCGGCAACGGCATCACGCGGTGCCGTCCCCGAAATACCGAGTATGAACTGCGAGGGTTTGCGACCGGCTTCCAGTAACCACGGCCTTTGCGCCGTGAAACAGTCCCCAATTTCGATACGTAGCCGGCGATTTCGAGACCTCGAGACCGTCAGTGACGGCTGTATAGCATTTGAGATGGGTTAGCACACCATCAGATCGAGCGGGCCGCGATCGAAGTTTCCCCCTTCCGGTCGTAAGTTCCACCCTTCGGAACGGTAGGTCGCTTCATATTTGCCGAAACTGACAGATAACAAAGTCTGTCATCGGGATACGACGGTTCACGCCGTGGAGTTACAGAAAGGAAGACTCTCACGGTTCACGTCAAACGAATCATGACAAACACGACGACGATACGTTCACAGTGTACGACGGTTCTTATGGCATGTATAGTCGCCGTAGCGATGCTCTCGGTCGGCGTGCCGGCGGCCGCAGCCGCCGAAGACGCCGAGACTGAGGGCGACGGCAGCGCTGGTACGCCCTACGCGCTCGAGGACGACGAAGGCCTGTACCTGGTCTTCGGCGCCGAGCTGGGAGACATGACCCTCGAGGAGTACATCGAGGAGCACGCGTCCGGCGATCAGATGGACGACGTCGAGATCTCCCAGTACCAGGACGTCGACCAGGTCAACATCAACCAGCAGGAGAACGCGACGTCGATCTCGATCGACGGCGGCGAGGCCACGGCGGTGCAGGAGGCCTCGCAGTACAACGATAACGAACAGTACGCGGACGCGAACGCGGACAACACGCAGGCGGTCCAGACGGAGTTCGAGGACGTCGGCGAGGTCACGATCCTCATCGGCGACGGCGACGGCAAGTCGTTCGACGGCTGGGGCATCGCCGACAAGAAGGGCCACAAGCCCGAGATCGACAACGCCGACCAGACGGCCGAAGCCGAAGTGACGCAGGTCCAGGAAGTTGCCCAGCTCAACTACAACGAGCAGAACATCGCGTTCGCGATCGCGGAGAACGGCAGCGAAGCGACCGCGCTCCAGCAGTCCCAGCAGTCCAACGAGAACCTGCAACAGGGCGTCGCGAACGCGACCAACGTCTACACGGGCAACGGTCAGTTCGAGGACCAGGCCGCAGAAGCGGCGGTCCAGCAGGGCCAGGCCGTCAGCCAGGAGAACATCAACCAGCAGGACGGCGCCGTTGCGATCGCCGTCGGCAACGACAGCGTCGCGACCGCGATCCAGATGACGGAGCAGACCAACCTCAACGAACAGATCGGCAACGCGACCGCCGAAAACGTCATCCAGTCGCTCGGCGGCATGAACGTCGCCACGGCCGGTCTCGACGACGACACCCAGGTCCTCGACACCGAGCGCTCGGTCGAGACGCTGCTCGCCGACAAGGAGGGCGACCACCACAAGAAGAGCGACGAGAAGGTCCAGACGGCCACCTCCGAAGTGGCCCAGAACCAGACCGCCGAGCAGATGAACGTCAACCTGCAGAACACGGCGCTGGCGCTCGCGACCAACGAGAGCAACGCCACCGCCGTCCAGTTGGCCTACCAGTCCAACATCAACTCGCAGGTCGGCGCCGCCGACGCGCTGAACGTCTACGCCGGCCCGAGCCACCAGTACGAGAACGCGATCGTGACCTCGACCACGAGCGTGACCGTTGGCGGCGAAGACGTCGACGGTATCGAAGGGATCTCGTACGACAGCGACGCGCAGCAGACGAACGATCCCCAGCAGCACGCGAGCGCCCAGATCGCGCAGGTGCAGTTCATCACGCAGGAGAACGTCAACGAGCAGCACGCCGCCATCGCCGTAGCCGAAAACGGAGATGACGCCGACGCTGCGCAGGTGACCATGCAGGAGAACGAGAACGTCCAGTTCGGGTCCGTCGCCGCGACGAACCTCTGGGCTGCAGCGTAACTGAACCGTTACGCGATCGTCGTTCGACCGGCTACCGACTCCGTTTCGATATTCTGTTTTTTGCCGTCCGTCCCGCGAATCGAGCCGCGCGACTCCTGTCGGCAGCGAGCGTCACCGATGATTCCGTCCCGCCTTATCCGCACGACGGCTCCTGCGACGGCCCAAAATCAAAACGCGCGTCGCGCGTACGGTTCCAAAAAATGGACTGAGACAGGCGTTCTCGTCGAGGCGAATCGAACCGAGACCGATCAGTCGAACATCTCGCCGACGTTCGCGAGCGTCTGGTCGACGATGTCGGTGCCGAAGTCGGTGTCGATGAAGTCGTCACCGCCGTCGACGGCGTCGCCGTCCTCGTCAGATAGGTCGCCGGTTCCGTCCGTCGCAAATGACGTCTCGGTCTCCGTCACACTCTCCTCGATCGTCTGCGAACTCTCGTTTTGAACCGATACGTTCTCGGTTGCTTCGCCGGTCTCGACCGACTCCGAGACCGATTCGCTTTCCTGTGCTGTTGCCGCTCCGATGCCGAAGGTCATCGCCAGCAATCCGACGACGACCATCGCCGTAAGTAACCGCTGACCGATCTTCCGTCCAATCATGGGTATCTGCCCGCAGCGGGCAGCGGCGATTCACCGGAAGCGGGAATAAACGAAGGCAATCGTTTGCAAGCCAAACACGCGATTGCGACGCTGTAGTCGAAACTTTGCACGGCGATCGAGTCGCCGTCCGATCGTGTGACCGGAGTGAAAGATCGACGGCTGGCAGCGCGGTAAGGGGAGCCAAATCGGTTGCCGATCGCGGTTCCCACGCGTGATTACACGTCGCACCGGCGCGTTCTCGCGCCCGCGCTCGAGGCGTCCCAAGCCCCAAGCGGCGACGCCGACCCGGCCGACCGTCCGTCGGGAGGCGTGACGGTCACGAACCGATGAAAAAGTGGTATTACCCTCGGTGTGGCCCCTCCGGATATGGACCGCCGCACGCTCGTTCGGATCGCACCCGGCGTCGGACTCGGATTCCTCGCGGGCTGTCTCGGCGCCGCCGACGACTCGTCGGACGGCGACGGCGAGACCGCGGGGAACGAAACGGCGGAGACGGAAAGCGAGACGGGCACAGAGACCGCGAATGAGACTGAAACGGACGGGGGCGACGACGTGCTCGAGGACGACGCGGAACTGACTTTCGAGACGCTCGAGGTCGGTCCGTTCGAGGCGATTACCACGACGGCGCTCGACGACTCGGCTGACAAAGGGGACGGTGAGAAGGCGGCCGACGAGGAGCCGGTCGACGAGGGGGCGACCGTCTACCACCGCATCACGATCGAGAACGCGTCGAATCGGGATCGGGAGCTCTCGATTCGAATCGATCGCGACGGGACCACCGTCCTCGAGGGAACGAACGAACTGTCCCCCGAGACGGCCCTCGAGATCGTCATCGGGGAGCCGGGAACCTACGAGACGACGCTCGAGGCCGGCGGGATCCGAAACACGTCGTCGATCTCGCGGTCGGGAACGCCCTGCGAGGAGTCGCGGACGGTCGTCTCGTTTACCGACGGCGGGATCGAGACGAACACGACGACGTCCTGTTGACCCCGGCGTCCCGTCGGTTCGCTCGAGTTCCGGACCGCATTCGCATCTTGTACGCACTGGCGAGCCGCTCTCGAGGAGAACCCAACGCTCGAGGAGCAGGGCGGAGCGGACCCTACCCGTCGGCGTCTTCGTCCGCCGGGTCGGCGTCGCCGCGGTGTTCGGCAAGCGCCTCGTCGATCGTCAACTCGCCGACCGCGACCCGGCGGGCGAGTACCTCGTCGATCGCGCGGTTGTGCTCGCTCTGCTCGCGCGAGCGGTCCTTGATCCGCTGGAGTTCGCCGGCGGTCGGTTCGATCTCCCGCGTGTCGACCACCTCGCCCTCGAGGCGCGCGATGTTGACCGCCGCGAGGACGTCCTCCATCCCGCGCGCACCCGTGCCGAGGTACGGCGTCGTGCCGGTCTCGTCGACGAGTTCGACCCGGACATCCTCGAGGTCGTTGACGAGTTTGGCACTCTGGAGGCGGGAGCCGTCGCCGATTCGGACGACCGGATCGGCGGCCTCGCCGGCCTCGCGCTTGATCACCGCGACGGCGTCGGCCAGCGGCACCTGGAAGGCGGCGACGACCATCTCGCCGGCGAGGACGGCGATGCCGGGTTTGCGGCCCGGATCGACGCCGATGATCGTCCGACCGTCGTCGCCCCGGACCGCGGTCAGCGCCTGGTCGACGGCGCGTCGCGGGTCGTCGGGGTCGGCGACGATCGTGGTGACGTCCGGGAAGTCGTCGGCGTGGTCGGCGCCGGTGACGACGACGGCGGTCCGCTCGGGCAAGGCCTCGTCGGGTTCGACGGTCGTGAACTCGGTCCCGCGGTCGCGAAGCTCGTTGACGACCCCGTGGTACACCTCGAAGTCCGACGTTGCGACGACGATCACGGGTCGGCTTTCGTGACCGGTCCGAATAAACGTGTACGTGTCCAGATTGGACCGAGCGGGCCGTCTCAAGCGCCAGCTATCCCGACGACGGCGGGCGTTTCTCGCGGCGCCGACGGGTTTCGGGGGGTTTTTGCGCCGACCGCTCCAAGGACGCCCGTGAACGAGGAGGCGATTCCGACCGGCTGTGGCCCGGTCGACGAGCTGCTCGGCGGGGGGTTCGAACGCGGGACGGTCACGCAGGTGTACGGGCCGCCGGCCGCGGGGAAGACGAACCTCGCGCTCTCGGCGGCCGTCGAGACGGCCGTCGCCGACGGGACGGCGGTCTACATCGACACCGAGGGCGTCTCGGTCGACCGATTTGAACAACTGCTCTCGGCTCGCGTCGAGGGCGAGTCTGCGACCGCGCGGTCCGACGGTTCGGATTCGGGAGCCGGCGACACCGACACCAACGTCGACGTCGAAACCGTCGCCTCGAGAATTGTCATCGAGGACGCGCTCGACTTCGAGGAACAGGCCGAAGCGGTCCGCGACGCCGAGGAGTTCGCCGAGCGGGCGGACCTGATCGTCGTAGACAGCGCGACCGGCTTCTACCGCCTCGAGCGCACCGGCGCCGGCGACGAGGGCGAGGCGCTGCGCACGGTCGCACGACAGGTGACCCACCTGCTCTCGCTCGCGCGCAAGTACGACCTCGCGGTCGTGCTGACGAATCAGGTCTTCTCCGACCCCGATTCCGACCGAACGCGGCCGCTGGGCGGCAACACCTTGGAGCACTGGACCGGCGTCGTCCTCCGCCTCGAGCGGTTCCGCGGCGGCAACCGGCGCGCGACCCTCGAGAAACACCGATCGAAACCCGCCGGCGAGTCCGTCCAGTTCCGGATCACGGATCGCGGCCTCGAGGGCGGCGAGGAGAGCCCGCAACTCTGAAACGGACGCCGATCCGTCCCGGACGCCACGCCAATCTGTAAGTCGCTCCGCCGTCTAGAGGTATGTAACCGTGTCACAGGGAAACAACCCCGACGATACGGTCGTCGAAGTCGAGTTCACGGTTACCGATCCCCGGTATCCGCTCGTCGCCATGTCGGCGGCAACCGGCGGCGACGTGACGCTCATCCAGCTGCTGCCGCGCAGCGACGGTGCCTACACGATCTTCCATCGCGTTTCCGGCGCGCCGCCGGAGCGGTTTCTCGCGGTGATCGAGGAGTACGAGGGGATCGAGGGCCGCGTCGTGAGCGGCGGCGAGGACGCCATCATCGAGGTTCGAATCGAGACGGCGGGCGAATTTTTTACGATCGGATTAACCGATACCGGAGCCATTCCGACGGAGTTGAGCAGTCACGACGGAACGGCTCGGATCGTCGCGGAGATTCCGTCGATCTACTCCGCCTCGGAGGTGATCGACGAGTTTCAGGCGGCGTACCCGGAGGTGGAGATCGTCGCTCGGCGCCAGAAGTCGTACGCCGTTCCGCTGTTTCAGCAGCGGGAGCTCTACGAGACGGTCCTGGGAATGCTGACGTCTCGCCAGCACGAGGCGCTCCTGCTGGCGTACGTGAACGGGTTTTACGACTGGCCGCGGAAAACGACGGGAGAAGAACTGGCCGCCGAGATGGACGTGTCGGCGACGACCTTCCACGAACACCTGCGGTCGGCCGAGCGGAAACTGTTATCGTTGCTGTTTAGCGCCCGGTAGCGTCTGGTCGCGGGGGTCGAACCGTTACAGTTCGTTCAGCTTCCGGAGGAGCTGGCCGCGGTACTCCTCGTCGCTCGCGACGCCTTTCATCTCTAAGACGTTGCGCTCGAGTTTCTCGAGTGCCACCCGGAACGCGCTCTCGGCGCCGTAACCTTCGCCGGTGCCGGCGACCTGGTCCTTGTTCGTGCGCAGGCGGATCTGACAGTGGACCAGCGGGGTGCCGCGGAGTTTCTCCTTGTGTTCCTTGAAGCGGACGTGGGCGTGGTGGACCTGCATGTCCTGGTACTTGTCTGCGACCTCCTCGATGCCCTCGACGACTCCCTCCCGGGTGATGGTGTCGAGCATCGAGATGTTGGTGATCTGGACGTCCATGCGCTCCTCCTCGGTGAAGGTCAGCGCCCGGAGGACGTCCGTCTTGGTGATGACGCCGATGACGACGCGGTCGTCGTCCTCGGGCGTGACGATCAGCCCCGCGTAGTCCTTCTCGAGCATGACCTCGACGGCGTCTTTCGCGGTGGCGTCGAGGTTGATCGTCTCGACGGGGCTGTTCATGATGTCGTAGACCGGTACGTCGAGCATTCGATCGGTGTCGCCGACCCGGTCGCCGGTCGTCGTCGAGTGGCTCTCGCGAATGACGAAGTCGGCGATGTCGTGGGTCGTCACGACGCCGGTGAGGTAGCCGTTCTCGTTGAGTACCGGCAGTCGAGAGATGCCGTTCTCCCGGAGGTAGTTGATCGCCCGGCCGATGCCGTCGTCCTCCTCGATCGTGACCGGATCGGCGGTGTAGATGTCCTCGACGGTCAGCGTATCGAGGTTGTCGATGACCGCCTCGAGGATGGCGTCGTCGGTGATGACGCCCCAGAGCTCGCCGTTCTGGAAGACCGGCGCGACCTTCGCGTTGCTCTCGATGAGGACCCGGGCGGTCTCGCGGACGTCTTCCTCGCGGTCGACCTTCGGGGCCGGCGCGTTCCGGCTCGGCTTCGTCAGCGCCTTCACCTTGGCGTCGTCCTCGACGTGCGACTGGAGGACCTCCCGCTCGCTGATGACGCCCTCGTACTCCCCGTCGTTAGTGACGATGATTCCTTTGGGGTTGCCGTCCTCGAACATAGAACGGACCTTCCCCATGCGCGTGCCGACGTCGACTTCGATGTACTCCTGGGTGGCGATATCAGCGATATTCATCCTTCTGGATATACGTACTATCGCCGAGGTATTTAACGTGCTGCCCGTTTTATCCAAGCGGCGATCGGTACGGGGGTTTTTGGCGTCGGCGTTGAAGCCGGGAGCGTGATGGTCGACATCAGCGTCTTCGGCCGCTACACCTACCTCGCGACCGAACTGTTCTGGGGGGCCGTCGCCGCCCTCTTGCTGCACCGAGCGAACGCCCTCCGGAGGGCCGCGGTCACGATCCTCGCACTGTATCCGATCGCGTACGTCTGGGACCGCTACACCCTCGCCGTCGGCGTCTTCGACATCAAACTCCGGACCGGCGTCGAGATCGCCGGCATCCCGCTCGAGGAGCACCTCTTCATGGCCGTCGTCCCGGGGCTCGTGATCGGGATCCACGAGACGATCTTCGGCACCGGCGAGGCGTAGGTAGCGCACCACGACGCGGAACAGCACGCACCGCTGCTTATCACGCGCTGCAACCGACCGCGGGTGTCTTATGCCGATTCGTGATGGATTCACGTAGTCACGATGGACCGGCGAGACCCGTCGACGCGGCCGAGCGGCGCGGACGCCGACCGGCATGACGACACCGACCGCGCGCTCCTGCGGGGCCTGTTCAATCTCGCCGTCGTCATCCTGCTGATCGGCACGCTCGCCGTCGGCACGCTGCTGGTCTCGCCGATCACCCTCGAGGACCTCGAGGATCCCGACGACATCCGGATCGAGGGCGTCCCGGGCTCGGCGCCGAGTCCCAGCTCCGAGCCGCCGCCGCCGGCCGGCGAACGCAACCCCGAGGTGACGGATCCCGACGATCCCGGCGTCTCGAGTTACGAGACCAACGTCGAGACGATCGACTCGGCGACCGTCGAGGACTTCGTCCACGCCGAGGTCAACGAGCGCCGGGCCGAACACGGCCTCGAGCCGCTGGCGTGGGACGGAACCGTCGCCTCGGTCGGTCGCGCTCACAGCGCCGACATGGCCCGGCGGGACTACTTCGCGCACACGAACCCCGACGGCCAGGGTCCGCACGACCGCTTTACCGAGGTCGACGACTACTGTCGCGCCTACGGCGAGAACATCGCGCTGACGTGGGTCGACAGACCGGTCGAACGACCCGGCGGTAACGAAGTCGTCGAGTACCAGACCGCCGAACGGCTCGCGACCGGGCTGGTCAACCAGTGGATGAACTCCACCGCCCACCGGGAGGCCATCCTCGAGGAGCACGGCGATCACGGCTGGGACCGGGGCGGCGTCGGCGTCTACGTCGGCGACGACGGCGCGGTCTACGCGTCGCACAACTTCTGTCTCACGTGGTGATGGTCGGCCGTCGGCGAGCGGCCGTCTCGAGTACACTCGCTGCGAACGAGTCCGAGGTTCTTTGGGCTGCCCTCCGTAGTCGGTGACATCGACATGGACGCGAGGGAGACACTCACCGCGATCTACCGGACGGCGAGCGACCGCGATATCACCTTTCTCGCGGCGGGCTTCGCCTACTACGCGTTCGTTTCGCTGATTCCCATGGTGTTGCTCGCGCTCGTCGTCGGCTCGCTGGTCGGCGGGGAGAACGCGGCCGAACGCCTGATCTTGGTCGCCGGCGATTTCCTGCCGGAGGCCGGCGAAACGCTCGTCGTCGACGCCCTCTCGGCCGAATCGGGGCGCGCTGAGGCGACCGTCGTCGCGCTCGTCGTCGCAACCTGGGGTGCGCTCAAGGTCTTTCGCGGACTCAGTCTCGCCTTCGACATGGTCTACGACGAGGTCGCGGACGACTCGCTGCTCGATCAAATCCGCGACGGCCTCACGGTGATCCTCGCGGGCACGGGCGCGCTCGCGCTGATGGTCGCGATCGGTGCCGTGCTCAGCGTCGCGGCCGACGCCGTCCCCTTCGCCGGCACGCTGAGCTGGGTGACGCTGTTGCTCGGGCTCGTCTTGGTCTTTCTGCCGATCTACTACGTGTTGCCGCCGGTCCCGGTCGCAGTCGGCGAGGTCTGGCCGGGAGCGGTCTTCGCGGCCGTCGGCTGGACGATCCTCCAGATCGGGTTTCAGATCTACGCGGCCAACGCCGGCCAGTACCAGGCCTACGGCGCCGTCGGCGCCGTGTTGCTGTTCGTCACCTGGCTCTACTTCGCCGGCATCATCCTCCTCGTGGGCGCCGTACTCAACGTCGTTCGGGCGCGGCCGTCCCTGGCCGAGTGACCCCGACCGCCGATCCCGCGAGACACGTCGACTCGTTTTCACGCACCCACGGGAGAAAGATTATGGTCTCGGCACCGCCAGACCCTCACAATGAGCAACGAGCAATCACACCCGTCAGGGGACGACGAACCGGACCCTGACGGCGATAGAGACGGGGACGAGCGGGGACACGTCGACGAGAACGACAGTCTCGAGCCCGGCGGCGGTCCCCGCCGCGTCGTCTCGGACAAGAGCGTCGACGACATTCTCGCGTCGCTCGACGATACCGACGCCGAGTCGGAGGGCGGGCCCGATACCGAATCGTCGGATGCCAGTTCGGACGCGAGCGGGACGACCGTCACCACCACGACCGTCGAATCCGACTCGGATCCCCTCGAGTCGGTCGCGGCCGAGTTCGACGAGGACGACGTCCCGGCGCCGCAGACCGAGACTGAAACCGCAGTGCCGGATTCCGCGTCTGAGGCCGACGAGACGACCGCGGAGACTGGCGCCGGCGACGAGGCGGCTGTAACTGCCGAATCGACGACGACCGACGACTCGAGTACAACGCCGATCCAGGACGCGGAGCCGGCGTCGGCCGAAGACGACGAAGACGCGGAAGACCTCGCCGCCCGCATCGAGCGCGGCGACGTCACCGGCGCCGACGTCCGGGCCGCGGAAGCCGGCGAAGGGCGCGAGTCTACGCCCGAAATCGACGACGTCGATCTCTCGATGGACGACCTCGAGACCGGTGCGGCGGAAGTCAGCGGAGCTGCGACGAGTTCCGCCGCCGGCCCACTGGCCGGGTCGATCGACGGCGGCAACGAGGCGGCCGTCGACGGGACTGACGGCTCGAGCGGCACGGACAACGGTACCGATAACGAGCAGAACGAAGGCGGCATTCTCGGTCGTCTCAAGCGGTTCTTCTCATAGACGCTGCTCCAGCCGGCGCGCTCTTCTCGCGGTTTTGTCTCCGGATCAGGGGACCGAGACCGATCGGTAAAATTCGTCGCCGGTTCGCCTCGAGCCCGGAGAATCCACCAGTTCGCTCGTCAGCCGACGAGCGTAATCAAGACGAACAGCGTCGCGATCGAGACCAGCGTCGTCAGGAAGACGTTCAGCGACGCGAACTCCTTGTCGCCGCCGAGTTCGGTCGCGAAGACGAACGTCGAGACTGCTGACGGCGTCCCGAGCATCACGACGGTCGCCGTAAGCGTCGTCGCGTCGACGGCGAGCGCGGAGAAGACGAACCACGCGATGACGGGCATGCAGACGATCTTGAGCGCGATCACGGACCCCGTCGCGCCGAGGTCGATCGACGGCAGATCGACCTGCAGCGAGGCGCCGACGCAGAGCAGCGCCAGCGGTAGCGAGAGCATCCCGAGCACGTCCAGTCCCGACGCCACCGGGGCGGGGATCGAGACGCCGACGGAACCGATCGCGAGGCCGCCGATCAGCGCCGCGAGAACGGGGTTGGTTGCAAGCCCGCGGATTTCGTCGCCGATCGCGGCCCCCGCGCCGTTGAGCGTCGAGAGGACGATGATGGTCAGCGGCAACTGCGTCAGCGTGACGACGCCGAGGACGACGCTGGCGATCGCGGTCACGTCGTCGTTGAACGTCGCGGCCACCAGCGGGAGCCCGAGGTAGCCGAGGTTCGAGTGGTAGGACTGGACGATCGCCACGCTGCGCCGCGGCGTCGACGACCGATTGCGGTGGACGAGCCAGGCGATCCCTGCGGTCGCGAAGAGGACGAAGAGCAATCCGCCGAACAGCGCCGGCGACAGCAGCTCGCCGATATCGCGGTCGTACGTCGAGACGAAGATCAGCGCCGGCAGCGCCACGTAGTACGCGACGGCGTTCAACGTGGCCGTCCGCGTCGTGTTCAGGACGCCGGTCGTTCGCAGGCCCGTTCCGAGCAGCAACAACACGAGCAGCGCCAGTAACCGGCTTACGACCTCCATACACCGGACCAGTCGACTCGGCTTTTTCTACTGTTCGGTCGCGGAGAGCCATGTGTTCCCATCACAGAGCCGGTTCCCCAGTGGACGCTGGACGGCATCACCGCCTCGAGAAGGGTGACTCGAGAGACCAGAGAGAACGCTTCGAAGCCGAAAATCGGGCTGTCGCTCACGGATTTGTTCGCGACAGAAGTAGTGGGTTGGGGCAGATTTGAACCACGCCGAGACGTGCTCGCATCGCTGCGCGCGTCTCGTCTGGTTCAAATTACCCGTACAATTGTTGACGACACGAACTCCTCGCTCCGCTCGTCAATATTGTGTCGTCAAAAATGGGTTGGGGCAGATTTGAACTGCCGGCCTCCTCCATGTCAAGGAGGTGTCATAACCAGACTAGACCACCAACCCGCCTGGTTTCGCTTGCACCGTGGCGCGTCGCCACGTCGTCTGCACTCAATCGTTGCCGGCCACCGTAATTGAAGGTTTCGAATCAGTCGCCGTACGGGAGTCGGCCCCACGCAACCCGCGCCTCCGACACGCTTAAGTTGATGTACTTATTTGGGCATTGTAAGACAACTACGTACATTGGTGTCCACTATGAAGGAGTACGTCGAACGCGTGACCGAGGGCGAGGATCTGACACAGGAAGACGCTCGAGCGGCTTCGACGGCCGTCTTCGAGGACGCGACGGAGGCCCAGATCGGCGCACTGCTGGCGGCGCTGCGCGCGAAGGGCGAGACGGAAGCCGAAATCGCGGGCTTTGCGCAGGGAATGCGCGAGGCCGCGCGGACGATTTCGCCCGACCGCGAGCCGCTGGTCGACACCTGCGGCACGGGCGGGGACGACTACGACACGATCAACGTCTCGACGACGAGCGCGATCGTCGCCGCCGGCGCGGGCGTGCCGGTCGCCAAGCACGGCAACTATTCCGTGTCGTCGTCGTCCGGCAGCGCGGACGTGCTCGAGGAGGTCGGCGTCAACGTCGGGGCCGAGCCGCCGGCCGTCGAGGAGGCCATCGAGGACGACGGGATCGGCTTCATGCTCGCGCCCGTCTTCCACCCGGCGATGAAGGCCGTCATCGGCCCGCGCAAGGAACTGGGGATGCGGACGATCTTCAACGTCCTCGGGCCGCTGACGAACCCGGCCGGCGCGGACGCGCAGGTCGTCGGCGTCTACGACCCCGACCTCGTCCCCGTGCTCGCGGACGCGCTCTCGCGGATGGACGTCGAGCGCGCGCTGGTCGTCCACGGCGCCGGCACCGACGAGATCGCCATCCACGGCGAAACCCGCGTCGCGGAGGTCGACGGCGAGGCCGTCGAGGAATACGCGCTCGAGCCCGCGGATCTCGGCCTCTCGGAGCACGACATCGAGGATATCGCGGGCGGTTCCCCCGAGGAGAACGCCGACGACATGCGGGGCATCGTCGAGGGCGACGTGACCGGTGCGAAGCAGGACGTGATCCTCGCAAACGCCGGCGCGGCGATCTACGTCGCCGGGGAGGCCGACTCGCTCGAGGCGGGCGCCAACGCCGCGCTCGAGGCCATCGAGTCGGGTGACGCGGCGGCGAAACTCGAGGACCTCTGCAGCGGCGCCGAGCCCGAGCCGGAAGCGGAACCGGAGGCCTGAATCGATGCCCGCGACGCGCGTGAAGGTCTGCGGCCTCACGAACGAGGCCGACCTCGAGACGGCCGTCGACGCCGGCGCCGACGCCGTCGGCGTCATCTGCGACGTGCCGGTCGACACGCCGCGGGAGGTGTCTGTCGAGCGAGCCCGCGATCTCGTCTCGAGCGTCCCGCCGTTCGCGACGACGGTGCTCGTGACGATGGCCTCGGACCCGGACCGCGCCGTCGAACTGGTGGAGCGAGTCGGTCCCGACGCGATCCAGCTCCACGGCGACGCAGACCGGGACGTGCTCGAGCGCCTGCGGTCGGACACCGGCGTCGACGTGTTGCTCGCGATCGATTCCGACGAGGTCGCGGCCGCCGAACGCTACGACAGACTCGTCGACGGCCTGCTCGTCGATACGGTCGACGAGTCGGGCGGCGGCGGCACCGGCGAGACCCACGACTGGGACCGAACGAAAGCGGCCGCCGCCGACCTCGAGTCGCCGCTAATCCTCGCGGGCGGGCTCACGCCCGAGAACGTCGCCGAGGCGGTGCGGACGGTCGAGCCGTTCGCGGTCGACGTGGCCAGCGGGGTCGAAGCCGAGGGCGGCGTCAAGGATCCCGAAGCCGTCCGATCGTTCGTGGACCGAGCGAAGAACGCGACGCAGCCGACGGAACTCGAACCGGAACCGGAGCCGTGACGCATGAGTGACTCAGCCTCCACCCCCGACCCCGACCGATCAGACGTACCGACCTTCGACCTCGAGCGGGAGGCCTTCCGCGAGCACGCCGACGGCGACGCGCCGACCGTCGTGCGAACGGTCGCAACCCTCGAGGTCGAGACGACGCCGCTCGCCGCCTACGCCGCGCTGACCGGCCGCTCGGCGGGCAGCGATCGCGACCGATCGTCCTACGCCTTCCTGCTCGAGAGCGCCGAGAAGACGGCCTCGAGCGACCCCGACGGCGCCTTCCGGCCGAGTTCGGCGGAGGCCGACCGTCACGCGCGATTCTCCTACGTCGGCTACGACCCCGAGGCCGTCGTGACGGTCGAGTCCGGCGAGGCGAGCGTTGAAACGCTGGCCGAGGACGCTTCCCTCACCGGTGTCGACACCGCTCCCGACGGCGACACCGTCGACGCGCTCCGGGCCGCCATGCCGGACGTCGAACTGGCGAACTTCCCCGAGCACGACCGCCAGCACCTGGAGGGCGGGCTCGTCGGTTTCCTCGCCTACGACGCGGTCTACGACCTCTGGATCGAGGAGGTCGGCCTCGAGCGGCCCGAGTCGCGGTTCCCGGACGCCCAGTTCGTGCTGACGACGAAGACGATCGCGTTCGACGAGCGCGACGGGACGGTTTCGCTGGTCTTTACGCCGATCCTCGAGAGCGACGACGACCCGGACGCGGTCTACGACGCGCTCCGGGAGGAAGCCGCCGCGGTCGCTGAAACGCTGCGCGACGCCGAGCAACCCGAAACCGGCGGCTTCGTCAAAGACGGCGAGACCGCGGGCCCCAAGGCCGACTACGAAGAGAGCGTCCGAAAGGCGAAGGAGCACGTCCTCGACGGCGACATCTACCAAGGCGTCATCTCCCGGAAACGCGAACTCTGCGGCGACGTCGACCCCCTCGGCTTCTACGAGGCAATGCGCGACGTGAATCCGTCGCCGTACATGTACCTGCTCGAGCACGACGACCTGACCGTCGTCGGCGCGAGTCCGGAGACGCTGATCTCCGTGCGCGGGCGCGAGGTCATGTCGAATCCGATCGCCGGCACCTGCGACCGCGGCTCGAGCCCCGTCGAGGATCGACGCCTCGCGGGCGAGATGCTGGCCGACGAGAAGGAGCGAGCCGAGCACACGATGCTGGTCGACCTGGCGCGCAACGACGTGCGCCGCGTGTCGGAGGCGGGTTCGGTCCGGGTCGACGAGTTCATGAACGTCCTCAAGTACAGCCACGTCCAGCACATCGAGTCGACGGTGACGGGCCGGCTAGCCGCCGACGCCGATGCGTTCGACGCGACCCGCGCGTCGTTCCCCGCCGGAACTCTCTCGGGCGCCCCCAAAATCCGCGCGATGGAGATCATCGACGACCTCGAGGCCCAGCCGCGCGGCCTCTACGGCGGCGGCGTCGGCTACTACTCGTGGACGGGCGACGCGGATTTCGCGATCGTGATCCGGACGGCAACGGTTGAAGACGACGGTGAGCGGGATCGGATCACCGTCCAGGCCGGCGCCGGCCTCGTCGCCGACAGCGATCCCAAATCCGAGTACGAGGAGACGGAGAAGAAGATGGGCGGCGTGCTCGCTGCCCTCGAGGAGATCGAGTTGCCGGCCGACGCGGCCGATAGTCGCGAGACGACGCCGGGGGTGAGCCAATGAGTGCGACCGCGACCGACGAGGGAACCGACGGAGACGCGGACGCGGACGCGGAGACGACCCGCGTCCTGTTCGTCGACAACTACGATTCGTTCACGTACAACCTCGTCGAGTACGTCAGCCAACTTCCCGACACCGAGACCGCAGTGCTGAAAAACACCGCCTCGCTCGAGGATATCCGCTCCGTCGAGCCGGACGCGATTATCATCAGTCCCGGCCCCGGCCACCCGAAGAACGACCGCGACGTCGGCGTCACGATGGACGTACTGCGGGAGGTCAGCCCCGAGGTGCCGACCCTGGGCGTCTGCCTCGGCCTCGAGGCCGCCGTCTACGAGTACGGCGGCACGATCGGCCGCGCTCCCGAGCCGATCCACGGGAAGGCCTCATCTGTCGACCACGACGGTTCGGGCGTCTTCGACGGCCTCGAACAAGGGTTCCGGGCCGGGCGCTACCACTCGCTGATCGCGACTGAGGTGCCCGACTGCTTCGAAGTGACGGCGACGGCGGACCACGCTGATGAGACGCTCGTGATGGGCGTGCGCCACCGCGAGTATCCGATCGAAGCCGTGCAGTTCCACCCGGAGAGCGTTCTGACGGCGGTCGGCCACGATGTGATCGAGAACTTCCTTGCGGAGTGCTGAGTGCTACTCACTACTCGCTACTCGAACTGATTTCGACTCCGTGCTCGAGACCACGAGACGTCAGTAGAATTGAGAGCGATCGAACGAACTCGAGACGACTGTTCTTGACGAAAGTGAGATCCCAGTTTAGACGCCGGGGATGACGCCGAGCGAACCGGTTGCGTACAGCGCCGCGAGGACGACGGCGGCGACGATACCGACGCGGACGGCGAGTTTGATTGCGATGCGGATTGCGATGACGGCGACCGCAAAGGCGGCGAGCGCTGCGAGGGCGAGGAGGACGGTCGACCCAGTGAATGGTTCGGGCATACGCGAGACCCCGTGCTGCAGGGACGTAATCTTTCTGGATAGCGTGACAGACAGGTGTTCGTGAACGAACGGTTCCGCGGACGGATCCGGCGGCGACTGAAAGAGGAAATCGCCCGATAGGAGCGGGTAATTACGTCGATCCGATCCACTTTCAGGTCGGTCTGAAAATCGTTAAGACGGAGGCTCCCGTAGCCGTTGATAGGCGCACTCGCGGCCGTTTCAACGGTCGTGTCGGAACGAAATCAGACAGTACAGAGACATCTATACAACTATAATTGCACTACTACAAGAAAAGTAGCGCAACAACACTACCATTTATGAGGGAGGCATGAATACTGAACCTTCGTCACGAATGATGAGAGCCAGGACTCGGATTCACGCCAGAATCGACGCGCGGCGGCGGCACAGCGACGAGGTGGTGCGCGCATGAGCGAGCACGAACTCACCGCGGAAGAACTGACCCTGCCGATCAAGCGAACCGAGGGCGACACGCTCGAGGATCGCTTGACCGACAACGCCTACCACAACATTCTCCCCGCCCGCTACCTCCGCAAGGACGCGGACGGCGAGCTGATCGAGGAGCAGGAGGACCTCTTCGAGCGCGTCGGCAAGAACATCGCGCTCGCGGAGGCCGTCTTCGAGGCGCGCAAGCGCGACGCCGAGATCACGGTCACGCCCGACCAGCTCAAGCCCGACCACCCGCGGCGCGACGAACTCGCCGAGGAGGTCTTCGGTGCGGGTACGACCGCGGAAGACGAGGACGAAACCACGCTGTCTATCTACAACATCAACAAGTTCGCCTACGACACCGTCGTCCCCGAACTCCCCGACGAGATCCGCGATCACGTCGAGGACGTCGCAGACGAGTTCCAGGGCATGATGGAGAACCTCGACTTCATGCCGAACTCGCCGACCCTGATGAACGCCGGCGACGAGCTTCAGCAGCTCTCGGCGTGTTTCGTCGACTCCCCCGAGGACGACATCGACGATATCCACCAGACCGCCAAGGAGGCCGCGCAGGTCTTCCAGAGCGGCGGCGGCATGGGCTACGCCTTCTGGCGGCTGCGCCCCTACGGCGACGCGGTCGGCTCGACCGGCGGCATCGCTAGCGGCCCGATCACGTTCATGCGCACGTACGACCAGATGTGCGAGACGATCGCCCAGGGCGGCGCCCGACGGGGCGCCCAGATGGGCGTCATGCGCGTCTCCCACCCGGACGTCATCCAGTTCATTCACGCCAAGAACAAGGACGTCTCGCTGGCCGAGACGCTGCGCCTGAACGACCCCGACGACTTCACGCACAACTCCTTCCAGGAAGCCCTCGAGGAAGCGCGCGAACTCATCGACGACGAGGGCCGCGTGCCGAAGCACCTCCGCAACGCCGTCGAGGGCCACCTCTCTAACTTCAACATCTCCGTCGGCATCACCGACGACTTCATGGAGGCCCTGCAGAACGACGAGGAGTTCACGTTCACCAACCCGCGAACGGGCGAACCCCACATCGCCACCGAGGAGACGAAGGAACTCTACGACATGTTCGGTCTCGGCGAGCACGTCGAGGTCGGCGAGGAACTGTCGATCCCGGCCGAGGAACTCTGGGACGACATCGTCGAGGGCGCCCACGAGAACGGCGAACCCGGCGTTATCTACCTCGAGCGCGTCAACAAACAGCACTCCTTCGACATCGAGAAACACCCCGACCACCGCATCCTCGCGACCAACCCCTGCGGCGAGCAACCCCTCGAGGAGTACGAGGCCTGTAACCTCGGCCACATCAACCTCTCGACGCTCGCGGATCTCGAGGCGCCGGACTGGCGCGTCTGGTACGACGAGCACGGCGACGAGTACGACTCGATCGAGGCCGCCGTCGACGCCTTCCTCGAGGAGGCCGTCGACTTCGAGGAGTTCGACCGCCGCATCGAGATGGGCACGCGGTTCCTCGAGAACGTCGTCACGATGAGCGACTTCCCGGTCGAGAAGATCGAGCAGAAGGTCCGGGAGATGCGCAAGATCGGCCTCGGGATCATGGGACTAGCGCAGCTGTACATCCAGCTGGGCATGGAGTACGGCAGCGAGGCCTCCAACGAGGTCGCGCGCCAGCTGATGACCCACATCAACCACAGCGCGAAGTGGACGTCCCACGAACTCGCCGAGGAGCGCGGCAGCTTCGACGAGTGGGACAAGTCCAAGTACGCGAACCCGACCGAGTACCGCGAGTGGTTCGAGAAACAGACCGGACTGGACGCCGACGACTGGGAAGACGGCTTCCCGATCCGCAACCACAACGTGACGACCATCGCCCCGACGGGCACCACGAGTATGGTCGGCAACACCACCGGCGGCTGCGAGCCGATCTACAACGTCGCCTACTACAAGAACGTCTCCGACGACGTGCAGGGCGACGAGATGCTCGTCGAGTTCGACGACTACTTCCTGCGCGTGCTGGAGGACAACGACATCGACGTCGAGGCCGTCAAGGAGGAGGCCCAAGAGCAGATGGCCACCAACCAGTTCAACGGCGTCGAGGGCCTCTCGACGGTGCCCGACGCCATCGGCGAACTGTTCGTCACCACCGGCGACCTCTCGGCGAAGGACCACGCCGGCGTGCAGGTCGCCTGCCAGCAGGGCGTCGACTCCGCCATCTCGAAGACCGTCAACGCGCCCAACGACTCCACCCTCGAGGACGCCAAGGACGTCTTCGAGTACATCTACGAGCACGGCGGCAAGGGCGTCACCTACTACCGCGACGGCACCCGCAGCAAGCAGGTGCTGACGACCCGCGCGAAGAACACCGACTTCGCCGACGAGACCGAAGCCGCGGAGGCGCTGGTCGAACAGATCGAGGAGGTCTTCGGCGGCTTAGAGCAGTTCCTCGAGAACGAAGACGTCCAGGACGTCCTCGCGGAGGACGTCGGTTCGCTGGCCGACGACGCCGAAGAACCGATTCGAGTCGACTTCACCGAAAAGCGCGAGCGCCCAGACGCTCTTCAGGGCGTCAGCCAGCGCATCGACACCGGCTACGGCAAGGTCTACGTGACGATCAACGAGGACCCCGAGACCGGCCAGCCGTTCGAGCTGTTCGCCAACATCGGCCACTCCGGCGGCTTCACGAACTCCTTCACCGAGGCGCTGGCGAAGGTCATCTCGACCTCGCTGCGCTCGGGCGTCGACCCCGAGGAGATCGTCGACGAACTCTGCGGGACTCGCAGTCCGAAGGTCGCCTGGGACAAGGGCGAACAAATCCAGTCCATCCCGGACGCCATCGGCACCGCGATGCGCCGCTACCTTGAAGACGAGATCGACAAGCCGTACCCGACGCAGGCGACGCTCGAGGAGTCGACCGATGCGGACGCAGAGACGGAAGCGACCTACGACGGGCCCAAGACCGACGGCGGCGCGGCCGCCAAGAGCGGGTCCGGCGCCGACGACGATGCGACCCAGGACCTCATCGACGCCGGTGAGTCCCCCGAGTGCCCCGACTGCGGTTCGCTGTCGCTGTACTACTCCGAAGGCTGCAAGACCTGCGAGTCCTGCGGCTGGAGCGAGTGTTAAGGTAACTGACGCACGGTATCGTCGATAGCGGTCCGATTTTCTTCTATCTCCGCTTGCTCTTGCTGTCTCACTTTTCGCGGACACGAAGCACTTACCTGCTGGCTATCCAACGCGAGCGTATGACAGACGGCAGCGCGGAGACCAGCAGTGATGAGGTCGGTGGCAGGCCGTGTCCACACTGCGAGCAGCCGATGTACAAGCGCCACTGCAAGTACGTCTGCCCGCAACACGGCGTTATCTACGACTGTGCGGACACGTTCTGGTAGCCGATACTGCGCGAGTCGCCATGCCGGGAGACGGAAAGATCGAGTGAGTCAACGGCCAGAGCGCTTAATACGGGCCGGGAGTCTGCCAGAACCTATTTATCCGACACGAACCCTGTGTTCCACGATGCGACTCTCCACGGGCGTCCCGGGTTTCGACGAGTTGGTGGACGGCGGCCTGTTGCGGGACCGCCTGTACATCGTCAGCGGACCGCCCGGGAGCGGCAAGACGACGTTCTGCTCGCAGTTTCTCACGAAGGGCGTCTTCGAGGGCGAAACCGCGCTGTACGTGAGCATGCACGAATCCGAACAGGAGCTCGTCAGCGACATGACGAACTTCGAGTTCGGCTTCGACAAGGCGGTGAGCTCCGGGAAGATGAAGTTCATGGACGTCTTCGAGAGCGAGACGAAACGGTTCTTTTCCTCCTCGTCCGGTCGCGGCAGCGGCGAGGGGCCAGGCAGCGTCGAGAACCTCTCGAACAAACTCGTCTCGTTCATCGAGTCGAAGGGGATCGATCGGGTCGTCATCGACTCGACGATGCTGCTCGAGTACTACTTCTCCGACGAGGTCGGCGAGCTCGTCACGTTCCTGACGAAGCTCAAACGCGCCGACGCCACCGTCCTCCTGATCTCGGAGATGACCGATCCGACCTCCTACTCGGACGGCCACTACCTCTCCCACGGGGTCATCTTCATGCACAACTACCTCGAGTCGGGCGGGATGACCCGGGGCGTCCAGATCATCAAGATGCGCGGGACGGAGATCGACTGCGACATCCGCCCGATCGAGTTCACCGAGCGCGGCCTGCGCGTCGATCCGGACGAGAAGATCCAGTCCTGACCATGTACGAACGCACCTTCGGGACGGACTGGGAGACGCTCGAGGACCGGGACGAAGTCCTCTGGCGCGCGTTCGCGCTCGGCGTCGCCGAGGCACTCGGTAAGGACCACCCCGGCGAACTCGAGCGGATCAGCGACGCGACCGCCACGAACTACGACCGGAGCTTCGCCGAACTCGCCTACCAGAAGGGACGCCAGCACGTCCGCCAACTCGAGGGCGAAGGGAGTCCGCGGGAGATCTGGCAGCAACTCGTCACGGAGAAAAACGAACTCGACCTCTGGGCGGATCCGGCCGGCTCGGGTGGGTCGAGCGACGACACCGAACTGGACCTCGACGATAAAATCGGCCTTCCCCAATCCTTGCAGGGAATCCGCATCGACACGCTCCCCTCGGACAGTACCGACCGCGTTCGGCGGCCGAGTTTCCTCGAGAAGGAGAACGCGAAGGACCGCGAGCGGTACGCGGCGAGCGATCGAAGGCGGTCCCGGTCCGACGGACGACGCTCCGCCGAATCGGCCGGGGGCAAAGACGGGGACGAAACCGATTCCGACGACGGTGACGGGCCGCCCACGAGCGCCGGGAACGATTCCCGAACGGGATCGCAGTCGGGGTCGGACTCGACGTAACGTCGGTATGTCTGCGACAGCAGCCGGACAGAAACGAGTACGAGTCGATTAGCCGTTCGCTCGTCCCGTTCCGGAATCCGTGAGTCCAACTCGAGTCCGGACGACCCGGTAGAGTGGCCCCGCGAGCAGGAAGAGGGCTGCGAACCCGCATCCGATCGAGAGCCGGAGCCCGAGGTCGCCGAGACCGGCCGTCGTGATCGTCGCCGCCGAGGCGCCGACGACGACCGCGGCGACCGTCCAGGGGAGTTCGCCGATCGCCGTCCCGACGAGGAACTGGTGGAGTCGAACGTCGCTCGTCGCCGCGGCGCACGTCGCCGCGTCCGAAGGAATCGGCGCCAGCCGCGAGGCGATCACGCCGCGGGTCGGCCCCGCGGTCTCGTAGTACCGATCGACGGCGGCGTCGGTCCGGCGGAGTGCCCGCTCGAGCGTGCCGGCCCCGACGGCCTCTCGGTCCGCGTCCGTGTTGGCAGCCGCTTCCGTTGTGCCGTTATCCGATCCCGAAAGCAGTCGAACGGCCAGAAAGACCGGGAGCACGGTCACGAGAATGCCTGCAAGCGCGATCGGTACGCCGAGGGCGACCCCGTAGCCGTAGCCGACGACGACCGACAGCGGCGTGGTCGGCCAGGCGAGCAGCGGTCGAACGAGGTAGACGGCGGCGACGACGAGTCCGAACAGGAACGGGTCGGCGGCCAGCGACTCGAGCGTCGCGAGCGCCCTCGAAGGAGAGACGAGCACGCCCGCGGTGACGATCGCGGCGGCCGCGAGCAGCCCGAGGATCACCCGGGCGCGGAACGGGGCGGACGAGCCGGGCAACGTCGACATCGCCTCGAGTTCTCGCGCGAGTATTGAAGCCTTTGTGTCTCCAGTCCAGGGGCGCCGGACGACGCAACGTTTATTCGGCGCGGCACGGCACCACTCACCGATGGATCGTGACGGCGACCGCGTCGACGACCTCGAGGAGGAAGACGCGAACGCAGACGTGAGTGCGAACGCGGCGGCGGACGCGACCGCAGCCGCTACCGAGAACGGCACGGACCGCGACGACCGCGTCGAACTCGGCCTCGCGCTCCTCGAACGCCTCGAGCACGAGTCGCTCTCGCTTGCCGACGTCGTCGACCGGATCGAAGCGATCACGGCCGATCCGACGGTGACCCGAACGATTCTCGACGAGGCCGAACTTCGCGGGATCATCGAACGCGAGGACGGTATCGTCCGGCCGAAGAGCCGCCAGTACGTCAGCTTCGATCAAGATGTGATCACCAAGGAAGGTGATTTCACCTGCCAGCGCTGCGGGTCTGGACTCTCGACCGGCTACTTCATCGATCTCGAGGCGGGCGAGATAGGGCCGTTCGGCTCCTCGTGCATCCGGAAGGTTACCGGGCGCGAGTGACCGGTGACTTGCGCTTCGCACCGAGTGCCGGTGATCGACTCCCCGACTACCGGCCCTGCCGTAATTCCTCGATCAACTGCTCGATCGTCCGTTGCTGCTGTTCGATGACGTCGCTTTGCCGCTCGACGGCCGCCTCGAGCGCCTCGAGACGCTCGAGGACTTCGGGATCCGTCGCGGTCGATACCGAGTCGCCGGCTGCGGCCTCAGCCGCTGGATCGTCGGACGGCCACGACTGCGCGGCGGAGTCGCCGCTGGCGTCGATGTCGGTGGTGTCGGCAGACTGGCCCTGGCGACGTTGCGTGGCGGTCGCATCGGACGTCGTATCGTCGCTGATCGACTCCGTCGCCTCGACGAACGGATCGGTATCGCCGTCGGCTGCGTCGGACGAGCCCCCGGTCTCAGTGGTTGATTCGGCGGCGGACCCGCTCGTGTCGTCCCGTCGGTTGGACTGCCCATCGATCGAGTCGGAAACCCCCGACCCGGTCGCATCCGCGTCTGCGCGTGCGTTCGTTTCGGAACTCGCGTTCGCATCCGCAGCGGCGTCGACCGTCGTTTCGGTCGCACCCGCGTCGGCGGTCGCCGTGCGGGCACCCTCTTGATCGTCGAGTTCCGGCGGGTCTGCGTTGAGCGGATCCACGCCGGAACCGAACTCCATCGTCCCCCCGCTGTCGCCGCGATCGTCGTCCGCGTCGTCGAGCCCGATCGCCTCGTTGAGTTCCTCGAGCGAGCCGACGTCGTGGTAGTCGAACAGCGCCCGCTGGAGTCGCTCGCGAAGGTCGTTTGCCTCCTCGTTGGGCGCCTTGATCCGCTGGGGCCGGCCGTCGACCTCGAGGACGATCTGGGTCGCGACGCTGCCGTCCTCGAACGAGAGGTTCGTCACGTCCTCGTAGTGGTACTCCTCGTAGTCCTCGTCCCAGACGGCGCTGCCGATGTGTTTGACCAGCCGCTCGCTCGTGACGATCAGCGTCAGTTCGCTGAAACGGTAGGTCTTGGCGACGGTTTCGCCGGGTTCGGTGATTCCGTTGCCGTTCAGAACGCCCGCGAGAACCGGGTGCAACACCGCGTCGGTCTTACCCGACGGCACCGTGAATTCCTTCGTTCCTTCGAGGGGATACTCGAGGGAGAACTTGGTCTTGCGCCGCCCTTCCGAGAGGGTGAGCCGGTCGGCCTCGTGGGGGTATTCGTCGACCGATTCGTCGCGCAGGAGTCCGTCGGACCGGTAGACGAGTGTACTCGAGGAAGTGATGAAGAGTTCGTCTTCGCTGCCGAGAGAGACTCGCGCCGCGATTTCTTCGTCGCCGAGAGTAGATTGGACGATACCGGGAACGCTCATGTCGCGGTAGTTCGTATGGCCCTGTGATAAATCCGTGGGTCCGCGTTGCACGCCGATTTCGAATGAGAAGGTTAAAGAGAACGACGCCACTACCGGGAAGTGAGCCCGGGTGGCTTAGCTGGACATAGCGCCGCACTCATAGGGTTCAGAGATTCGGTGCGGTACGCCTTGGAAGCCTCCGTGTCCCCCACGAGGACCGCCGAGCCTCGAACCTGGGACATGCGG
Organism: Halopiger xanaduensis SH-6; assembly: GCF_000217715.1. Classification (GTDB taxonomy): domain Archaea; phylum Halobacteriota; class Halobacteria; order Halobacteriales; family Natrialbaceae; genus Halopiger; species Halopiger xanaduensis. Next base: position 405,916 of record NC_015666.1, read on the forward strand.
AGATCGAGGGTTCGGAGCCCTCCCCGGGCATGCCATCTTCCTCAGTTGCTGTTACGACCACAACGAGTTGTACCGACGGCGTGTCGGTGCTAGCAGCTAGCGATCTCAGCAGTCGCGAGCAGTTAGGATATACTCCAGCAGCCACGGCCGTTCTCGAGTACACATCGTACTACTGCGACACGTCTGTCAGCCGCACGTCTGCCGCGCGTCTGACGTGCGTCAGAAAACCATCACTGGATTTATGTGTCGATGGCCAGCAGCATGTCGTATGGAACCGGGGGAGCAACCGAGTGTCCGCGTTGTGGAAGCGATCGCAGCTGCGGAAGGTGTCGATCCGGCGGCCCTCGAGCCACCGTTGTACGACGTGCTCGATCCTGACGCACTCGATACGCTGACGGACTCGCTGTGTCGCGGTGCCGACCAGTTCGACGACGCCGCTGCGAGGGTCGAGTTCACGTATCGGACGTATCGAGTCGAAGTCGAGATCGGGGACGAGGTCGACGTGACCGTGACGGAACGGCCGTCCGACTCGTCGATTGACCCGACACCGGATTCGCGGGTTCTCGAGTGAGTCGGCGGCGGACGTCCATCGACAGCACCCCAGCAGCGCTCGGCGATACCTGGCGACGCCGCCTCGCGCGCGTAGACGAAGTCCCAACGTACTGACGGTGACGATCGCGAAACGTTGCCGCGACGTCACTACTCGAGAGGCAAGGTCAGAAGGGACGGGCCAGTGACAGCGAAAAGAAGGAATTTGTTCACTCCAGCGACAGCGGTTCGTGTATCGCGCGGTAGTCGCCGCCGTCGTCGGCCTCGAGCGCCTCGATCTCGGTGATCTCCCGCAGTCGGATGTTCCGCTCCATCTTCGTCACGACCGGCGTGTCGTAGTGTTCGGCGTCGTAGTCGAAGGTCGAGCCGTCCGCGCGGCGTTGGCTGACGAACTCGCGGTGGCGCTCCAGGCGCGTTCGGCCGACCGACCGTGACAGCGCCGGGACATCGGCGAGCTGGTTTTCGAACCGCTCGAGGAAGGCCGCCTCGAGTTCGTAGCCGATCGAGTCCCGGCCCGCACACAGCGCCGCCAGCGTCGTCGTGCCGGTCCCCCAGAACGGATCGAGCACGGTGTCGCCGTAGGCCGAGTACATACAGATCAGTCGGTAGGGAATCTCGAGGGGGTAGGCCGCCGACCGCTCCCGCAGGTCGTCGTCGGGCGACTCGAGGGCCTGCAGTTCGCCTCGCACCTCGGTCCAGACGTCGGAGAACCAGCGGTTGCGCTCCTCCCAGAAGTAGGCGGCTTCGTAGCGACGGTCGGCGCCGGGTTCGAACTCCCGGCTTTCTCCGCCCTTACGGAAGACGAGGATGTACTCGTGTTCGAGCGTGACGTAGGCGTTGGGCGGGATCATCCCGCTGCCCATAAACTTGGCCGCGCTGTTGGCCGGCTTGCGCCAGAGCACGTCCGGCAGCGGATCGAAGCCGCGGGACTCGAAGGCCTCGAGCACCCGCGCGTGGTTGGGGTAGACGCGGAAGCTGCCGTCGACCGAGCGGGTGGCGTCGCCGACGTTGACGCAGGCGATGCCGCCGTCGACGAGGACGCGCTCGAGTTCGTCCCAGACCCGGTCGAGCTGGGCGTGCATCGCCTCGAAGGCACGGCGGCCGTCGCCGGCCTCGAGGGCGTCCGCGACGGCGGGATCGAGATCCGCGAAGAGGTCGTCCCACATCTCGATCATGGGATACGGGGGCGAGGTGACGACGAGTTCGATCGACTCGTCGTCGACGGCCGACAGATCGCGCGCATCACCGACGAAGACGCGGTGGGTCGTCTCCATTGCGTTCACACTGTCGGCGTCGCCCCCTTAGCTCCTTCGTCACCGACGAACTGTCTCCCTCGCGTTCAAAAGTAGTAACTGCGCGAGCGCGAGACCGAGAGCGAAAGCGGCTGTCGCGTTATTCTTCTTCCTCTTCCTCTTCGGCTTCCTCGGTCTCGTCGCCTTCCTCCTCAGCTTCCGCTTCGTCGCTTTCGTCCTCGGCGTCTTCCTCACCGCTTGTCGCCGGTTCGAACTCCTCGATCGGCTCCCACTCCTCTTCCTCCTCGCCGCCCATCCGGCGGCGCAGGAAGACGGCGCCGGCGACGACGCCCAGCGCGAGTAGCAACTGGGGGAGACGGGATCCGGATCCGCCCTCCATCTCCTCGCTTTCCATCTCTGTCTCGGTTTCATCGCTCGCCATCTGGGACTCGGCGCGTTCCGTCACGTCTTCGATGATCTCCGGTTCCTCGATGTCTTCGAGCGGGGACTCCTCGAGTTCCGTCGACTGCCGCCCCGCGAGGAAGCCGAGCGCCGCACCCAGACCGAAGACGGCGCCGGCGAGCGGGAATCGGCCGCCGCCTCGGCCGCCGTCAGCCTCTTCGACGGCCTCGAGAATAGAGTCTCGAAGGGGAGAGTCCAGCCCCTTCCCGACCGCTTCCTTAACGACGATCTCCGACAGCGACTTGTCCTGTTGCTCCGTTTCGGGCATAATCACCCACGACCACACCGCCGTACATAATTCTACCCAACGTTTCAACGATTTTGAGTGCCTAACGAGCAGTTACGAGTCTGCTACGCGAACGACCGGCGCTCGTAACCGACCGATAACGAGTCGGGACGACGATACTGTGCCTCACTGAACGATCGCCGGTTCGGGCTCTCGGGCGAGAAGACCAACGCGCGTCACGAGTGAACGACCGTGTACGACCGACCGCGCGTAATCAGTGCAGAGGTGACAACAATGCTACCGAACGGGCGAGCAGCGCAGTCGACGTTCCCGATCGAACGGCGGGTCGGCGTGCTTAGAGCGTCGCCGTCAGTCACCCACCCACTCGCCGCTCGAGGCGAACTGGTCAGGTAAACGTCGTATTTCTGCCCTATAAATTCGTAAACGCTGACCGTTCGGTCCAGTAATGAGTCGCATAACGAAACCCGACGTCGCTGAGTGGCTGGGTATGAGCGTCATTCGCCAGCCCGGCGTGCTCGGGCGGACCACCCGCCAGCGCGTCGTGGGGATCACCGCAGCCCTGTCGGCCGCGGCGCTGGAAACGCTCGCCGTCGGGCTCTGGTTCGGCCTCGTCGCCGGCTCTCGGACGACTTCGACGGCACTCGCCGGTCTGGGGATCCTCTTCTGCGGCGCCCTGCTCAGGGCGAGCGTCTTCGGAGCGACGGTCAACCACCTGCAGGATCTACTCGAGCCGCGGCGCCTCGGCGCCGCGACGCTACTGACGGCGTGCTGGGTCCTCTGGCTGCTCGTTGCGGACCGCATTGGGGGGCAGGCCGGGCTCGTGCTCGCGACCGGGGCGCTCACCGTCCTGCTCACCTGCCAGTTCACGTTCGAACGGCGGGCGTTCGGGCGGCGGTCGATCCGTCACTGCTCGTTCGTGCCGATCGTCCCGGCCGCGCTGCTGGCGATCGGCGCGTCGGCGCTGCTCTCGGCCGCCTGGTTCGTCGACTGGTCGGTTACGTCGCCCCCGCTATCGGTCGAATTTGCAACGTTGATCGTCCGGATCGAGGCGGTCCAGCTCGGCGGCGTCGTCTTCGGTCTCTTCGCGTTCCTCGCCCACCAGCGCCGGTTCCAGCGACTGCTCGAGCGCTGCCCCTGACTATTTCCCCTCGGCGCCGACGTTCTGGTCGCCTTCGAAGGAATCCGGATCCGGTTCGATCGTCGCGTACTGGACCGCGCGCCGGCCGAGCGTCGCGGTTCGTTCCTCGAGACTCGGATCGACGAATTCCCCGTCCTCGAAGCCCGAGTGGGACTTCGGGATCGCGACCTCGTGGGGGAGCACCCACGCGTTCAGCGCTCGACAGACCGAGCGCAGGTGCTCGAGGGCCGTCACCGGAAACGCCCCGCCGGAGACCGCGAGGAGGCCGACGGTCTTGTCCCGGAACTCGTCGAACCCCGAGTAGTCGAGCGCGGCCTTCAGCGGCGACGAGTAGGAGCCGTGGTACATCGGCGTTCCGAGCACGATCGCGTCGGCCTCGCGGAGTCGCTCGGCGAGCAGTTCGGCGTCGCCGGCGTCCTCGCGGTCTCGATCCGGGTCGAACGTCGGCAGGTCGTACTCTCGCAAGTCGATCAGTTCGGTCGTCGCGCCGCCCTCGGCTGCGGCCTCGAGGGCGCGCTCGAGGGCGAGTCGCGTCGCGCTCGCGTCTCGGAGGCTGCCGCAGACGGCGGCGATGTGCACGTCTCTGTCCATCGTAGCCGGACCAATGCGAGCGAGGGTGAAATATACCGGTGTCGATCGGCGCCGCGGTCGCGGACCAACCGGAAGACGGTCTGTACCGTCGGGCGGAGCCGACCTGATGAGACCGGGCGATCACCCGCCGTTGAACGACGGCTACTCGCAGGGCTGGCAGCCGTCGCCAGCCCCGCGTGCTCGAGGACCACGGTTGAAGGAGTCGAACGCCGTATGAACCGTATGGGATCGAAGCGAGCGGACGGCGCCGCTCGAGGCAGCGACGACGGAACGAGCGATCAGACCGACGCCGCACCCGCCGACGCTCGGGGAGTGCCGGCGATCGACGTCGACCACCTGCAGTTGGTCTACGCCGACGGGACTGCGGCCGTCCGCGGCGTCGACCTGACCGTTCCCCAGGGCGAGTTCTTCGGCTTTCTGGGGCCGAACGGCGCGGGGAAGACGACGACGATCAAGGTGTTCGCGACGCTGCTCTCGCCGACCGACGGCGAGGTCCGCGTCAACGGGTTCGACGTGCAGTCCGCCCCCGGGAAGATACGGGAATCGATCGGCTACATGGCCCAGGAGACGAGTGTCGATCCCGAACTCACCGCCGAGGAGAACCTGCGGTTCGCCTGCGAGGCCTACGGCGTTCCCCGCGGAGAGCGAGCCGACCGCGTCGCCGAACTGCTCGACCTCGTCGAACTCGCCGACGTGGCCGACAAGCGAGCCGACGAGTTCTCCGGCGGGATGAAAAAGCGCCTCGATGCGGCGACGGCGCTGGTCCACCGACCGCCGCTCGTCTTCCTCGACGAGCCGACGACCGGGCTCGACCCAAAGGCGCGAAACCGTCTCTGGGACTACTTCCGGGACATCAACGACCGAGGGACGACCATCTTCCTGACGACCCAGTACCTGGAGGAGGCCGACCAGCTCTGCGACCGACTGGCGGTCATCCTGAACGGCGAAATCGTCGCCGACGGGAGCCCGGCGGCGCTGAAGCGCCGGGTGGGCGGCGAAGTGCTCGACCTGGAACTGGACGGCGGCCGCCCGGCGCGGGACCGGGCCGCCGAGATCGCTCGCGAGTTCGACGGCTTCGAGGACGCGACCGTGTCGGTGACCGACGAGGGCGTCAGCGTGACCGCCGAGGCGGCCCGCCAGCGCGGGACGGACCTGCTGGTCGCGCTCCGGGACGCGGGACTGACCGTCACCGGATTCAACGTCCGGTCGCCGACGCTCGACGACGTGTTCCTCGCGATCACCGGCGAGGGACTCGAGGCAAGGACGGAGGCGGACGCGGGAGCAGAGACCGCCCCCGAGGAGGTGTCGCGGTGAGTCCGCCGGACTCCGGCGGGGCGGAATCGAGGGATGCGGCGGCGACCGCCGACGTCGCCGAAACGGGCGGTCCAACCGAAACTGGACGCGGTACTGTCGACCGCACCGCGAACACGTTCCTCGGCGACGTCTGGGTGAATTTCAAGCGGTGGAATCTCAAGGCCGTCCGCAACCCGTTCGTCCTCGTGGTCTCGCTCGTCCAGCCGATCATCTTCCTCGTCCTGTTCACCGAGGTGTTCGGCAACGTCGCCGGCGACGCGGTCAACCGCGGCATTCCAGGTATCGGCTACGAGACGTACCTGGTGCCCGCGATCGCGATCCAGGTCGCCCTCGCCGCCGCGGTCACCTCCGGCATCGGGCTGGTCAACGACATCGAGAACGGGATGTTCGAGAAGGTGCTGGTCTCCCCGATGAACCGCACCGCGGTGTTCGTCGGGAAGACCGCGGCCGAAGTGTTCCGGATCGCGGTACAGGTCGCGATCATCCTCGGCCTCGGCGTCCTACTTGGCGCGGAGATTGCGACGGGACTCGCCGGCGCCCTCGGGATCGTCGCCGTCGGCGTCCTGTTCTCGCTGTGGTTCATCGCGTTCTCGAACGCTCTGGCGATCCTCACCCGCGATCAGGAGTCGACGATCATCGGCGCGAACCTCCTCCAGTTCCCGCTGTTGTTCCTCTCGAGCGCCTTCCTCCCGCTCGAGACGCTGCCCGGCTGGATCCGGACGTTCGCCCGGTTCAACCCCGTCACCTACGGCGTCGACGCCGCGCGGTCGCTCATGCTCGATCAGGACGTGATGACGGTCGTCGAGGTCGCCTGGTTCGACGGGGCGTTAAACGGCGTCGTCCCCGGCGCGCTCGTCCTCGGCGGGATCGACCTCGCGCTCGGGCTCGTCGCGGTGTACCTGCTCTCGCGGGCCTCGAGTTCGGACGTTCGGTGACCGAATCGCGGAACCGAGCTACCGCCGGAGGCGGGCTACGAACTCGTCGTCCTCGTCCCGTTCATCGGTCTCGACGAGCCCGTCGTCCTCGAGATCCGAGAGCAGCCCCTCGAGCCACTCGCGCCCGTACTCGCCGTCCGGCGCGTAGTCGACGCGGATCCGGTGGCCGAGCGCGTCGAGCTCGAGTTCGTCGTACTCCCGCAGGGTGCCGATGACGCGCCCGCGGAACTGCCGGCGGCTCCCCTCGAAGGACGGCTGCGTGGGGACGTCCGGGGCCGTGAAGTCGCCGCTGGCGTACGCGTCGCACCACTCGCGCCACGGACAGCCCGCCCCGTCGCACTTCGGCGTCTGTTCGCAGGCGACGCCGCCCAGTTCCATGATCGCGTTGTTCCAGACCCGCGAGCGGCCCTCGGGCATGAGTTCCTGCGCAGCCTCCTCGAAGGCCTCGTCGTCGTCCGGCACGTCGAACGCGCGGTAGAGAACCCGCTTGACGTTCGTATCGACAACCGCGTCGCCGTTGTTGAAGGCGAAGCTCGCGACCGCGTTCGCGGTGTAGGGACCGACGCCCATCAGCTCCTGCAGTTCGTCGGGCGTCTCCGGGAAGTCGCCGCCGTACTCCGACTCCACTTGCCGGGCCGCCTCGTGGAGGTACTTCGCCCGATTGTTGTAGCCGAGACTGTGGTCGGTCCAGAAGCCGACGACGTCCGCCCGGTCGGCGGCCGCGAGATCGGCGGTCGTCGGCCAACGCTCGAGGAACTCCTCCCAGGCCGCGACGACGCGATCGAGTTGCGTCTGCTGGCTCATCACCTCGCTGACGAGGATCTCGTAGGGGTCGTCGGTTCGGCGCCAGGGGTAGTCGCGGTGGTCGTCCTCGTACCACTCGATCAGCGCCGCGCGGACGGCCTCGCGGTCGTCGGGGAGGCGCCACGCCGAGTCCGCCGCCGTATCACTCATCGCCGGCACTTGGGCGAGCGCCGGTTTAGGGGCAGTGATCCGGGAGCGGACGCGGCATCGATCCGCGAGTCTGCGCGGCCGAACCGTAACCCTAAGCCACCGGACCTCCACGTGGCGGGTATACGACACATGCAAACGCGAACGCCAGCCCAGCACGCCCGACTGGCGCTCCTGCTCGAGGTCGCGGGCACGCCAAAGCCCGGGAACGTCGACCGCCGCCGCGACCTCGCGGACCTGCGGTTCGACCACTTCCTCGCGGGAACCGTCGGCGCCCAGCGCGGCCTCGAGATGGCGGCCGACGGCGCGGGGGTCGGCCCGGCCTTCGAACGCGCCGTCGAGGGGATGTCCGCGCAGGGCGGCGGCAACACCCAGTTCGGCGCGCTGTTGTTGCTCGTTCCGCTGACCCGCGCCGCGAGGGACGACCTCTCCCAGCCGGTCGTCGAAGCCGTCGTCGAGGACACCACCGTCGCGGACGCCGCGGCCTTCTACCGCGCGTTCGAACACGTCGACGTCTTCGTCGCCGATCCGCCGGAAGACATGGCACCGCTCGACGTCCGCCGCGGCGCCGACGCGGTGCCGGCGCTCGAGGAACGGGGGCTGACGCTGCTGGATGTGATGGCGGGGAGCGTCCCCGGCGACGACGTCGCCCGGGAGTGGGTAACGGGGTTCGAGCGCTCCTTCGGGGCAGCCGAGCGACTGGCCGAGGCCGAGGGTCCGCCGCTCGATCGGGCCGCGGCCGTCTTCCTCTCCCTGCTCGCCGAACGTCCCGACACGCTCGTCGCGGACAAACACGGTGAGGACGTGGCGCGAGAAGTCCAGGAGCGCGCCGTGGAGCTTCATGAACGCCGAGCCGTCGAGACCGACCGCGAGGCCGTCGAAGCTTTCGCGGACGACCTCGTCGACCGCGGAATCAACCCCGGCACGACCGCCGACATTACGGCGGCGGGGCTGTTCATCGCGCTCGAGCGCGGGGTGCTCGAGGTATGAGCGACGAGACGGCGGAGGGAGATGAGGAGAACGGCACATCGACAACGTGGCCCGTCGAACTAACCGGCGTCACCGAAACCGTCGTGACGACGCTCGGACCGAACGGTCGCTGGAACGCGGCTGCGCTGGGAGTGTTCGCCGGTGATAGCGACAGTAGCGGCGACTGTTCGGACAACACCGACAGTCGCGTCACCGCAACCACCTGGGGCAGGACTCGTACCCGCGGCAACTTCCACCGCGAGGGAGAGGGGTACGTCCAGTTCGTCGACGACCCCGTCGTCTTCGTCGACGCCGCGCTCTCGATCCTCGAACGCGACGACCCGATCCTCGAGTCGGCTGCCGCCTGGGTTCGGGTGGCCGTCGAGCCCATCGAACGCGGAACCGAGAACGGCACCGAGTGGGAGAAATGGGAACTGCAGCCGCTTGCGGCCACCGTCGAGCGAACGACGGTGCCGACGATCAACCGCGGGTTCGGCGCCGTCGTCGAAGCCACCGTAGCCGCGTCGCGGCTCGACGTTCCCGGCTACGACGAGGAGACGCTTCGCGACCGACTCGCGTACTACGACTCGGTCGTCGAACGCGCCGGTGGCCCGCGAGAGCGGGAAGCGCTCGAGCGCGCTCGAGCGCACTCCGACGCCGATTGGTGAAGTAGAAGTCCTCCGGACCGGACCGTCCTTCGGTATTAGTCGGCCGGCTCGGGAGTCTCGGGCGCGCCGCCGGAGCCCGACGATTCGTCGCCGAGCGGCGCGTTGTTTTCGGCCTTCGTCACGACCTCCGAAAACCGCTCAGAGTGCCCCTCGAGCCACTCCGTCGTCTCGCTGTCAGGCGTCTCGTCGCGCTGTTCGATGAGGAAGGTCGTCACGACGACCGTCTTCACCCACGGCTTGACGAGGCCGGTGTGGACGACGGCGACCATCCCGCCGACGAGCGACCACGAAATCATCTCGAGCGACGTCGGGAGGAAGTCGAGCGCAACGGACACCGGCGCCAGAAGCGTCAGCAGAACGAACGACAGAACGTACATTCCGCCGACGATCAACAGGGTCGAACCGAGGACCATTTTCCAGGTCTTGGCATACAAGACGAGCCCGTCGCGGGCCGACTGCCACCGGTTCTCGTTACGATCGACGAACATGTACGCGATGATCGCGTTATCGAGGTATCGGACCGCCAGGACGATCGACTTCTGGACGATCGAGATCAGCGTCTGCAACTGCTGCGGGATCGGGACCGGAATCATCTCCTCGATCCTCGCGACCGCCTTGTTGAACTGCTTGAGCACCGCGTCGATCACTTCACTGACGACCCACAGTGCGCTTGCGGACTCGAAGTAATCACCGACCTGCTTCACGCCGTATTTGATCTGGTTCTCCGGCACCTCGTCCTCCTCGACGATGTGTGCGATGACGGCAATATGGCCGGTTTTGACCATGTAGAGGGCGTACCTCTGTATTAACCGCCACACGTACGCGAAAGACGCCAGTGCGATCAGCATCACCAGCGCAACGATGAGCAGACTCGTGCCGCCGTCGCCCCACAGGAATCTGGCACCCAGCCACGCGACGAGGCTGAGGTAAATGATCCCGAAGAGTGCGAACACGACGCCGATACCGAACTGCAGGAGGACGTACGGGAGCGTCTTCCTGTACACGCTCGTTGCTTCCTTGAAGTGTAAGACCATCGACCCCATTTCCCGGCCTATCCTATTTAAATTCGGACACTACTGTTCGTGTTCGAACGGGCCCTGGCAAGAAAATATCCGAGCGGCGGCCGGCGTCAGTACACGACTCGCACCGAGCGGCCGGGTTCAGACTCGAGAGGGGCGCATCACGGCCGCAGACGAGACCGGGGTATCGCGAGTCCCGTGAGCCGTCGGGAGGACGGGCTCCGCGGACGAACAACCGCGGACGAACAAGAGAAAGGGATTAAGAGCCTCTGGACGGAACCTCCCCACATGGCAATCAAACCGGCCTACGTCAAGAAGACCGGGAACCTCCTCCTGGAGCGGTACCCGGACGCGTTCACGACCGACTTCGAACAGAACAAGGACAGCGTCGAGAAGCTCACGAACGTCGAATCCAAGGGCGTTCGGAACCGCATAGCGGGCTACGTGACGCGAAAGAAGGGTTCGCAGGCGACCGCGTAAGTCGGCTATTTGTCTCGTCTCGAGTTCACCAGCACCACCAGTTCGACCTCGAGCAACTGGTGAGCCGATCGTCTGTCGCTTGTCCGTTCTCACGAGCGCGGCTCGAACGCATCCGCTTCCACTAGCGGAGCTATCACCGTCTCGAGCGTGCAGCGATGAGGATAGCGAGTGCGTCGAAACCGAGCAGGAAAACGGAACGGCGAGCGAGACCGAAAGCGAGCGGCGGTCGAGAACGGATCAGTGATCGAAACCGGGTTCCATGTAGATCGCGGCGAACAGCGCGATCACGCCGAAGAACGCGGTGATCATGAGGCCGGCCATACCGGTGACGATGTTGAGTTCCGTCCCGGCGACCGGAAGCGTCCCGCCCTGATAGCCGGTCCACGCCATGAAGATCCCAAGGAGGAAGCACAGCAGGGAAACGACGGCCGCGCCGATACTAAAGGGCGTATCGAACAGCCCCGAGTCGGCCGAACTCGCGGTCGCGCTCGTCATCGGGACCACCCCGCCGATCGGCGGTCGGTGGAGGTCGAAGTCGAGATCGAGACCCGGCTGTGCCTCGAGGGGCAGTCGGCCGGCCGTCCAACGGCGGTTCCGGACTGGGCCTGTCGGTGATGCATTTGTTCGTCGGTGGCGCTCCGTTTTCTTAATTTCTTCTATACGCTCCGGTGACGGCGGCGAACGGCGCCGTCCGGAGAGTTCGGATCTCGAACCTGATATTCGATCATGGGAATGAGACGAAAACCCAAACGGTTTTGCGGACTCAACCCGGAATACGGGGAAATGGCAGTACGAGTAGGCGTACTCGGCGCAACCGGTGCCGTCGGACAACGACTGATTCAGCTTCTCGATCCCCACCCGGACTTCGAAATCGCCGCGCTGACCGCGAGCGAATCCAGTGCCGGGAAGACGTACAGACAGGCCGCCAAGTGGCGCGTCGACAGTCCCATTCCCGAAGACGTCGCGGAGATGACCGTCCGGGAGACCGATCCTGACGACGTCCCCAACGACGTCGACCTCATCTTCTCGTCGCTCCCCTCGAGCGTCGGCGCCGAGGTCGAGCCGCCGTTCTGCGAGGCCGGCTACGTCGTCTCCTCGAACTCCTCGAACGGCCGCATGGACGACGACATCCCGCTGGTCATCCCGGAGGTCAACGCCGAACACCTCGACCTGCTCGAGGTCCAGCGCGACGAGCGCGGCTGGGACGGCGCGATGGTCAAGAACCCCAACTGCTCGACGATCACCTTCGTCCCCACCCTCGCGGCCCTCGCGGAGTACGGTCTCGAGAAGGTCCACGTCTCGACGCTGCAGGCCGTCTCCGGCGCGGGCTACGACGGCGTCACCTCGATGGAGATCATCGACAACGCCATCCCCTTCATCGGCAGCGAAGAGGACAAACTCGAGACCGAGTCCCGAAAGCTGCTGGGCGACTTCGACGGCGCCGAACTCTCCCACAACAGCATGCAAGTGTCGGCCTCCTGTAACCGCATCCCGACCATCGACGGCCACCTCGAGAACGTCTGGGTCGAGACCGAGGAGGACCTGACCGCGGACGCGGTCGCCGAGGCCATGCGCGAGTACCCCTCGCTCGACCTGCGCTCCTCGCCCGACCCGCTCATCCACGTCTTCGAGGTGCCCGATCGGCCCCAGCCCCGGATGGACCGCACGCTCGGCGACGGGATGGCCATCGCCGCCGGCGGCCTCCAGGAGTCGCCCTTCGGCCTGCAGTACAACTGCCTCGCGCACAACACCATCCGCGGCGCCGCCGGCGCCAGCGTCCTGAACGGCGAACTGCTGCTCGAGAACGGCTACATCTAACGCGTTCGAGAGCCGACGCGGCCAGCCGCAGTTTCGGGGCTTTCGTCCTCTTTTGCCCGTCTTTCCCCGCCCGTCGAACCAATTCGAGTAGTCGACGCCGTCGACGACCCTGCACACTTTGGCGGCGGGCACAAGTACGAACCCACCCAACAGCAGGTATGATCCCCGTGGTTTCCGACCCCGAATCCCTGTCGACACCTGGTGCCGACGCTGACGCTGCTGTTTCCGACGGCGCCGAACTCGACGAGACAGGTGAGACGGAGTCGTTCGGCGCACTCGCCGACCCACACCGCCGCGCCGTCCTCCGATATCTGGCCGATAACGAGTCGCCGGTTGCGGTCGCCGAGCTCGCCGACCACCTGACGATCGAACGCGAGGACGACGATCCCGACACGGCGCGCTCGAGCAGCCGGATCGCCGACTGGGGCGACGCGCTCCTCGGGACGCGTCGACGCGTCCAGATCTCGCTTCGCCACGTTCACATCCCGAAGTTGGCGGACGCCGGCGCCGTCGACTTCGACATCGACGCCAACACCGTCTCCCTCCGCGACCGGGGTTCGGAACTGCTGGCTCAGACGAGGTCGCTCGAGAACGCCAACGTGGCGTAACCCGAGACCGTCGACGGTACTCTTCCGCTAGTTTTCGGACGCTTCGCGAGGCAGCGCGACGACCGGCATCGACGCCTCCTTCACCAGCCGACGAGCCACACCGCCGGTCAACAACTCGACGAAGCGGTTTCCCTCGCGCGGAACGAAGACGACGGCGTCGGCGTTCCGATCCGTCGCTTCCGCGAAGATACGGTCGACGACGTCGGTACCGTACAGGATTGCCGTCTCGACGGACGCCGGCGATTCCGCGAGCGGGTCTCGCGTGCGCTCGAATATCTCCTCGGCGTACTCCTCGCGCTGTTCCGTCGACGCCTTGTCGGGCGCTCCCCCGGCCTTCTCGATCACGTTGACGACGACGACGGTGCTCGTCGGCTCGAGGTAGGGGGCAAGCGCCGCCGCGGTCCGCTCTCCGTCGTCGGGATCGCCGACCGGGACGACGATCGTCCCGTCGAACGAGAGCGTCATCGACGATCCGCCTCCCGCATCGTCGTCTCGTCAGTCGTCGTCGATCCACGAGCGAAATCGGGTTCCGGTGTCATACCGGCGCTTGGCGGTGCGGCGTCAAAAAGGTACACGCGAGACCGGTGCCGTATCCCGGTAATCCGGTCGCAGTCGCGCACCCGCTTCGCTCAGGAACTGAAGTTAACCTGATTCTCGAGGTCCGCGTCCGACCCCGCCTCGCCGAACCGGCGGGCGTTCTCGGCGACGATATCGGCCAACCGATCGTAGTACCTCGGGGTGTGTCCGGCGTTGTGCGGCGTGATCTGGACGTTACCGAAGTTCCAGAGCGGATGGTCCTCCGGCAGGGGCTCGGGGTCGGTGACGTCCAGCGACGCCCCGCGAATCTGATTCCCGCGCAGCGCCTCGACGAGCGCATCGGTGTCGACGACCGGCCCCCGAGCGACGTTGACCAGCACCGCCTCGGGATCGATCGTCACGAACGCCTCGCGATCGACCAGCCCGCGGGTCGTTTCGGTCAGCGGGCAGGCCAGCACGAGGTAGTCCGTCCGCGCCAGTGCGTCGTGGAACGCGTCGCCCTCGAACCCGATCACGTCGTCCGTCGGTCCGCCCTTCTCGGGCGTGTAGCGGACGCCGATCGTGTCGACGCCGAAGGGCTCGAGGCGCTCGGCGACCGATCGGCCGATCGCTCCGAGACCGACGATCGTCACGGTCGACCCCTGGAGTTCGTGGGCCTGGTAGTGGCGCCACTCCCGGCGGCGCTGCCGGCGCTCCGCGACGTGGAACCGCCGGGTGAAGTGGAGGATCGCGCCCAATACGTGCTCGCCGATGTTCGGCCCGTGGACGCCCGACGCGTTCGTCACCGTCACGCCCCGCTCCTCGAGTCGATCCATCGGCAGGTGGCCGGTGCCCGCGTAGGCGCAGGCGAACACCTCGAGGTTCTCCGCGGCCTCGAGGAGATCTTCCTCGAGGGTCATGCCGGTGACGTACTCGGCGCCGCGGATCGCCTCGCGCTCCTCGGCCGGCGTTCGTGCGAGCTGTACGGTTTGGCCGGGAAGCCGCTCGCGGATCGCCGCGGCGTACTGTTCGACCGGGACGCCGTGCGTTCCCCGCCGGAGGACGAGCACGTCGGCGTCGCTACTGCGGTCACCGTCACCATCGCTGTCGCGTTCGCTCATCTCTAGATCGTGGTCTCGAGGGGAATCATCAAAAACGTTCATCTCAGATACGACGTTCTCCGGACGGCAGACCGAACGCAATCGCAAGCTGATCGAAATTCCACGTCGCCGCGAATTTCATGCGGTTTAATACGCCCCACTGAGTGCCACTGGTGTATGGAACGCGTTGATGTCGCGATCGTCGGCGGTGGCCCCGCGGGCGCGTCCGCAGCCGAGCGGGCCGCCGCCCACGGCGCCGAGACGGTGCTCTTCGAACAGGGCGTCCCGCGGGAGGACCGCGAGGACCTCGGCCCCGACTCCACCGACGCCGCCGGCATGCTCGACTACTGGATCGACATCATGGACTTCGACTACCGGGAGATCCCCGACGACGTCATCCTCCGGGAACTCGAGGGGACCGAGTTCATCGGCCCCAACAGCGCCGTCGAGATCTCGACGACGGGGATGGACGCCACCTACCCGGAGTTCGGCTACACCTTCCACCGCGCCCGGATGGACGACTGGCTCTACGAGCGCGCCGAAGACGCCGGCGCTGACCTGCGCGTCGGGACCAGCGTCACGGACCTCGAGACCGACCTCCGCGCCTCGAGTCCGAAGGGACCGACCCACACGCTGACGCTCTCGAACGGCGACCAACTCGAGGCCCAGTACGTCGTCCTCGCGGACGGCCCGCAGCGACGGATCACCCTCGACGCACTCGATCAGTTCACGGCCCCCGGCCGCAGCGTCTCGGACTACCTCTCGCCGCCTGAGGCCAACCACATCGCTTACCAGGAGTATCGGAACTTCCCCGAAGAACTGTTCGAGGAATTCGAAGACCGACTCAAATTCTGGTGGGGCTACATGCCCGGCGAAACCGCCTACCCCTGGGTCTTCCCCAACGACGGCACGGTCGCCCGCGTCGGCCTGACGATGCCCATCGGCATGGAACTCGAGGACGTCGAGAACCCCGCGGCCTACAAACTGCTCGACAGCGACGACGACCAGCTCCCCTCGGGATCGGAGTACATCCGCCGCTTGCTCGAGCGCGAGTACGGCGACGAGTACGATATCGAGGAGGACATCCCGATCGTCGAGGACCGCGGCAAATCGAAGGGCACCGAAACCTATCCGATCTCCTCGACGCGGCCGATCGACTCCCCCGTCGGCGCCAACATCGCCGTCGCCGGCGGCGCGATGGGCACAACCTCTGCCTTCCACGAGGGCGGCTACCACGTCGCCGTCCGCACCGGCAAGATCGCCGGTCGACTCGCCGGCACCGACTCGCTCGAGCACTATAACGACATCTGGAAGCGCGCTATCGGCGACGAAATCCTGCGTAACGTCGCCTTCGCGGATATCGTCGAAGACTATCAGCCCGACGACTGGGATCGGGCTTTCAACATTATCAACCAGATGCAAGGGACGAACGGTACCGACTCGCTGTTCTCTCGAACCTACTCCGCCGGATTCGACGCTACGAAACTGCTCGCGAGCTACAAGAAGCGCAAGTTCCAGTACCGCGACGGCCGATACGTCCAACTTACCGAAGACGAGTACTTCTACTAACTCCCGTTAGCAGCCGCATCCGGCTCTCTCCTTCGGTCTTCGATTCGGTCTCAGCTCTCGGTCAGTCACACTATCTTCAGCCAGTTCACTTTCGAGGACCGAAACGCTCCGTATTGAACGTGGACGAGAGCAATCACTCGCAGAAAACGTTTAAACGACGTGCAGCCCTAGCACGAGTGCGTGCCTTTGTCCCCGACCGAGTGAACCCATCCGGGTGCGATGACAGTACGGCGAACCCGGGCACGCAATATGCCGGAACGATCACATCGTTCCACCGACCGGTGATGGCTCACAGCCATCCGCCCGGCACGAGGGTTAGCCAGCTGACGCGGCACGCCGCCACGGGATGAGGCTGGACGTTAGTGTTCCGGGCGACATTTTCGGTACACGATTGAGTCGAACAGGAACAACTGTCGGATGGTGTAGTTGCACTATTGGTGTGAGTATGATAAAGTTCGAATAGCCGCTGCGCTCTGCGTATGAAAGACGAAAAGCCCCGCCGAACAACAGCAGCGCTGTCGCTCGACGAGGCTTGTTGATGCGTATGAGAGTATGAGTGGGGGCGGCGAATCGACGTTCCCAGAGGGTCGCCCACTCCAGTAATTGCCGATACGCAGGCGAGCTTATCTTCCGTGTTCGGGATGGGTACGGGAGGAACCTCGCCGCTGTGGCCGCCTAACGCCGATTCACGGAATCGAACCGTGATCATGCCAATATCGGTGGAATGACCGTCATGTACGTGTAGTCCAGTTCGCGCCTGGACCCGTTCGATGGGTCACAGATCCAAATGCGTGTCTCAGTTATGAGTGTGTGGCTTGGCCGATTAGTGCTCGCGGGCTCAACGCCTCGTTGCCTTGGCGCGTACACCCCGAGTCTATCGATCTCCTCTTGTAGGAGTGGCCTCGGTGGTTCCTCGTTTCCAGGTGGGTTTCGAGCTTAGATGCGTTCAGCTCTTACCCCGTGGTGCGTGGCTGCCCGGCACGTGCTCTTTCGAACAGCCGGTACACCAGTGGCACCCATTCGTAGTTCCTCTCGTACTATACGAACGTTCCCGTCAGGAACCGTAACACCCCCAATAGATAGCAGCCGACCTGTCTCACGACGGTCTAAACCCAGCTCACGACCTCCTTTAATAGGCGAACAACCTCACCCTTGCCCGCTTCTGCACGGGCAGGATGGAGGGAACCGACATCGAGGTAGCAAGCCACCCGGTCGATATGTGCTCTTGCGGGTGACGACTCTGTTATCCCTAAGGTAGCTTTTCTGTCAGCAATTGGCCGCATCAAGCAGCCTAATTGGTTCGCTAGACCACGCTTTCGCGTCAGCGTCCGTCGTTAGGCCGGACACTGTCAGACTTCCGTATGCTCTTGCGCTCTTCCCCGCGTCTCCGACGCGGGTGAGGAAATCTTGGGGCGCGCTCGATATCTTTTCAAGCGCGTACCGCCCCAGTCAAACTGCCCGGCTACCAGTGTCCTCCGCCAGGAGTGAGAGTCGCAGTCACCATCGGGTAGTATTTCAATGCTGCCTCGGTGGCCCGCTAGCGCGGGTACCTGTGTAATGGCTCCTACCTATGCTGCACAATGGCGACCACGTCTCAGTGACAGCCTGCAGTAAAGCTCTATAGGGTCTTCGCTTCCCCTTGGGGGTCTCCAGACTCCGCACTGGAACGTACAGTTCACCGGGCCCAACGTTGGGACAGTGACGCTCTCATTGATCCATTCATGCAAGCCGCTACTGAAGCGGCAAGGTACTACGCTACCTTAAGAGGGTCATAGTTACCCCCGCCGTTAACGGGTCCTTCGTCCCATTGTACTGGGTGTTCAGATACCCGCACTGGGCAGGATTCAGTGACCGTACGAGTCCTTGCGGATTTGCGGTCACCTATGTTGTTACTAGACAGTTGGAGCGTCCGAGTCACTGCGACCTGCCTCTTTCCGAGGCAGGCATCCCTTATTGCGAACGTACGGGACTAACTTGCCGAATTCCCTAACGTCGGTTATTCCCGACAGGCCTTGGCTTTCGCCGCCACGAGTACCTGTGTCGGATCTCGGTACGGACAGTGTGCTCGCCTTTTCACGGGCTCTGGGTTGACCTCTCTTACGTTATCCAGCCATTCGATCGCTTCGTGCCATTACGGCTTCCACGGTCTTCGACTGTTCAACTGGGCGAAAACCCAGCAGAGGCGGCCCCAAAGCGTCAGCTTTGAGTGCACACTGGCACAGGAATATTAACCTGTTTCCCTGTTGTCTGCTTCGACTTACGGGCAGACTTAGGACCGGCTAACCCTCAGCTGATCAGCATTGCTGAGGAACCCTTACTCGTTCGGCCGTCGGGGGTCTAACCCGACTAACGCTGCTACTATGACCAGGATTTTCGTTACTGAACGGTCCACACGAGTTCTCACCCGTGCTTCCACCCGAACAGAACGCCGACCTACGCGATCACCCTGTGAGGGGTGCGGCCAGGTCTCGGTGGTGGATTTGAGCCCCGATCATTTTGGGCGCCCCGAACCTCGGCCGGTAAGCTGTTACGCTTTTCTTAGAGGGTAGCTGCTTCTAAGCTCACCTCCCGGCTGTCTAGGGCTCGGGACCACCTTCGATCGCACTTAATCCACACTTTGGGACCTTAACCCGGCGCTGGGTTGTCTCCCTTATGGTACACAGGCTTACCCCGTGCACCGGACTCCCTGCGTCAAATGGCGTCTGTAGGTTCGGAGTTGGACAGGGGGGCGCACTCCTCTCGGAGTGCGGTCCCCCAATCCGTCGCTCTACCCCACAGACTACCTCGGCAGAGGTCATGCTTCGACATGTTTCGGTCGGAACCAGCTGTTTCCGGATTCGATGGGCCTTTCACCCCTAGACATAGGTCACGCGAGGGTATTGTAGGACACCAACGCTAGCAGACCTCCACGTGCCTTTCGGCACGCTTCGTCTTGCCCATGTCTAGATCATCCGGTTTCGGGTCGTGTCCGATTGACTCCCCGCGCTTGAACACGGCGGCCCTCGCAATGCTGCGGCCATGTCGGTTTCCCTACGCCTTCCCTGATAATCAGGTTAGACTCGCCAATCAGACACACTCCCTGGTTCGTTTTTCAAAACGCACGACGGAACATCGGCTTCCTCTACTTCCTACTGGTAGCTCGCGCTACGGTCGTTGTGGAGAGGACCTTGTATGCCCCGTCGTTCGATCGCCAACTGATTTCACGCCCTATTGCACCTCCCTTCGTGGGGTGCTTTTCAGCGTTCGCTCACGCTACTTGTTCGCTATCGGTCTTGAGGAGTGTTTAGTCTTTGCAGTCGATGCCTGCAATATTCACGAGGGATATCCAACCCCCGATACTCTGGAGCTGACGCGTCCGATACTCGCCTGCAGTACGGGACTGTCACCCTGTTTCGTGCTCTATTCCAAGAGACTTCTTGCAGCCTTTCGCGGAGTGGTTGTCAGTCCGAACACCACATTGCCCGAAGGCTTCGGTTTGGACTGTGTCGCGTTCACTCGCCGTTACTAACGACATCACGGTTACGTTTTCTCTTCCTGCCGATACTAAGATGTTTCAATTCTCGGCGTTCCCCATTGCGCGAAGCAATTGCGGTGGGGATTCCCATTCGGAAATCCTCAGTTCTTCCCCTCCGTGCGGGTCCCTGAGGCTTATCGCAGCTTGGCACGTCCTTCTTCAGCTCTCAAGCCGAGCGATCCACCAGCTGGCACAGTAGCCACGTTCATCGGATCGGCGTGACACCAGAGGTGTCACGTTATGTGACCCGGGAACGGGTCCAGTGGACGCCTGGACTACACGTACACACGGTCGCATCTGCAGGCCAGTAGACGGCTGGCTGCATTGACCCTTCCCACCCACGTTTGCACGGGGTGGTGCATCGGTTTGCGTTCGGATTGAATCGAAGTGGTCGGCCCCACTTAAGGGGCACGATCCTCGATTCGCTCCGAGACATGGACCCACTGGGATTCGAACCCAGGGCATCCTCCTTGCAAAGGAGGCACTCTCCCACTGAGCTATGGGCCCACCCCCTCGAAACGAGGGGAACGAGGTGTGAGCCTTGGTAGTTCAAAGGTGCCCGATCGGCCCGAACGAGTGGGACGACGAGCGCGGCGAAATGGACCGCTTGTGGGCCGGGGCAGCGCCCCGGTCCCGGTCTGTGGAGGTGATCCAGCCGCAGATTCCCCTACGGCTACCTTGTTACGACTTAAGCCCCCTTGCGAAGCCCAGATTCGACCTGGTGACCAGGCCTCATCCGGACCTCACTCGGGTGCTTTGACGGGCGGTGTGTGCAAGGAGCAGGGACGTATTCACCGCGCCCTTCTGAGGCGCGATTACTACCGAATCCAGCTTCATGCGGATGAGTTTCAATCCGCAATCCGAACTACGACCGAGTTTCGGAGATTAGCGTCGCCTTTCGGCGTTGCATCCCACTGTCTCGGCCATTGTAGCCCGCGTGTCGCCCAGCACATTCGGGGCATACTGACCTACCGTTGCCCGTTCCTTCCTCCAGTTTGGCACTGGCAGTCCTCCTAATGTACCCAACCACCACGAGGGTGTTGCTGGCAATTAGGAGTGCGGGTCTCGCTCGTTGCCTGACTTAACAGGACGCCTCACGGTACGAGCTGACGGCGGCCATGCACCTCCTCTCAGCAGGTCTGATAAGGTCATCAACCTGATCGTCACTCCTGCTGTCGATGCTGGTGAGATGTCCGGCGTTGAGTCCAATTAAACCGCAGGCTCCTCCGGTTGTAGTGCTCCCCCGCCAATTCCTTTAAGTTTCATCCTTGCGGACGTACTTCCCAGGCGGTCTGCTTCACGGCTTCCCTACGGCACAGCACAGGCTCGTAGCCTGTGCCACACCTAGCAGACATCGTTTACAGCTCGGACTACCCGGGTATCTAATCCGGTTCGTGACCCGAGCTTTCGTCCCTCACCGTCGGATCCGTCTTCCTGAGGCGCTTTCGCCACCGGTGGTCCGTCCAGGATTACGGGATTTCACTCCTACCCCGGACGTACCCCTCAGGTCTTCCGGTCCCAAGCCAAGCAGGTTCCACCGGACGCCCGCGCGTTGGGCGCGCGGATTTCCCGATGGACTTGCCTGGCCAGCTACGGACGCTTTAGGCCCAATAATAGCGGTCATCACTCGGGCTGCCGGTATTACCGCGGCGGCTGGCACCGGTCTTGCCCAGCCCTTATTCCTGTACCACCTTACGGTACAGAAAAGCGAGGACGATATGCCCTCGCAGATGGAGTCCCCTTATCGCACTGGCGTGCAGTGTAAAGGTTTCGCGCCTGCTGCGCCCCGTAGGGCCCGGTATCTTGTCTCAGATACCGTCTCCGGGCTCTTGCTCTCACAACCCGTACCGATTACTGGCACGGTGGGCCGTTACCCCACCGTCTACCTAATCGGCCGCAGCCACATCCTCTGGCGCCGGAGCATTTCACGTTCTCCCCACTCCAGGGTGAGAACGCTATTCAGGATTAGCCTCAGTTTCCCGAGGTTATCCCGATCCAGAGGGTAGTTTGGCCACGTGTTACTGAGCTATCTGCTACGAGTCTAAACTCGTGCAACTAGCATGGCTAAATCGGACTCCACTAGCAATGACCTCCGGCAGGATCAACCGGAATGTCTCTCCCCTCAAGGGGGAGGGTTGGCGGTGAATGTTGATACACACTCACACTATGGGTCCAGTTCGGCGCGCACGTCGACCCACGGCGTGGACCGGTCGAGCGTCACCGAACTACCAAGGCTCACATCAGATCCCATCTGTACGGAAGACCGCAGGGGTGGAATCCTCATCTCCTTCGGACATATTCGTAATCCGCGTAGGGTACATAACCCCTTCGGACCACGGATCGCGAATCGTCCGAGATGACGACCCGAGTTGAACGGGTCGTCGATCACTGTTGCGTTGCAATCCATCCGAATCCCCGTATACACTTAAGGGCAACGGATCGCCGCCGCGCCGGAATTCGAAGCCGGCGAGGCAATGCGCGACCGTTTGTGAACGCCCGACAGTGTATAAGGGCAACGGACGAGATTCCTGCCTCCGTGCCGGGTTCCGGCCGGAGGGAACGCGGCGCACTGCGCCACGTCGTTTGCATTCCTATCGAAGACCGGGTGGACATATAAGACCGTCGAACCAGAATCGTCTCGGAACCCGCTACCATGCCACGGTTTTCCACCGGTCAGTCACTGAATCTACACTAATAAATACCGGACTCGAGGAGCTGCTAACTGTCGCAGTGTCGCAGGAATATCACGCGGGCGGAGGCCGGCTAGTCATCCCGTCCTTGCAGATGCGGTCGAACCGGATGATACCCGCGTGGTCGCACTCGAGCGTGTACGCGCAAGAAAGTTCGGTTTAGAGTTTGTTCTGGAGTCGCACCAGGTGATACGTGAAGAGCACGGTGACGGTTAGGGACGAACACGTTCGGAAATCGGAGCGCTGTCGGGTCGGACCGCCGATGCGCATCGATGCGAATAAACCACGTGCGTCGTAACGGTCGTACGAATGGTCCGGGACCCGATCGCCTCGGAGTCGACGCCGTCGGCGGAGGAGATCTGCGCTGCGCTTGACGATCCCGACTGTCGAGAAATTATCCGGAACCTCGAGGAGCCGATGACGGCGTCGGAGCTGACGGACCGATGCGAGATCCCGCAATCGACGCTGTATCGGAAGCTCGAGTTGCTGACCGAATCGACGCTGCTCGAGGAATCGACCGAAATCAGGCGTGACGGCCACCACGCGAGCAAGTACTCGATCGCGTTCGAGGAGATTACGCTGTCGCTGGACGAGGAGCGCCGGCTGACGGTGCAGATCGATCGGCCGGCGCGGACGGCGGACGAGCGGCTCGCCGAGCTGTGGTCGGAGGTGCGAAAGGAGACATGACAGGAGAATCAACGATCGAAATCGCAGTCGCCCTGGCGGTCGTCAAGACGATCATACTCGTCGTCGGGGGAATCATTACGTATTTCGCGTTCAAGGCGTATCGGCGGACGAGACAGCGGGCGCTCGGGTACCTTGCGGTAGGATTCGGGCTCGTGACGCTCGGCTTCGTCCTCGCGGGGATGTTCGACCTGCTTCTCGACGTCGAGTTGGTGTTGGGAGTGCTCCTCGAGAGCCTGCTCGTGCTCGCGGGCTTTCTCGTGATCGCGTACTCGTTGTACGTCCAGTAGCGGTCGGCGTTTCGTCGTCTTCTCGTCGTCTCTCGAGACGGTAATCCGGATGTGAGACGCGGTAAAATCGTGTTACGCCACGAAACAAGCCAACGGGTGCGGCACGTTCGAAACGCCGAGTACTAACAGACAGTAAAATACCGGTCGGGGGCCGTACGCGGTGAGTTACGCTTCGTATCCGGCGTCGTCCATGACCTCGGTGAACTCGTCGGTTTCCATCGCGTCCTCGTAGACGATGGCGGTCGCCATGCCGCCGGGGTAGGCGCCGTCGGTGGTGACGTGGTCGACCTTGTGGCAGTGGACGGGGTAGATGCCGGGTTCGGAGTCCGCTTCGAACTCGAGGGTGACGCGCTCGGCAGGGGCGATGCCGACGACGTCCTCCTGGTACCGTGCGGCCTCCGGGATCGGGCTGCCGTCCTTCTCGACGACGGTGAAGCGGTGGCCGTGGGTGTGGAACGCGTGCTGTTCGTAGCCCGCGTTGACGACGTGGACGCGCACGGTGTCGCCGGCGCCGACCACGAGCGGCGAGCCGAGTTCGGGGTTGAAGGTCGCGGGGGCGCTCCGCCCGTTGACGGTGTAGAGGTTCGGGGACCGGTCGCCCGCGTCGTAGTCGGCGTCGCCGCCGGCTTCCCGCTCGTGGAGCCGGCTATCCCACTCACGGAGCGTCAGGAAGTACTCCTGGTCCGGCGGCGTGTAGCCTTCGGGGTCGACCCGGAGGATGCCGTACATCCCCATGTCCAGGTGGTTGTGGGTCTGGACGTGGCAGTGGTAGAAGTGCGTTCCGGGGACGTCGCCCTCGAGTTCGTAGGTGTGGCTCTCGCCGGGCTGTACGTCGATCCGGGTCGAGATCGGGGCGCCGTCGTCGCGCCAGGATTTGCCGACCCCGTGGACGTGGACGGTGTGCGGGCGGTCGTGTTCGGTGTTCTCGAAGGAGAGTTCGAACGTCTCGCCCTCCTGCATGCGGTAGATCGGACCGGGGACGCTCGGCTCGAGGTCGTCGGCCTGCCAGGCCCAGACCTCGGGGAGTTCCACGGGGCCGCCCTTCGCCTCGTCGGTGACGAGCTGGTGGCGCGCGGGGACGGTCCGGAGCGTCGACTGGTGATCCTGTTCGGCGAGGTCGACGATCTGCGGCGGTGCGGTGTACTCGTAGTCGGTCAGCGGCGCGTCCTCGTCGGACGTGTCGTCGGTATCGTTAGATTCCGGCTCGTCACCGCCGGCGGCGTCGCCGCTCGAGAGCGCAGAGAGACAGCCCGCGAGCGATCCGAGCGCACCTGTACCCGCGATCGAAAGCACGGCTCGGCGTCGCAGTCCGGAAGCGGAGGGTGTGTTAGACGTCATTGTCTTACTCGAAGAGAAGGGACGCCTACTGAAGGCGTGATACCCTATTTCCCAGGGGGTGGGAACTTAAGTAACCGTACGAACGTCTTCGGAGAGAAACCGGGTGAGACCGACGAGTTAGAAGGACGGACGGCGGGCCGTCGGCGGTGGGTCGCCGATCAGCGATTGAGCGTATGAATCGCACGACCGAGCGCGTTCTCGGCGGCCTCCATGACCGATTCGGAGAGGGTCGGATGGGCGTGGACCGTCGAGGCGACGTCCTCGAGCGTCGCGCCGAGTTCGACTGCGAGGCCGAGTTCGCCGACGAGTTCGGACGCCTCGGGGCCGACGATGGAGGCGCCGAGCAGGTAGCCGTCGTCGGATTCGGCGACGACCTTGACGAAGCCGTCGCTCTCGCCGGTCGTCAGCGCGCGACCGCTGGCCCGGAAGGGGAACACGCCGGTAACGGGGTCGAATCCGGCTTCTTCCGCGTCGGATTCGGTCATCCCGACGGTCGCGATCTCGGGATCGGTGAAGACGACGGCGGGCATCGCCTGGTGGTCGATCGCCGCGGGTTCGCCGGCGATGACCGCGGCGGCGACCTGTCCCTCCGCGCTGCCCTTGTGGGCGAGCATCGGTTCGCCGGCGACGTCGCCGACGGCGAAGATGTGCTCGACGTTCGTCCGCGCCTGCGAGTCGGTGTCGATGAAGCCGCGGTCGTCGGTCTCGACGCCCGCTTCGGCAAGGTCGAGCGTATCGGAGACGGGTTCTCGGCCGACCGCGACGAGCACCTTCTCGGCGTCGAGCTCGAGGGGCTCGGCTTCGGCGTCCGTGTCCGCGTCCGTCTCACCGGCTGCAGCGCCGCCGTCGGCGGCGGCCCGATCTGCCGGTTCGGCGACGACCCGAATGCCGTCGCCGTCGTCTCGCTCGGTCCACTCAGAGGCCGTGTAGCCGAACTCGAACTCGATTCCCAGGTCCTCGGCCCGCTGTTTCACCGGGCGCTTGAGGTCGTCGTCGTATCCGGGGAGAATCGAGTCGAGCATCTCGATCACGGTCACGTCGGTCCCGAGCTTGGCGAAGACGCTGGCCAGTTCCATCCCGATGTAGCCGGCGCCGACGACGACCAGCGAGTCCGGAACCGACTCGAGCGCCAGCGCCTGCCTCGAGTTCAACACGGGTTCGTCGCCGTACTCGAAGTTCGGAATCTCGATCGGGCGCGAACCGGTGGCGACGACGGCGTGTTCGAACTCGAGGGTTTCAGAGCCCTGGCCCTCGCCGCTGTGGGAGACGCGGACCGTGTTCTCGCCTGTGAAGGTCGCTGTGCCCTCGAGCAGGTTAACGCCGTTGGCCTTGCAGAGCTTCTCGACGCCGCCGGTGAGTTGGTCGACGACGTCGTCCTTCCAGCCGACCATGCCCGCGAGGTCGATCGCAGGGTCGGCGTGGATCCCCATCTCCTCGGCGTGGCGGGCCTCGTGGGCGATGTCGGTCGCGGTGATCAGCGCCTTCGAAGGGATGCAGCCGTAGTTCAGGCAGGTGCCGCCGTAGGCGTCCTTCTCGACGAGCGTGACGTCCTGGTCCAGTTGGCCGGCCCGGATCGCGGCCACGTAGCCCGCCGGGCCGGCGCCGATTACCAGGACGTCAGTTCCGGTGGTGACGTCTCCGACGACCATCAGTGTGATCCTCCGTGCGATTCGGATTCGGGTACGGTGGTGATGACTGGTTCCATGATATATCGTCTCGTACGATCACTCGAGCAATAGTAGCTGGGGGTTCTCGAGGTACTCCATGACGGTGTTCGTAAACCGCGCGGCGATCGCGCCGTCGATCAGCCGGTGGTCAAACGACAGCGACAGCGTCAGCACGGACCGGGGTTCGATCGACTCCTGCCCGTCTCGCTCGACGACGCGGGGTCGGCGCTTGATCTCGCCGATCGCGAGGATACCCGCCTCGGGGTAGTTGATGATCGGCGTCGCGTACTCGCCGCCGATCGCGCCGACGTTGGTGATCGTGAACGTCGAGCCCCGCAGTTCGCCGGGGCTGATCGAGCGCTCGCGGGCCTTCTGAACCAACTCGTTCATCTCCGAGGAGAGTTGCAGCAGCCCCTTCTCGTCGGCGTCCTCGAGGACGGGGACCATCAGTCCGACGTCGGTCGCCGTGGCGACGCCGATGTTGTAGTAGTCGCGGTAGACGATCTCGTCGTTCTCCTCGTCGATGACCGCGTTCATCTCGGGGTACTCCTGCAGGGCCGCGACGACTGCCTTCATGATGAAGGGCATGTAGGTCAGCCGGATGCCGCGCTCCTCGGCGCGGGGTTTGAGTTCCTCGCGCGCCTCGACGAGTTCGGTCACGTCGACCTCGTCGTGGTGGGTGACGTGGGGCGCGCTGTACTTCGACTCGACCATCGCCTCGGCGATTCGCTTGCGGAC
Organism: Halopiger xanaduensis SH-6; assembly: GCF_000217715.1. GTDB lineage: Archaea > Halobacteriota > Halobacteria > Halobacteriales > Natrialbaceae > Halopiger > Halopiger xanaduensis. The sequence continues at coordinate 433,003 of NC_015666.1, forward strand.
GCCGCGGAACGGCTCGCGGCGCTCGCGCTCGCCCTCGGCGAATTGGGTTCCCTTCGTTCCGGCAGTCTCGCCTCTCCCACCGGCCTCGAGCGCCTCGCGATCCGCTTCCTGCGCTCGCTGCTGGGCCTCGGCGTATTCCCGGACGGCCTCGGGCGTGACGAACGCCTCGCCGTCCCGCTCTTCGACCGCGGGGACGGCGTCGATGTCGACGCCCTGCTCCTGGGCGATCCGGCGGGTTGCGGGCGCCGCGAGGGTTCGATCCCGATCCGCCGACTCGACCGTCGACGGCGCCTCGGTAGGCCCTGCGCTCGAGGATGCACCCGCTTCGGCGGTCTCGGTCGCGGATTCGGTTCCGACCGCGGTACCGCCGGTCGAATCCGTCGTCTCCGCTTCGGCCGACGCATCCGCCCCTTCGGTCGACTCGACCTGCGCGGCACCCTCGAGCGAGCCGCCGCGGACGGCGGCTTCGACATCAGCCGCCGTGATCCGACCGCCGGGGCCGCTGCCCTCGAGTTGTGCGAGGTCGATACCCTCTTCGCGGGCCATCCGGCGGACCCGCGGCGGGGCGAAGATGCGATCCTCGGGCGTGGCCGGCGTCTCGGCCTCGTCGATTTCGGCGACCTCAGTGCCGGGGCTGCCGGACTCGGCTGCGGTTTCGGCGTCGCCACCGGCGGCCGCTTCGCCCCCTGCCGATTCGGGCTCGAGTTCAGCCGCTTCGGGCTCTTCTCCCTCAACGTCGAACGAGATAATCACCGTCCCGACGTCGACGACTTCGCCCGCCTCGACGTGTAGCTCTCGCACTGTACCGTTGACCGGTGCAGGAACCTCGACGAGCGCCTTGTCCGTCTCGACCTCGGCCACCGACTGATCCTCACTGACTTCGTCGCCCTCCTCGACCAGCCACGAAACCAGTTCGCCCTCCGCGACCCCTTCGCCGACATCCGGGAGTTTGAATTCGCGTACCATGTTAGAACTCCACCGCGTTCCGAATCCCGTCCTCGATGCGCGCCGCCTCGGGGAGGTAGTAGTCCTCGAGCGCGTACAGCGGGAACGGGGTATCGAAGCCAGTGATACGTTCCACCGGCGCCTCCTGATACAGTAGTGCTTCCTCCTGCAGGGTGGCTATGATTTCCGCGCCCAGCCCGCCCGTCTTGGGCGCCTCGTGGACGACCGCGGCGCGGCCGGTCTTCTCGAAGGAGTCGACGATCGTCTCCTCGTCCAGCGGGGAGAGGCTCCGCAGGTCGACTACCTCGACGTCAATCTCGCCCGCGAGGTTCTCGGCAGCCTCAAGCGTCGGCCGGGTCATCGCACCCCACGTGTAGACGGAGATGTCCGACCCCTCGCGGCGGACGGCCGCCTCGCCGAGCGGGATTTCGTAGGATTCCGTGGGTACCTCCTCGCGGAACGCCCGATAGATGAGCTTCGGCTCGAGGAAGATCACGGGGTCCGGCGAGCGGATCGCGCTCGTCAGCAGCCCCTTCGCGTCGGCGGGCGTCGAGGGAATCGCGACCTTCAGGCCGGGCTGGTGGACGAACATCGCCTCGGTCGACTCCGAGTGGTGTTCGGGCGCCCGGATGCCGCCGCCGTAGGGGGCGCGGACCACCAAGGGACACGTGTATCGTCCGCGCGAGCGCGTCCGCAGGCGCGCGGCGTGGGAGACGATCTGGTCGAACGCGGGATAGATGAATCCCATGAACTGCATTTCGGCGACGGGGCGAAGCCCGTAGGCGGCCATTCCGATCGCCGTGCCGACGATGCCCGACTCCGCGAGCGGCGTGTCGATCACCCGGTTCTCGCCGAACTCGTCGTACAGGCCTTCCGTCGCGCGGAAGACGCCGCCGTTCTTCCCGACGTCCTCGCCCATGACGACGACGTCCTCGTCGCGTTCCATCTCGGTGGCCAGGCCGTCCCGAACCGCCTGGACGAGGGTGAGGTTCTCCGTCTCCGATACGTCCGCCGCTGCCGTCGAATCTGAGTCCTGATGCGTCGCCATATTACCCCTCCAGCAGCGCGTCATCGCCGTGTCGGTCGCGAATCGATTCGAAGTACTCGAGTTGCCGCTGCAATCGTTTAGGCATCCCCTCGTAGACGTGCGCGAAGATTTCCTCCGGATCCGGTCGCTCGACTGACTCCGCGGTCTCGATGGCGTCGGCCACCGCCTCGCGGATCCGCTCGTCGATCGCGTCGACGCGCTCGTCGTCGAGCAGCCCGTTGTTCCGGAGGAACGTCTCCAGCCGCGGGATCGGGTCCTTGCGCTTCCAGCGCTCGACCTCGTCGTCCTCGCGGTAGACCGACGGATCGTCGGCGGTGGTGTGGGCGCCGAATCGGTACTGGACCGCCTCGATGAGCGTCGGCCGGAGTTCGCCCTCGCCGGGATCCTTGGTCTTCTCGACGGCGTCGCGGGTGACCTTGTAGACCGCGAGCGGATCCATCCCGTCGACCTGGACCCCCTCGAAGCCGTAGGCCGTCGCCTTCTGCGCTAAGGTGGCGCTCGCGGTCTGGCGCTCGCGGGGCACCGAGATCGCCCACTGGTTGTTGTTACAGAAGAAGACGGTCGGCGTGTCGAAGACGCCGGCGAAGTTCAGCCCCTCGTGGAAGTCGCCCTCGGAGGTCGCGCCGTCGCCGAAGTAACAGATGAACGTCTTCTCCTCGTCCTTCAGCTTCGAGGCCCACGCGGCGCCGGTCGCGTGGGGGATCTGCGTCGCGATCGGCACGGCGACCGAGAACATGTTGACGTCCTCGGGGATGTAGTTGCCCTGCTCGTGGCCCATCCAGTACAGCAGGGTCCGCTCGAGCGAGAGCCCCCGAACGAGGCCGACGGCGTGCTCCCGGTAGCTGGGGAAGACCCAGTCGTCCTGGTCTAGGGCGTGGGCGCTGCCCACCTGCGCACCTTCCTGGCCCGACAGGGGCGGATAGGTGCCCATCCGCCCCTGTCGCTGCAGGCTCACCGCCCGCTCGTCGAAGTGGCGGGCCAGCCGCATCTGCTCGTACATCTCGAGGAGTTCGTCGTCGTCGAGATCGGGGACCTCGGCACCCTCGCGGACCCGCCCGTCCTCGTCGAGTACCTGTACTCGGTCACGGGCGTCGCGCTGTAACGTACTCACGGGTGAACCCACCTGTGCATACCATAACGAACTATCGCTCGGGATAAAGGAGTTTCCCAAAATAGCTTACTTTCGGTGAGATTCTTGCCAGTTCGTCGTCCCATAGCGAGCATATTCGTCAATATCTGGGCGTCAATGGTCAAAGATCGACACTCCGCGCTGTCCCGGCAACAGGTCGGAGTTCCCGGTCGGGCAGCGACCGCCGATCGGAGTCCGACGGGCGCGAATCCTGCCAATACGTTTATGATCGGACTCTTTCATAGGGAATCCATGGTAGCTTTCCTCGTTACCGTCGGGTTTGTACTTCTGGTAATAGTGGCCGCCCTGTACGACAGCGTGCAGACGGTCCGAGAGGGCGAGCTGAAGGCGCTCCTCGTGTTCGGCGAGATGGAAGCCGTCCTCGAGCCGGGCCTTAACGTCGTTCCGCCGTTCGTGTCGAAGACGTATCCGATCGATCCGCAGACGATGACGATAGACGCGGCTGACGACCGAATCGCCGTTCCCTCCGAGTTCGAATCGGACGTACAAGCGGCGGCGGACCGATGAAACCGTTCACTCCTGCGTCGGTCGCGCTGCTTTGCGAGCGTCTTCGACGCTCTTGCCCTCCCGGAGGACGGCGTCGACGAACAGTTCGCCCGCCTTGTACGACGAGCGGACCATCGGCCCGCTGGCGCAGTACAGGAAGCCCAGTTCCTCCTCGGCGACCCGGCGCCACGTCTCGTACTTGTCCGGGTGGTCGTACCGCTGCACCTCGAGGTGGTCCCGCGAGGGGCGCAAGTACTGCCCGAGCGTCACGATGTCGACGCCCCGCTCCCGGCAGTCCGCGAGCGTTCGGTAGACCTCGTGGTCGTACTCGCCGTGACCGAGCATGATCGACGTTTTCGTGTAGATATCGGACTCGCGGTCGACCTGCTCGAGCACCGACAGCGACTGCTCGTACCCTGCCCGCCGATCGCGGACGGGGTACTGCAGGCGCTCGACGGTCTCGACGTTGTGGGCGATCACGTCCGGCTCGGCGTCGATGATTTTCCGGACGAGTTGCTCCTCGCCCTGGAAGTCGGGGATGAGGACTTCGACGAGGATGCCCGGATGGCGGGCCTTGATCTCGCGGATCGTCTCGGCGAAGTGGCCCGCGCCCTGATCCGGCAGGTCGTCCCGGTCGACGGAGGTGAGCACGACGTAATCGAGCCCGATCTCGGCGACCGCCTCGGCGACGTTCTCGGGTTCGTCGGGATCGAGCGGCTCCATGCCGCCGGTTTCGACGTCGCAGAAGTTGCAGGCTCGAGAGCAGCGATCGCCCATCAGCATGAAGGTCGCGGTGCCGCCCTCGCCGTCGCCGGTTCCTGCGCCGCCGGACCAGCATTCGCCCAAATTGGGACAGTTCGCCTCCTCGCAGACCGTGTGGAGGTTTCGATCGCGCAGCGTCTCCCGGATGTCGGTAAACTCCCGGCCCGACGGTGGCCGCATCTTCAGCCAGTCGGGCTTTCGAGCGCTGCTCATGCTCGCATCGACGGCACCGGGAGGGAAAAGTCATTCTGGTGGGCCGCCCCTCGCGGCGAGGATTGAAGGAGAGAAAACATTTATTTTTATTACTAATAACCGATGGGCGTAGATGATGGCGCTCGAGCGCGACGAGATCACGAGCGGGCCGATTCCGCGGACGCTCGCGCTGTTAGCGCTGCCGCTGTTCGTTCAGAACCTCGTTCAGGTGCTCCAGCAGGTGATCGATACGCTCTGGCTCGGGCGCCACAGCCTCGAGGCGGTCGCCGCGGTCGGGATCAACTTCCCGCTGACCGGCTTGCTCGCCGCCGTTGCGATCGGCGTCGGCGTCGGGACGCAGGTGCTGGTCTCCCAGCGCGTGGGCGCCGACGAACTCGCAGCGGGGCGCCGGGCCGCGTTCAACGGCACCGTTCTCGGCCTCGTCGTCGGGGCGGGTACCGGCCTCGCGACGTGGGCCGTTGCGCGCGACGTCGTCGCGCTCTTCGGCGCGGGCGCGGTCGTCACCGAGTACGCCGCCGCCTACCTCGCGGTCTACGCGCTCGTCTTCGCCGTCCTCGCCGCGAGCGAGGCCCTCGAGGCGGGCTTTATCGGCTGGGGCGATACGCGCGCGGCGCTGTACGTCAACGCCGTCGCCGTCGCGGTCAACGTCGTCGTCGACCCGTTCCTGATCTTCGGCTGGTGGATCGCCCCCGAACTCGGCGTCGCCGGCGCCGCGGCGGCGACTGGTGTCGGCTACGGTTGCGGACTCGTCGTCGGGATCGCGATGGCGCTTCGCGGCCGCGGCGAGTTTTCCCTTTCGCGGGAGGCCTGTACGCTCGAGGTCGCCGACTGGCGTGAAATCGTCGACATCGGCTGGCCGAACGGCGGGCAGCACGTCTCGAGTCAGTCCGCGCGCGTCGGGATGATCTGGCTCGTCGTGCTCGTCGGCGACGCCGTGGGACTGGCCGCGTTCACGATCGGCGCGCGCGTTTCGACCGTCGCCTTCGTGCCGGCGATGGGGCTCCAGCAGGCCGCACAGAGTATGATCGGCCAGAGCCTCGGCGCCGAGTTGCCCGAGCGGGCGCGGCGGACGACCTGGATCGGCGTTGCCATCGCGAGCGCAGGGCTCTGTCTCGTCGGTGCGATCCAGTGGCTGGTGCCCGAACCGCTCTCGGTGCTTTTCGTCCCCGGTGCGACCGCCGCGGAACTCGAGGTCGCCGCCGAGTACTTGCGGATCCTCGCGTACGGCTACTGGGCGATCGGCGCGACCTACCTGCTGCAGGCCGGCTTCAACGGGGCCCGACGAACGCGGACGAGCCTCGTCGCGACGCTGCTGCAGTACTGGCTCGTCCGGCTGCCGATCGCCGCCGCGGCCGGCCTCGTTCTCGGCACTGACGTAACGGGCGTCTTCTGGGCCGTTACCCTGTCGAACGTCGTTGCGGCGATCGGCCTGGGCTGGTACTACCGGTACGAGACCTCGAGCGGGATGAACGTCCGCGCCGCAGATGCGGCAGCGGTCGAGGCGGCAGGTTGACGGGGATACCGAGGCGACACGGTGCTCACGGGAACACGATTCATGACACGCTCCGATCGGGACGGCGGCGTCAAGGAACTCGTCCGGCGCCACTGGAACGGCCGCGCGGCGACGTTCGACGACGCGAGCCACCACGGCATTCACGGCGACGAACAGCGCGAGCGGTGGCTGTCGGTGCTCCGCGAGTGGACTGACACCGGCGACGACGCCGGTTCCGGGTCGCAGGACCGCCGCGTCCTCGACGTCGGCTGCGGCACCGGCGTCGTCTCGCTGCTGCTGGCCGAACTGGGCCACGACGTCACTGGCGTCGACTTCGCCCCCGAAATGCTCGAGCGCGCCCGGACGAAGGCCCGCGCGGCCGACCGTCCCGACCGTTCAATCGCCTTCTGCCGCGGCGACGCAGAGGCGCTCCCGCTGCCCGACGGCGCGTTCGATGTCGTGACGGCTCGCCATCTCATCTGGACGCTTCCGAACCCGCAAACGGCGCTCGCGGAGTGGCAACGCGTCCTCGAGCCCGGCGGTCGCCTTGTATTGCTCGAGGGTTACTGGGACCACGACGAGCCGTGGGACGAGTACGAAGCCGTCCACGAGGACCTGCCGCTGTACGACGGCCGACCGGCCGACGCGCTCCGCGAGGAACTCGAGCGGGCGGGACTACGGGATATCGAGCACGAGCCGCTGTCGGATCCGGCGCTGTGGGGACGGGAGCCGCGCCACGAGTACTACGGTATCGCGGGGACGGTTCCCGAGTGAGGGCCGTTGGTCGGTCCCGGACTGCGTTCTCGAATCCGGCTCGAGCACTGCTCGACCGCGACCCGCGCCACCGCTGCTGGGCGCCGGCCGGAAAGGGCACCCTACCGCGATAGCTTTACGGCGGAGAGCGGAATACGACGGTCCGAAATGGCCCGCTCGACGCCGGACTGGCTCCACCTCACTGACGACGAAACCGTCGTCTGGGAGAGTCGTCCCCATCCGATCACGATGGGTGTCAGAGTACCGATCGCCGTCCTGGTCGCCGTCGTCGGAATCGCGCTCATCGTCGTGGACCTCACGGGCGCCGACGGCGCGGGGCTCACCGCGCTGCTCGGCGCGCTCCTCGTCCTCGGCGGCGCCGGCGTCGCGCTCGTCCGGTACGCCGTCTGGACGACCACCCGCTACGTGATCACCTCCGAGGAACTGTACAAGAAATGCGGCATCGTCTCGCGAGACGTCACCCAGTTTCGGATCGACCGCATCCAGAACACTACGCTCGAGCAGGACATGCTCGGCCGGCTGCTGGGTTACGGCGACCTGACGATCTACACCGCGGGCTCGGGCGACCCCGAACTGACCTTCGAGCGCACGCCCCGCCCCGAGCGGGCCAACGGCGCGCTCAACGACCAGCTCGGGGAACTGGTCGAGGCGAAGCGAACGCAGCGACGGCAGCCGACCTGAGCCGGCTATCGGCCCGATCGGGGCCGACTCGCCGCCCGACCGGCACCCGATCGCGAGCGGCCGGGAAGGAAACGCCTTTGACCCGACGCTCCCCCTATCCGTGTGATGGAGGTCGCCGAGGTTCTCCCCGAATTCGCCGACGCTTTCGCCTTCGAGGAGTTCAACCGGATGCAACGCGAGGCGCTGCCCGCACTGCTCGAGCGCGAGGAAAACGTGGTCGCGAGCGCCCCGACGGCGTCGGGGAAGACCGCCCTCGCCGAGTTGGCGATCTGTAAGGCCCTGGCCGACGGCGGCACCGCGCTCTTTATCGCGCCGCTGCGGGCCCTGACCAACGAGAAGGAGGACGACTGGGACCGCTTCGAGAACCTCGACTACTCGGTCTACGTCGTCACGGGCGAGCGCGATCTGAACCCGCGGCGCGCGCGCCGCGCGGACATCCTCGTGATGACCCCCGAGAAACTCGACTCGGCGACCCGCAAACACGACTCCCGGCGGTACGACTTCGTCACCGACGTCGACGTCTGCGTCATCGACGAGGTGCACTTGCTGGATGCGGACCGGCGGGGCTCGGTGCTCGAGGTGACGATCTCCCGCCTGCGACGCCTGTGCGATCCCCGCGTCGTCGCGCTGTCGGCGACGATGCCCAACGTGGACGACGTGGCGGCGTGGCTCGACGCCCCCGAAGAGACGACGTTCGAGTTCGACGAGGAGTACCGGCCGGTCGACCTCAACGCGGGCGTCAAGACCTACACGCACGGCGAGAACTCCTTCGCGGACAAGTACCGCCGGCTGTACCGCGCCCTCGACCTGGCCGAACCGCACCTCCGGGAGGACGGCCAGGCGCTCGTGTTCGTCGCTTCCCGGCAGGACACCGTCCGCGCGGCCGAGAAGGCCCGCGACGAGATCGCCGAGCGGGACGTTCCGATGGGCGCCCGCGGCGACTACGATTTTCATACCGAATCGAAAGAACTCGAGAACGACAAACTCCGCAACTCCGTCCTCGACGGGGTCGCGTTCCACCACGCCGGCCTCTCGAAGAACGACCGCGACCTGATCGAGGAGTGGTTCAAGCAGGGCCACGTCGAACTGCTGTTCTCGACGTCGACGCTGGCCTGGGGCGTCAACCTCCCCGCACGCTGCGTCGTCATCCGCGATACGAAGCTCCACGACCCGCTCGAGGGCGAGGTGGACATGAGTCCCTTAGACGTCCTCCAGATGCTCGGACGCGCGGGGCGACCGGGGTACGACGACGTCGGCTACGGCTGGGTCGTCTGCGACACCGCCGAGGCCGACAAGTACCGCCAACTGCTGCGCGACGGCAAGGAGATCGAATCGCGACTCGCGGAGAGCTTAGAGACCCACCTCAACGCCGAGATCGCGATGGGGACGATCACCGATCTCGACGACGTGATGGACTGGCTCGAGACGACCTTCTACTACGTGCGCGGCCAGTCCAAGCCCGAGGAGTACGACTTCCCGAATCTCCGCGAACGCGTCCGGGACTGCCTCGAGGAACTGGTGGACCGCGGGTTCGTCGAAACCAGCGAGGACCTCTCTATCGAGGCGACGTCCCGCGGCGTGTTGGCGTCCAAGTACTACCTGCGCCTCGAGACGGCCGCGAAGTTCGCGGAGCTGTGCGATCGGGTCGAGGAGGGACACGACCTCGAGACCGGCGACGTCCTCGAGGCGGTCGCGACCGCCGGCGAGTTCGAGTCCGTTTCGGCCCGCCAGGACGAACGCGACGCGATCGACGCGGTGCTCGTGGGCCAGGAGTACGGCGACCTCGAGGCCGGCCAGCGGAAGGTGCTGGCGATCCTCCGGAGCGCGGCCAGCGGGACGACGCCCGCGGAACTGGCCAGCGACGCCTGGGTCATCCGGCGCAACGCGACGCGGCTCGTCTCGGCGCTGGGCGCCTTCCTCGATCGGTTCGTCGGCCCGCACGCGGCGAATCTCGCTCGCCGGGCCGAGGCTCGGATCGAGAACGGCGTTTCGGCGGACGCTGTGGGGCTAACAGCTATCGACGGCGTCGGCCCCGGCCGCGCGAGCAAGTTAGCGAAGGAGGGGCTGTCGACCCCCGGCGACATCGCCGACGCCGGAATCGACGGGCTGATCGACGCCGGCCTCTCGGAGGGCGTGGCCGAGCGGGTCTACGAGGGCGCCCAGTCGCTGCCCTCGATCGAGATTGACTGGGGGGACTTCCCCGAGACCGTCGCGACCGGCGAGAACGAGGTCCGCGAGGTGACCGTCCGGAACGTCGGCGAACCCGCGCGGGCCGGCATCCGGGTGACCGTCAACGGCCGCGAGATGACGAGCACGAACACCTACCTCCGCGACGCCGACACCGTCCCCGTCGGCGTCTTCGGCGCGGAGACGGACGAACTCGAGTACACCGTGAGCGTCGCGTTCCCCGAGGAGCCGCTGATTCCGATCGAGGAGACGCGCACGGTTCGGGTCGAATAGGCGGACATCAGTCAGTCTGAATCCGACGCCTCGAGAAGGAGAACCGAAAGCGGCGCTATTCTGTCAGTTCGAGGACCGTCGCCCGCAGTTCGGCCGGCGAATCGACGATTTCGTCGGCCGGCGAGAGGTCGAGGTCGCCGTGGGCGTCGATCCGGTAGGCGACGACCACCGCACCGGCCCGCGAGCCCGCTTCGACGCCGTTTTCGGAATCTTCGACGACGACGCACTCTTCTGCGGGCACGCCGACCTCGCTCGCGGCGTACTCGAAGACGTCGGGCTCGGGCTTGCCCGCCGCGTCGATGTCCTCGGCGCTGACGACGTGGTCAAACGAGTCCTCGAGGTCGAACCGCTCGAGGACGATATCGATCCAGTCGTGAGGAGAGGACGAGACGAGTGCGCGTTCGACGCCGCGCTCGCCCAGTTCGGCGAGCAGATCGTGGAGGCCGTCGAGGGCCTCGACGTGCTCGCGGTAGATTTCGCGGGCGGTTTCCTCGAAGCGGTCCTCGAACTCCGCGCGGGAGATGGCAGTTCCGTATTCGGCCTCGAGGTAGTCGTAGGTCTCGCGGTAGTTCATGCCGGTCACTTCGGCGACGTCGACGTTCGCGTCGGGGACGGCGGCGGGGAGGATATCGTCGGCCTGGAACTCGGTCCAGTAGTCTTCGCTGTTGACGAGCACGCCGTCCATGTCGAACAAGACTGCCTGCATGTCGGTCACGTGAGTCGGGCTACCCGACGAATCCGTATAGCCGTTTGGTCAGCGGCCCGCGGTGCCGGTACGCGGCGCCGATCAGTCCGAGGACGTCCGGAACGTCCGGATCGTATCTCGTCGGCCCTCCGTCGCGTCGAGTTCGGTACAGCCGCGGTCGGTGAAAATCCCGTTCCAGTCGCGGTAGTAGAGCGGAAACTCGTCGTTGACGTAGTTCACGTCGGGATCGCTCGAGGCTGCGCGATCCGGCGTTCGGTTCGCACTCGAATCGGAACCCGACGAGTCGGGCTCCGAATCCGAATCGGGATCGGCGTTGCCCTCGTTCTCCGCCGTAATGAGTAGCTCCCCGGCGATTCGCGACAGTTCGTCGAAGACCCACGCCGCGTCCGGGTGGAGGTGCTGGAGCGTCTCGACGGAGTAGACCGCGTCGAACTGATCGTCCTCGAAGTCCTCCACGGCGTCTTCGATCGCGTCCAGATAGAAGGTCCCGTCGTCGGCGAGGTCGGGATACGCGTCTTCCATGACGTCGAACGCGTGCGCGTTCATCTCGAGTCCGGCGAGGTTTTCGAACCCGTTGGCGTGGAGGTGGGAGAGGTGGCGACCCGAACTGCACCCGAGCTCGAGCACGGTCGCGTCTCGCCCGCGATCGAGGTGGCGCTCGAGGCGGCGGCGAATACGCTCGCTCGTCTCGTCGGGGCCGTAGTAGGCGTAGTACTCCGGCGAAAACTCTCCGGAGCGGTGTTTCCACTGCCGCCGAACGTCGGTAGAATCCATACCTAATAGGCGGCGCGGAGACGTAAAGCTCCGTTGCAGACGGTCCCGTCATGGAACAAACGAGAGCTGGTCGGATATCGCCGGCAGAACCCGCGATTCCGCGGAAGGAGAGCGACGTTTCGACGGATCGAACGCTATTCTCGAAATAACCGGCAGTGTGTGGATATTCTTCTACTATAGTCGCAGTTCGAGATACGTTCGAACACCGGATTAGGATTTTAGAATACGAATGCGGAACACTTATCCGTGTATCGTGATTTCGTTTAGTCGCAATGGCAAACGGAACGGTCGACTTCTTTAACGACACAGGCGGCTACGGTTTCATCGAGACTGAGGACTCCGACGACGACGTATTCTTCCACATGGAAGACGTTGGCGGCGAGGACCTGACGGAAGGAACCGAGATCGAATTCGACATCGAACAGGCCCCCAAGGGCCCCCGCGCGACGAACGTCGTTCGCGCGTAATACGGTTCACGGCGTCGTCGGAAGACGATAGCGTGTAACTCGTTTCTACTATCCACTGACGACCGGAGAGTTACAACCTCGAGCGAGGCGTCGTCCCCACGTAAGTACAACCGAGAGCCGTGGCTGCGACGCTACCCGAAGACCGAACCGCGGCGCTCGTGTTCCAACTCTTCGGTGACGGCCGCGGCGATATCCTCGCCGAACTCCCGCTCGACGAGCCACAGCGCCAGATCGATCCCCGACGTTACTCCGCCGGCGGTCAGCACGTCGCCGTCGTCGACGACCCGCTCGTCGACCACGTTCGCCGCCGACGCCTCGAGATCCTCGGCCGCGACCTGGTGCGTGGTGGCGGGCCGGCCCTCGAGTAGTCCCGCCTCGGCTAAGATCATCGCGCCGGTACAGACCGAGGCGACGGTCGCACCCTCGGCGTAGCGCTCGTCGACCGCGTCGGGTAGGACGCCGTCCTCGACGACGGCCCTGACACCCCCGTTCGCCGTCGTCCAGCCGCCGCCGGGGACGATCAGGAGGTCGGGCCGGCCCAGCGTCCCGTCCGGTTCGACCCGAAGTTCGTGGCTCGCCGTTACCAGGTCGGTCTCCTCGAGCGTTACCAACTGCACGTCCAGCGACGCGCCGGCGTGGGCGGCGTTCTCGAGGACCTCGTAGGGCCCGATCGCGTCGAGTTCGTCGAAGCCGTCGAAGAGGACGATTTCGGCTGTGGTGTCGACCATATCGGTGGGTGGACCGCGGGCAGGAAAGCGGTTTCCCTGACCGTCCCGGCGGGGCCGCGAACGTGGCTCGTCTCTCGAGTCATCCCTCCGGGAGGGAACGCTCGAGCAGGAGCGACGGTCGCGGGCGAAAGGGATTATCGACCACCGGGACGCGACTGTCCGTCGCGGTCGAAACTCGACCGTTCAATCCGCGTTGAACGACATACAAACCGGCGAAAGCGTCGTTCAAATGGGTTCAAACTCCCGAAAAAAGCGTTGGCGGTATTCCACCTTCATATCGGTCCGGCCCTCGAGGATCGGATGCGAACTATGAACCGAACGACGCTCATCGCAGCCGCGATCGCAGTGCTGGTTGCAACGACCGGTCTCGCCGCCGCCGTTCCGGGGAACGCACCCGCGTCCCCGGCCGACGAGGCGGACGCGAACGCGACGAACACGCACGAAAACGGAAACGGAAACGAAAGCAACGGAGCCGCGAACGCAAACGCCGCTGGCTCGGCGAACGCGAACGCTGACGACGACCGCGCCGGAAACGGACAGGGACCGGCCGTCGACCTCCCTGACCGGGTCCCGGACCACGTCTCCGCGATCCACGACCGTATCTCGTCGTTCCTGAGCGGCGACCTCGAGAACCCGCTCGGTGACGAGATCAGCGACGTGACGCCGGGCGACGATGACGAGAGTTCCGATGACGACGGCGACGATACAGACGCTGACGATGCAGACGCTGACGAAGACGGCGATGACGACGCCGACGCTAACGAGACCGAGTCCGAAGTCGACGACGACTCGACTGACGACGCCGACGACGAGTCGGCGGACGACGAAACCGACGCCTAACGACCGTCACCGTCCCGCTGGGCAGTCAGTTACGGCCGACTGTCGACGGTCACCGACGCCTTCGGCCCTCCCTCCCGCTGACGGACCGCCCGCTCGCTCCCGCTGGCGGACGTCCTCCCCGTTTCCCGACGGCTTACCCGCGACGTCGACCGGTCAGTCGGTAGTCGACGGGCGAGCCGCCCCTGTTGACACGGAACTATCATAAAATCATGATTTCCGTTCCCTTTAAGCGATGGTACGAGCATCGAGCGGTATGAACGGTCGCGTCGGCGTGGCGGTCCTAGTCGTCGCGGCACTGCTCCTCAGTCCCGGTATCGGGGCGGCTGCGGCCGATCCGACGGACGGTGAGCCGTCGCTCGCGCTCTCGAGCGGGAGCGCGCAGGCCGACTCCGAATCTGAGCCCGAGTCCGGGGCCGAGACGGCGACCTGGGGAATCGCGCAGGACCAGAGTCGGATCGACGCCGACGAGGTCCGGATGGACGTCGCGGTCCAACCGAACGGCACCGCCGAGTGGACCCTCGAGTTCTGGATCCGCCTGAACGACGAGGAGAGCAGGACGGCGTTCGACTCCCTGCAGTCAGATATCCGGGACGACCCGGACAACTACACGCGCTCGTTCGCCGACCGGATGCGAACGACGGTCGCCACCGCGAGCGACGCGACCGGCCGCGAGATGCGCGCCGACGGGTTCGCCGTCGAGACGGAGCGGCGTTCGTTCGCCCGCGAGTACGGCGTCGTCAGGTACGCGTTCCGGTGGCACGGGTTCGTCGCCGTCGAAGACGACGGCACCGTCCTCCGCGCGGGCGACGCCATCGAGGGGCTCTTCCTCGACGACGGCACCCGGCTGCTCCTCGAGTGGCCGGCGGGCTACGAACTCGAGTCGGCGACGCCCGACCCCGATGAGCGGCGCGAACGGGCCGTCCTCTGGCGGGGCGGCCAGACCGACTTCATCACCGGCGAGCCGCAGGTCGTGGTGACTACCGGCGGGCCCAGTACGGCGCTCGTGGCCGCGATCGCGGCCGTCGTCATCGGACTCGGCGCTGCCGGTGCGTGGCGCTACCGCGACCGACTCCCGACGAGCGGTGGGCGACCATCGGGCGGACGCGAGCCCGACGCCGGTTCGCCGTCAGCGGCAGCGAGCGACGGTGCGTCACCGACGGCCGCGAGTGCGAGTACGGACGACGGCTCGAGTTCGAATACCAACTCGAGCGACGCCGAGACGCCGAGTTCGGAGGCGGCGCCGGAATCTATCCCCGCGAGCGACGTCGATCCCGAACTCCTCAGCAACGAGGAGCAGGTCCTCCGGCTCGTCCGCGACCGCGGCGGACGGATGAAACAGCAGGCGGTCGTCGAGGAACTCGGCTGGACCGACGCGAAGACCAGCAAGGTCGTCAGCGGGCTGCGCGAGGACGACGCGCTCGAGTCGTTCCGGATCGGCCGCGAGAACGTGCTCGCGCTGCCCGACGCGGTCGATCACGCCGCGGTGAACGGAGGTGACGCCGATACCGATGACTCGTAACCGACTGAGACGACGACGAGAGCCGCTCGCCGAAGCCGAAGCCGACGGTGCCCCGCCGAAATCGGCGGCAAACGGAACGCATCGTCTCGAGAACCGATTCCGAATCGACTCCCGTACCCGTACCCACCCACATCCATGACCGGACTCCCGAACCGACTCACGACGATCACGCTCGCGACGATCCTCGTCGTTGCGATCCTCGCAGCGCCGCTCGGCGGCGCAGCTGCGATACCGGCCTCGAGCGGCGTCCAGGAGACGGACGCCGACGGCTCGGCGAACGAATCGATCCAACCCGGCGCGCAGTTCGCCGGCGTCGTCGGCGTCCAGCAGGCCGAAATCAACGGCAGCGTGTCGGAGCGCGCCTACGCCGCCGAACTCGCAACCGCGGAGAACAACGAATCGAAGGCGGCGATCATCGACGAGCGCATCGCGACGACCGAAACCCGGCTCGCTACCCTCGAGCGGCGTCTCGCGACGCTGAACGAGTCCCGCGAGGCCGGCGAACTGAACGACGGTCGCTACCGCGCGGCGGTCGCGAAGACCGTCGCCGAGATCCGAAGCCTCGAGCGCGAACTGGAAACCGTCGAGTCCGCCGCGGCCGACGTTCCCGACCGCGTCCTGGCCGAACAGGGCGTCGACCGCGACGCGATCCGAACGCTGCGCGAGCGGGCTAGCGAGCTTGACGGCCCGGAGACCGCGGCAGCCGCGCGCTCGATCGCCGGCGACGGTGCCGGCCGAGCGTTCGGTCCCGAACGACAGCCCGGACCGCCGATCGACGTCGACGACCGGCGAGGCGGTGACGGCGCCGGTCCCGACGGCGCAGTGCCGGGCCGCGGATCCGACGGTGCGGCGAACGCGAGCGCACCGTAACCCGTCATCCCTGGTCGAGCGCAGCCTGCGGCTACGGTGATCGAGCGGACCGGGCGACGGGTCACCGGTCGATTTCGACCCTCTTTTTTGGTGACATGCACGACCGTCTGTATGGACGAGCAGCAACGAGTTGCGGCATTCGTCGAGCAGCGCGGCCTCGAGACGCCGCCCGAGTACCGAGTGCTCGACCTCGCCTCCGAGGTCGGCGAACTCGCGAAGGACGCCAACGAGTCGACCGCGTACGGGTCCGACCCGGACGGCCTCGAGATCGAGTCGGACGAGATCGGCGACGCGCTGTTCGCCCTGCTCGCGCTCGCCGACTCGCTCGAGATCGACGCCGGCGAGGCGATCGAGGAGGCGCTCGAGAAGTACGAGGAGCGACTGGCGGAGACGGATTCGCCGGGTTCTGGTGAATAAGCGGAGTAGAAAGCGGCGCGAACCGGTCAGGGAGCGACGTCGCCCTCGACGCCCTCGAGGTCGAGCACTGCGGTCGCCGCCTCGCGCACGTCCGCGAGTGCGTTCGGCGGCGCGTAGACGCCCAGTCGCCAGATCTCGCGGGTGCAGGCGTCCAGCCCGGCCACCAGCGCCGAGCGCTCCTCGAGCCGGCGGAGGTCGCCGTCGACGACGATTTTCGCGCGCGATTCCGGCGAACTCGGTTCGGCGGGACTGTCGAGGATGACAGCTGCGGGATCGGCGCCGGCAATTTCGGCGATCTCGCGCTCGAGTTTGCGGGTCCGATCGTACGCGAGGCCGACGAACCGGTCGGGGACGGCCGCGCGGCGGACCCAGACGGCCCGCTTGTAGAGGTTGCGCTCGCGGATTCGCGTCGCGGTATCGGCGGTTCGGTCGTACTCCGCGAAGGTCGCGAGCAGTTCCGCGTCGGTCAGTCTGGCGAACCGCTCGGGGTCGACGACGCCGTCCGCGAGGAGTCGTTCGCTGGCCCGGTCGAGCATCGCGCCGGCGATCCGCGAGACGTGGTGGCGGTAGACGGTCGCGTTCATCAGCGTCCGCGCGATCAGCGCGCTCTCGGCCGTCGCGACGTTACCTTCCTCGAGGGCGAGTTCGCCGTCGACGCGGCGCAAGGCGTAGAGCAATCGGGCGTGATCGATCGTGCCGTAAGGGACGCCGGTGTGGTGGGCGTCGCGAACGAGGTAGTCCATCCGATCGACGTCCAGCGAACCGGAGACGAGTTCGCCCAGCGGCCCGCGGCCGTCGACGGTCGCCGCGACGGCCGCGGGGTCGAGCCCCTGCTCGGCGAGCACGCGGCCGAGGTCGCCGTCCGGGTCGGAAAGCAACCACTCGATCTCGTCGTGGTGGCGGTCCGTATGGCGCTCGATCGCGGCTTCGGTCTGGTGGCCGAAGGGGCCGTGGCCGACGTCGTGGACCAGCGCCGCCGCGCGGAGCCGGTCGGCGAGCGCGTCGTCGACCTCGAGGCGGTCGACCGCCCGCGAGGCGAGGTGGTAGACGCCGAGGCTGTGCTCGAAGCGCGTGTGGTTCGCGGAGGGGTAAACCAACTGGACGGTACTCAGCTGGCGAACGTTCCGCAGGCGCTGCATTTCCGGGGTGTCCAGCAGCGCCTCCGCGGTCGGGCCGAGTTCGATGTAGTCGTGGACGCTGTCCTTGATCGTCGTCATCGTCATAACGTCGTCATAGCGAAGATTCCTCTCGGTCGTTCGTCGCAACGCTGATCCCGGTCGTCCGGTGCCGCTCGCTCGAGCGGCTCGACGCGGGCAGGTGTCGCCTGCCGGACCGCGCTACTTGCACAGCGCGTGCAACAGCGTACGGTCGATCTGGCGGTAGGTCTCCTCGATCGACCCCGAGTTGTCGATCACGACGTGCTCGCGCTCGAGGGGCTCGAACGACTCCTTGACGAGGCGGTACACGCGGAGATCGGCGTCGCTGACGGAGTCCGTACTCGTCCGGTTTTCGATGCGCGTCTCGACGACGTCGGCGTCGCAGGTGACGCGCGTAAAGATCGCCTCCGCGCCGACGTCGTCGGCGAGCGTCGCTGCGCGGTTCCGGAGCCGCTTCGTCTTGAAGGTCGCGTCCAGGACGACGTTCGATCCGGCCTCGAGGTCGGGCCAAGCGCGCTCGAGGAGTTCGTCGTAGGTCGCCTGCGTCTCCTCGGCGGTGTACTCGGGATCGGGGAACAGCTGCTTGCGAACCTCGTCGCTTCGGTACCGTTCGGCGGGGAGGTTCGATGCGGTGTAGGCCGACGCAGCCGACTTGCCGACCCCCGGCAAGCCACAGTAGACGATCAGCGTTGGACGGGCCACGCGCGTTCATCGTCGGTACTGGTACAAAGTCCGACCGGATTCCGCTGCGGGGGTTGGAGCCGGAGCCGAGGTCGTGGTCGCCGTCGCGGGTCGACGCAATCGTCGCGCGCTGCAACGCTGTGAACCCGAACGAAAACGGCGGACGGTGAGTCCGCGCGTGACACTCCGGAGGGTCCCCAGCACGTAGTCCACGACCACGACGGACGCCGTCGTCTGGTCGGTCGACGAGATACTCATAGTCGCGCCTTTTCTCCGCGGCCGCAAGCGGGTTTCCATCCACCGTTTGTTACATAGACATAGGTATCCATGTGTATAATCAAATGGGAAATCTTTTCAAGGACCTTGCATATTCACAAACGAATTCTCCATGGCAGGACGACGCAAGTTCATCAAGCTAGTTGGCGCGACAGGTATTGCTGGACTCGCTGGTTGCACGAGTGACGGCGGCGACGGCGGCGACAGCGACGGCGACAACACCACGACCTCCGAGAGTCAGGCGACGACCGAGTCCAACGGTAACTCCACGACGACCGAGGAGTCCAACCAGTTGGCCTTCGGTGGAGACGGCAACATCAACTTCGGTATCTCTCCCTCGGTCCCCCAAGAGGACCTCGAGGTCCAGTACTCACCGCTCGAGGACCACGTCGAGAGCTACGTTACCGAGAACTACGACACTGCCGACGGCCTCAGCATCCAGAGCACCATCGGGAGCAACTACAGTGCTATCATCCAGTCCCTCGGCCAGGGGACGATGGACTTCGCGGAGACCGGCCCGTTCGCCGCCGGCCTCGGCGTGATGACCGACAACGCCGAGATCATCCTCCAGCGCTACGGCTACGGCGGCTGGACGTACAAGAGCATCATCGCGGTCCCCACCGACAGCGACATCACGGAGCTGTCGGACCTCTCCGGCAAGTCCGTTGCGTTCTCCGACCAGCTGTCCACCAGCGGCGCGCTCTACCCGCTGTACGCCCTGTCCACGGAGGGCGGCCTCGACATCGGTAACCTCCCGGACGGCAACGGCTCGCAGGCGGAGTTCGACGCGCGCTTCGCGGGCGGCCACGTCGGCTCGTATACGCTCCTCGAACAGGGACAGGTCGACGCCGCGGCGATGGGCGGATTCGTTCGCGACACGTCCACTGGGCCGGCTCCCGACGAGTTCGAGGAGGTCGCCACCACGCTCCACGAGGACGAGGGGCTTCCGCGCGCGCCCATCGTCGTCTCTCCCGAACTCGGCGAAGAGGAGAAGAACGCGATTCAGCAGGCGTTCCTCGAAGGGCCGGACAGCATCTACCACGGCGCCGACGGCGAGGAAGGCACCGACGACGACCTCTGGTTCAGCGACGTCCGCGAGGCGTCTCAGGAGGACTACCAGTCCGTCATCGACGTCGCTGACGAACTGGACGTCGGTCCGGAAATCTTCGGGTAACCACCGCGATCACGCCGGTTTTTGGCCACACAAGCAATCCCAACTAACATGCCAACCATCGAATTCGAGAACGTCACCAAGATATACGGGGAGGATACCGTCGCGCTCGACGACGTGTCGTTCACCATCCCCGAGGGCGAATTCGTCATCCTGCTCGGGCCGTCGGGTGCCGGGAAGTCCACGATGCTCAGGGTGCTCAATGGGCTCACGGAACCGACCGAGGGGACCGTCCGCGTCGGCGACCAGGAAGTGCAGGGGAACCGCAGCGACGTCGGTATGGTGTTCCAGGAACACTACCTCATCGAGAGCAAGACCGCGTTCGGGAACGCGCTCACGGGCGCGCTCTCCCGGAACAGCCTCCTCCGAAGTATGCTCGGAATGCACAGCGAGGCGGACAAGCTCAACGCCTTGGAGGCGCTGGACACCGTCGGTCTCCTCGACGAGGCCGGCCAGCGCGCGGAGTCGATGAGCGGCGGACAGAAACAGCGTGTCGGCATCGCTCGCGCGCTCGTTCAGGAGCCCCAGCTCGTCCTCGCGGACGAACCCGTCGCCAGTCTCGACCCGAAGGCCGCTCGCGACGTGATGCGCTACCTGAAGAAGGCCGCGACCGAGGAGAACCTCACCACCATCACGAGCCTCCATCAAGTGAACATCGCCCGCGAGTTCGGTGACCGCTTCCTCGGCATCCGGGACGGCGAAGTCATCTTCGACGGCGACGCCGACGACCTCACGATGGAGGAGATGGACCGCATCTACTACGGAGACGACGTGAGCGGGGAACTCACGAACGACCCGACGGGGACGAACACCGTTCCCACCCACACCGCCGCGGACGCGGGTGAGAGCGCGTGACGTCCACCGGAGTCCGCGAGAAACTCGACACGCTCGACCGCCTCCGCAAACTCAGGTACGTCCTCTGGGTGGCGCTGGTCGGCGCCGTCATCGCCGTCACGTACTGGGGGCTCGGCTACATCGGGTTCCAGCCGCGGGTCGTCGCCAACCGGTACCCCGCGATGTGGGACTTCATCGCGACCGGCTTCTTCCCACCGGACTTCCAGAACTTCACCGTCTACACGAAAGAACAGGGAATCACGGGCCTGCGCGCGATTCCGGCGAGCTTCCGGGGCGGCGGCGTCCACATTATCGACAGCTTCACGTCCTCCCGGCAGTCGCTCGTGAAGGCGAGCCTCGTGACGCTCCTGCTCGGGTTCATGGGGACCGTGCTCGCGTTCCCGCTGGCACTCCTGTTCGGCGTGCTCGGCAGCGAGCGCGTCACGCCGTTCCCGTTCAACTTCATCTTCCGCGGCACCCTCAGCGCCATCCGCGCCATCCCCGCAATCGTCTGGATTTTCCTCTACATTCCCATCGGGCCACCGGGACAGGTCACCGCGGTGCTGGCGATTGCCACCGACGGCATCGGTAACCTCGGCCGCCTGTTCACGGACGACCTCGAGGAAATTGAGGAGGGCCCCATCGAGGCGATTCGCTCGACCGGCGCGTCCGGCACGCAGACGGTCAGCTTCGGGATGCTCAGTCAGGTCTCGCGGTCGTTCATCGCGTGGACGCTGTACATCCTCGAAATCAACACGCGCATCGCCATCTCGCTGGGCGTCGTCGGCGCCGGCGGGCTCGGCCTGATGATTCGGAACAGTCAGGACCTCTTCGCGTTCCAGCAGACCGCTGCCGGCCTCATCATGGTGTTCATCGTCGTGCTCGGCATCGAGCTTATCTCTTCGCGGATTCGCGCCCGCCTCCGGCCGGGCGAGCACGACAGCAAGGGCCTCGTCGAGGCTGTTCGGGACCTCTTCGACCCGAACAAGTGGCTCGGGCGGAACGTCTAGAACTCGTCCAACTGCGATTTCCCGTCGTTCCCGCCGCCAGCCATCGTCGCCGCTTTCGCTACATCCCCGTGAAGTTGGCCGTCAATAGATCGTTCTGACTTCGGTCCGTAGTAGGCGTCGATCCGCTCCTCGAGTGAGCTAACTGGTTTGGAAACATCAGAAGCTGGCTCCGGGATGCGGACATTGATCTCGTCTCTCTGAGCTCCCCAAGAGACGAATTCATCGAGGACGGATTTCTGATTACGACTGACGGTTGGAACACTCGGGAACGTTTCGCTATATACCTGTATAGTGTCTCGATTTGAAATCGAAGAACTACAACCCAATTTCCCACCGACCCGATCATCGTACGGGGAACCCCCGTGGTCGACGAAAATACGGATATTTATCCGCCGGTTCGTTACTCGGGAAAGACAGCGGTCCCGGTCGACCGCGAATTTAAGTACGAATCCGCGGCCAACGTCGCCATGATCGACGACGCGATCCGCGTGCTCGCGGGCGACTGCACCGTCATCACGGAAGGAACGGAGCGCGAGGAGTACCGCGGCCGCATGACGACGGTCGTCAAACCCGACAACACCGTGCTCGTCCACGACAGCGACGGCTACCAGCCCGTCGCGTGGCTGACCCGGGCCGACAGCGTCTCGAGCGACCGCTCGGACGGCTTCACGCTCGTCGCGAAGAAGGACGCCCAGACGCTGCGCATCGCGGCCCACGAGCAGGACGGCTTCGCCCATTACCCGGTCTCGGCGGCGGGGCCGCGGATCGGCACCTGTCCGGACTGTTCGGGCGCGCTCGTACGCTCGCGGGGCGTCCACTGCATCGACTGCGGCGCGCGCTACGGCGTGCCGTCGGACGCGACGATCCGGAACGATGGGCACAACTGCGACTGCGGCCTCCCGCGGATGCGCGTCGAGCGCGGCCTCGCCTTCAACGTCTGTCTCGATCGCGACTGCGAGTCGCTGGACGAGGCCGTCTCGGAGGCGTTCGACCGCGAGTGGAACTGCCCCGAACCCGGCTGCGACGGCGACCTCCGCATCCTCCGGCGGGGCGGGCTCATCGCCGGCTGCGAGCACTATCCCGACTGCGATACCGGCTTCGCGATGCCGACCGGCGTCGTCGACGGCGAGTGCGCCTGCGGGCTCCCGACCTTCGAGACGCAAAGCGGCACCCGGTGTCTCGACGCGACCTGCGACCGGGTGCAGGCGCGGGCGCTCGAAGGCGAGGGCGATCCCGAAGCCGTCAGCGACGATTGAGGCGGTGGCCCACGACGGCGCGGGATCCGCAGTCACTTAGTGCCCCACGGCCAAGCCACGCGTATGTCACTCGAGGGGCGGTTCGACGCCGAGGCGGGCCTCGTCTACGTCGGCGGCGACGCGCGACAGCGCTACCACGACTCCCGGGGGTACGGCTATCCGATCTCGAGCAACGAAATCGCGCTCTCGCCGGTCGAGGCGGCCCACCTGCTCTACCGGGGCGACCTCGAGGCGGTCGTCGACGACGCGAACGGGGCCCGACTGGACTTCCAGTCGTTCGTCGCCCGCGAACCCGGCGACCACTTCGGCGTGCGGTTTCTCGTCTACGCGGATCTGCGCTCGCGGGGCTTCTACCTCTCGCCGGCCGACGAATCGTGGGTCGAGGATCCGCCGACCGGCGAGGCCGACTTCGCGGTGTTCCCCCGCGGGAAGGGGCCCGGCGACGGCGAGATCGCCTACGCGCTGCGGATCATCGGCGAGCGGACCGACGTATCGGCCGCCGAACTCGCCGAGGGCGTCCTCGCGGTCGTCGACGAGGAGAGCGAGATCACCTACTTCGAAGTGAACCGGGAGGAGCCGACGGGGGACTCGAACCCCGACGTGGCCCTCCCGCAGGGCTGCGAGGCCGACCTGCTCGCCGACCGCGTCGTCGTCTGGGACCCGCCGCTGGAACTCTACGAGCGACTCTTCTACGGCCAACCGCTCGAGGGCCGGGAGTACGACCGGCCGACGCTGCAGTGTTCGCTGCTTGAGGCGGCGTACCTCGCCGAGCGGGGCGCGATCGACCTGGATCCGGCGACGGTTCGGGAGCGGGGTCGCGAGGTCGAAGGCGACCGGTTCGAGCGCCGGCTGGCCGTCTATACGGACCTGCGCGAGCGCGACGTCGTTCCCAAGACCGGCTACAAGTTCGGCGCGGACTTTCGGACCTACGCCGCGGTCGACTCCGTCGCCGAACTGGATCACTCCGAACTGCTGGTGCGGGTGCATCCGGCCGACTACGTCTTCGAACCGCGAGATCTGGCGCTGGACGTGCGCCTCGCCCACGGCGTCCGCAAGACGATGGTGTTCGCGCTCGTCGACGACGACGGCGACGTGGACTGGTGGTCGCTCGAGCGGTTGACGCCCTGACCGGACCCGGACCCGGACCCGATCTCGAGGGCGAGCGCGGGCGCCGCGAGGTGCCGAAGAGCGCCGGGAGGTATCAGCCGAGCAAGCGATCGGAACGGAAACGTGAAAGCCCGGTCGGCCGATAGGTTCCGCTATGCAACTCGAGGTGATCGGCGTCGGCGGCGCGGGGTGTCGGATCGCCGATGCGATCCGCGCGGCGGACGACGAGGCGACGGCCCCGTCGTTCGTCGCCGACGCGTTTGCGTTCGACACCGACGTCGACGGGCTGACCGATCTCGGGGCGATCTCCGAGACGCATCGACACCGGTACGGCGAGACGATCGACCGCGGACTCGACGGGAACCTCCACCGAGGGCTCGAGGTCGGCGAGGAGTGCGTCGACGAACTCAGCCGACAGTTAGATCAAGGCCAACCGTCGCTCGCGGACGCCTTCCTGGTCGTCGTCGGCCTCGGCGGAGCGACCGGCGGCGGAACCGCCCCGCACCTCGTCGCGAACCTGCAGACGCTGTACGACGAGCCGGTGTACGTCCTCGCGACGCTGCCGGCGAAATCGGAACTCGAGGAGGGGGCGGCCGACGAGATCGACGACCGAGGGACGGTCGACGAGTCGGCGACGAACGGACCGGCGAGCGACACTGCAGCGGCACCCGGGACGGCCGACGACGCGGAGCAGAGTGCGATCCCCGAGGCCGAAACGCGCCCGCTCGCGGAGAAAAACGCCGTCGAAACCCTCGAGCGACTCGACGGCCTCGCGACCGCGACGATCTGCTTCGACAACGAACTGTGGCTGCGACCGCGGGAGGGACTCGGAGACGGCCGCGAGCGGCTCAATCGGGAGATCGCGACCCGCGTCGGCGCGTTTTTCGCGTCGACGGCGGACACGAGCGGGCTCGAGGACGGCGATGGCCGTACTCGCGGCAACCGCGATCGACACGCCGATTCGGGCGCCGAGACCGTCATCGACGCGAACGACGTCGGCCGCATCCTGGGAACAGAAAGCGACATAGTGAGTCTCGGCTACGGCACGCAACGCGTCGAGACCGACGACGGCGGCTCGCTGTTCGGGCTCGATATCGACCTCGGGCTCGGCCTCTTCGGCTCCGACTCGAGCGTCGACACGGGCGCCGCGTTCAGCGCCGTCGAAACGACGATCCGGAAGGCGCTGCGGGGAAAGCTCACCCTCGAGTGCGAGCGCGAAAACGCCGACCGCGCGATGTTGATCGTCGGCGGCCCGCCCGCGTGGCTCAACCGACGGGCGATTTCGGAGGGGCGCGAAACGCTCGAGTCGGCGATTGGCTCGGTCGAGATCCTCGGCGGCGACGCGCCGCGGGCGGACGGCGACGAGGTCTTCGCGGTCGTGGTCCTGTCCGGCGTCGATCCGGTCGAGCGGCTCGAAACGATGCGCGCGGAGAATCGATGAGCGGGGGCGTCTCGCTTCGAGCGGGCGGACCCGCCACCTAAGCGTTGTGGCCGGCAGAGCGGCTATCGCTGCATATTTTTATGGGTATCGGGGAATTAGGTGGGTCCGAGACGGGAGTTTCGGATGGGATCAGAACCGACGGAAGCGAGCGACGAGTCAGTCGACCCGAGCGCCGCATCCGCGACCGGTCCCGACTGGGGGCAGGTCGCGCTCGTCCTCCTCGCCGCGGCGATTCTGGCGCTGGCAGCGGTCACGATCCCGCCGCTCGGCGGCGTCGGCTTCCAGGGACAGGGACCGGCACAGCCGGCCGGCGAGGAGGACTCGAGCGGGTTACTACAACTCGGAAGCGGCGGCAGCGGTGGCGGCTCCGGGGATCAACAGCTGGGTTCCGGCGGGTCCGGCAGTGAAGGGGGTGCCGGCGATAGCGGAGAGCCGGGATCGGCCGACGGTAGCGGGTCGGATTCGCTCGAGGACGGAGCCGGTTCCGGAGGGAGCGGCGAGCAGTCAGGTGAGGCGGGTAGCGGCTCCAGCGGATCTGGTTCCGAAGCCGGTTCTGGTACCAGTTCGGACGCCGGACCCGGCTCCGATTCCGATTCCGGGTCCGGGTCCGAAGTCGGCGACGGCGCAGGCCAGCAGGATGGAACCGCCGGCGGTCAGTCCGGCGACGGCTCGGACGCCGGTTCCGCCGACGGAGACGGGACCGGTGAGCCGTCACGGGGAGAATTCGGCAGCGGATCCGGTGACGGAACCGCCGGAGAACCAGGCGAGGGGACGGCCGACGAGCCCGGCGGCCGATCCGACGGAACGGGGACCGACGGGCAAGGTACGGCCGGCGACGGGACGACGTCGGGCGACGGCGACGGTGACTCGAGCGGCGAACGGACGAGCGGATCGGACTCCGAAGCGGGCGACGGGGCCGGCCACGGTGATGGCGGTGACGGCGATGCTGACGGCGACGGGAACACCACTGGAGACGGCGATTCGGGCAGTAGCGAGGACTCGGACGATGGTGGAGATCCGAGCGAAAGCGACGCACAGGACTCGAGCGACGGCGACGGAAACGAAGGCGGCGACAGTAGCGACGATAGCGAAGATACCGATGAGGCCGGCGAAGACGATAGCGGCGACGAGGACAACCAGGGAACGACCTACGACATCTCGTTCGACGAACAGCCGACGCCGGGCTCGACGGTCGCGGTCACCGTAACCGGCGACGGCGACCCGGTCGAGGGAGCCACCGTCTACTTCAACGACGAACAGGTTGGGACGACCGACGCGGACGGGACGGTTACCGGCGAGGTGCCGTACGCGGAAACGCTCGAGGTGCGGGCCGACGTGTCGCCGACGGAAACGGAGACGACGACGGCTCGCGGCTCCGCCTCGGTTTCAGGGCCGGCGCTGCCGGGACTCGGCTCGTCGCGGCAGTTCCACGGCGCCGTGGCGATGCCGCTCTCAGCAGTACAGGACTCCCAAGCCGGGAACGAGACCGGAGACGGAGCGCGAACGACGGTCGAGATGAACCCCGAGACGGCCCTGACGATCGACGGGGGCCCCATCGCCGGGACGAACGTCACCGTCGTCGCCACCGTCAACGGGAATCCGATCCCGCAGGGGACCGTCACGGTCGACAACGAGGCGTACGGGACGACCGACGACGACGGCGCGGCGGTGATTCCCGTTCCGGAGACGCCGGGGAACGCGACGATCGCCGTCGAGCGCGGCGAGATCCGGGCCGAGCGAACGATCGCGGTCGAGGCGCTGTCGCTGACGGTCGACGACCGCTTCCCGCTGCCCGGCCGATCGGTCGACGCGCGACTCGAGTACGGAAACGAGTCGGTCGCGAACGCGACGATCCTGGTCGACGGCGCCGCCGCGGCGACGACCGGCGCGGACGGGGCGGCGACCGTCGGGTTGCCGCTCGCGGACCGGGCGACGATCACTGCGGAGTACGAGGGCGCACGCGCGACGACGACCGTCGACGGCCTGTATCGAAACGCCGCGCTGCTGGTACTGGCCGTCGTCGTCGGCGCGTTGCTCCTCTGGCGGCTCGCTGCTCGGTACGACGCGGGCGACCGGCTCCGCTCGCTGCCCTCGCCGACGAGCCTGCTCGAGCGGCTCGGCGACGCCCTCCGGACGCTCGGCCGGCGAACCGTCGACGCCATCGTCCGGGTGGCCCGCTCCCTCGAGTCGTTCGGCTACTGGGTCGCCGGTCGAACCCGCGCGGTCGTGCGGGCGCTCGAGCGGGCCGGCCGCTGGCTCGTCGCCCTGCCCGGCGAACTCGCGACGAAGGGGCTGGCGGCGCTCGCGGCGCTGCACCCGATTCGGCTCTACCGGTTCCTCCGGGACGCGATTCGGTCCCTGTTGCGCTCCTCGAGGGAGCGGGTCGACGACGTCAGCGGGGCCGTTACCGGCGCCAACGAGGGGGCTGCGGCCGGCGACGAGGAGACGGACGAGGACGTTCGGACGCTCAGGGAACTCTGGGCGGAGTTCGTACAACTGGTGCGGCCGCCCCGCCTTCGAACGAAGACGCCGGGGGAAGTCGGCCGGTACGCGGTCGAGAAGGGGTTCCCCGAACCGCCGGTTCGGACGGTCGTCGACGCCTTCCGAGACGGCGAGTACGGGGAGACGGCCCCGTCCGAGGATCGACTCGAGCGCGTGCGAGCGGCGGTGCGGTCGGTGACGGGCGACGGTGACGACGGACGTGACAGAGAAGTCACGGACGAGGACGGAAACGAACCCGACGGTGATCGCCGATGAGCGGTGCCGGTTACTCCAAGACGAACGCTCTCCTCGTCCTCGTGACGCTGGCGGCCCTGAGTATCGGCGCCGTGCTGGCGACCGCGCCGTCGGTGCTGCCGGCGGGCACGCTCGAGGCCGTCGCGACGGTCGAGGAGGCCGTCGATCGACAGCACGTGCTGATCGGCACCGCGGCGGCAATCGGGCTGTTCGGGCTCTGGCGCACGTACTTTTCCGGTGCGACGGACGTCCGGGCCGACGATCCCGGTGCGTCGGCGGTGACGGCTGCCGGCGGCGATGGCAGCGACAGCGTCGTCGCCGCCGTCGACGTCGTCGGCGAAACGACGACCGAGCGCGTCGACCGGACGATCGACGCGCTCGAGCGCGGCAACCGAGCCAACACCAACGCCGTCGTCGCGGACCTGCGCGAGTCGCTGCGGGCCGTCGAGACCGCGAAGGGCTACTCGAGCGACGCCGCCGACGAGCGGATCCGACGCGGCGAGTGGACCGACGACCGGATCGCCGCGGTCTTCCTCGGCGACGAGTCCGCGGGGACGCTCTCGCTCGGGCACCGACTGCGGCGGTGGCTGTTCCCCGGTCGGACGTTCCGGCGGCGCCTCGAGCGGACGCTCGCGGAGATGGAACGGTACGCTGCGGAGGGCGAATTCAACGCGGAGCGATCGGCCGACGACGCGAGTTCGGCGACGATGAATTCAGGAACGGGGACGAACGGCGGGGGGAGTATCGATACCGACGGGGACACTGCAGCCGGTGCTAGCGACAAATCGGAGGACGACAATGCGTAGGAACCTGCGAATCCGCCGCGTCACGCGGTGGCACTCCGGCGTCGTCGCCTCGCTCGTCCTCGCGGCCGCCGGCGCCGTCCTCGGCTCCGCGTCGCTGCTCGTCGCCGCGATCGTCCCCGTGACGTACCTGGGCTACGCGGCGCTCTCCTCGGCTCCCGATCCGGCCGCGGCGATCGCCCTCGAGCGCGACTGCACGCCGCGGACGCCGCTGCCCGGCGAGCGCGTCGAGGTCGCGCTGACGGTGCGAAACGAATCGGACCGGACGCTGCCCGACGTCAGAATCGTCGACGGCGTGCCCGAGAACCTCGACGTTATCGGCGGAGACGCGCGCGGCGCGACGACGCTCCGGGCCGGCGAGGAGATCGAACTCGAGTACGCGATCCAGCCGCGGCGCGGAACCTACGTCTTCGACGCGACCTGGATCCGCGTGCGGAGCCTGAGCGCGACGGCCGTCGCGACCGACGCGATCGCGGCCGACGGCGACGCCGAACTCGAGTGTACGATCCCGCTGGACGGCCTGCCGCTCCACCGGGATACGATCGCCGTCACCGGCGCCGTCGCCAGCGACAGCGGCGGCGCGGGCTACGAGTTCCACTCGACCCGGGACTACCGGCGGGGCGATCCGCTGAGCCGCATCGACTGGCGCCGCTACGCCCGGACCGGCGAACTCGGAACCGTGCTCTACCGCGAGCAAGAGGCGACGAACGTCGTCGTCGTCGTCGACGGCCGCGCAGTCTCGGGGGTCGCGCCGGGCCGCGGCCGACCCGACGGCATCACGCTCGCCGCCTACGCCGGCGTCGTAACCGGTAACGCGCTGCTCGAGGCGGGCCACAACGTCGGAATCGTCGGCCTCGGCGTCCGGGGGCGGACGCCCGGCGTCTACACCGGTCCGCCGGCGTACGTAGCCCCCGGCAACGGCGCCGACGTCGGCGGCCGGATCGCACGAGTTTGCGACGCCGTCGCCGCCCGCGGCAGCGGCGCCGACCACTCGGGCGAAGAATCAACACCGAATGGCGTCGACCCGACAGCACGGTCGCAACCGAGCGACGCCGACTCGAGTGCGGCTCGTGCCGACGGGGGTAACGGCGGCGACAGCGGTACCGCAGCCGACGTCGACCACCTCGAGGCGCTGCTGCCAGCCACCGCCCAACTCGTGGTCTGTACGCCCGCCGTCGACGACGAGATCGTCGCCCTCACGGCCGAGTTCCGCCGTCGAGGGTACAATGCGGCGGTGATCTCGCCGGCCGTCACCGACGCCGACGCGGTTGGGGCGCGACTGGCCGCAATCCGGCGGCAGGCGCGCCTCGAGCGGCTTCGCCGACTCGACGTGCCGATCGCGGACTGGGATCCGGAAACGCCGCTGGCCGGCGCCCTCGGACGCGGTTTCGGGGAGGTGATCCGCTGATGGCGAGCGATATCGGCGAACCGCCGGAGGCGGCCGCGCCGACGCGCCGGGATCCGTCTCGTGCCCCCGAGACGACCAGCGCACCGGTGACCGCGCTGACGACGATCCTCGCGACGCTAGCCGGGGCGCTCGCGCTCGCGATCGGTATCGGTTCGCTCGTTCCGGCAGTCGCCGCCGTCGCGGCCGGCTGTCTTCTAACGGGTACGGTGACGGCGACGAAGCGGCGGACGCCCGGCGGCCGCGCCGTCGGGAGCTGTCTCGTCGTGTTCGCGGCGCTCGGGATCGCGGCCGCGGCCGGCCTCGAGGCGGCGACCGGCGTCGGCACCGGTGCGGGCCCGGGCGAAATCGCGACCCGCATCGGCGTCGTCGTCGCGGTCGGGCTGGCGGCGTTCGGCGCGACGGCGACCGTCACCGGTGCGATCGGCGACGGTGCGGTTCGGTCGGCGATCCCCGTCGCCGTCGCCACGACGCTCCCGCTGGCGGTCGTGGGCGGCGTCCACCTTCCGCCGGTTCGAAATCGAGTGCACGACCTCGTCCCGCTCGGCGACGGCAGCGAGCCGGGGACGGGATCCGGGGCGGCAGCGACCGACGGCGGCCTCGAGCTCGCGCGCCTGTTCTCCCCCGAGAACACGATGGTCGGCGTCGCGACGTTCGTCGCCCTCCTCGTCGCCGCCCTTTGGACCGCGTACTTCGTCCTGCCGCGGCTGCCGATTCCGGAGTTGCTGCCCCGCGATCGCCGCGCGGACGTCCGCTGGCGGATCCGACTGCTCGCGTCGCGAGCCGGCTGGGGCGGCTGGACCGTCCTGCTGGTCGGCGGCGCCCTGACGATCACCGCCGCGCTCTCGCGGGCGACCGACGAGCCCTATCTCGATTCCGTCTACCCGCTGCTCGAGTCGACCGCCGTTCCGCTCGCGATGGCGGCGGGACCGCGCGTCGCGTTCGTCGGAGCTATCGTCGTCCTAATTGCGGCGCTTTTAGTCTCCCGGCTGCCCGGCCTCTACCGGCTCCGGTACCATCCCGCCGTCAGGTGGCTGCCGGTACTGACCGGCGGGACCCTCGTCTCGCTGCTCGTGCTGGTGGGCTACCCGCGCGCGTTCGACCGGCTACTCCGGCCGGAACTCGAGGCGCTCGGGGCCGACGGGGAGCCGCTTCCCGTCCCGGTGATCGGGACGGTGCCGACGCAGGAGCTCTCCTCGCTGCTCGCGCCGTCGGAGGGCATCGCGATCATCGCCATCGTGGTCGCGGGCGTCATCAGCGCCGCCGGAACGCTCTTCGTCGCGATCTGGCTGCTCGGCTCTCTCCGCCTGCTGCCGGATCGGGGCGCGCCGGGGTCGCTGGCGGCCGGCGCGCTCGTCGGCGGCGCGATCGCCGCGGCGGTCGCCGGCGCGTCGACCCCGGTCGTCAGCGCCGCCGTCGCGTGCGCGATCGTCGCCTGGGACAGCGCGGTCTACGGCGTCTCGATCGTCGAGGAACTGGGCCGCGAGCCGACCATTCGCCGGCCGGCGGTCGCACACGCGACCGGCGCCGTCGTCGTCGGGGTCGTCGGTATCGCGCTCGCGCTCGGGTTCACCGCCGTCCTCGAGCGCGCGACGGTTCGAACGGGCGCGACCGTCGTCATCAGTCTCACCGTCGCGCTGCTCGCGGCGCTGGTCGTACTCAAGCGACGGGCGACGGCGGCTGCAGCGGCGACGGAATCGTAAAACGAGCGGCCGAATTTCTCGACGAGCTACGGCTCGACGGCCGGCACTTCGACCCGGTTCAGGACGTCCCGAACGACGGTCGCGCCGTCGACGCCCTCGATCTGCGCGTCGGTCGTCAGCACGAGCCGGTGTTGCATGACCGGGACTGCGATCCGCTTGACGTCGTCCGGCGCGACGTACTCGCGGCCCTCGATCGCCGCCCGCGCTCGAGCCGCCTCGTAGTACCGTTGAATCCCGCGCGGCGAGATGCCGATCTCGACCCGGTCGTCGGCCCGGGTCGCCCGCGCCAGGTCGACGAGGTATTCGCGGACCTCGCGGGCCATCGTGATCCGTTCGGGGACGCGCTGTAGTTGGCGGACGCCGCGCGTCTCGAGGACCGGCTCGACCGACGGCATCTTCGTCTCGCGCCGGCTTCGGCGCTCGATCAACTCGAGTTCGCCCTCGCGCTCGGGGTAGCCGATCGAACTCTTGACCATGAAGCGGTCGCGCTGGGCCTCGGGGAGTTCGAAGGTCCCCTCCTGCTCGACGGGGTTCTGCGTCGCGATCACCAAGAAGGGGTCCGGCAGGTCCCGGGTCGTCCCGTCGACGGTGACTTGCCCCTCGTCCATCGCCTCGAGCAGGGCGGCCTGCGTCTTCGGCGGCGCGCGATTGATCTCGTCCGCAAGGACGACATTAGCGAAGACCGGTCCCTCGGTAAACTCGAACTCGCCGGTCGCCTCGTTGAAGACGTGCGAGCCGGTGATGTCGCTGGGCAGCAGATCCGGCGTGAACTGGATCCGGGAAAACTCCAGTCCCAGCGCCTGCGCGACCGTGAGCGCGGTCAGCGTCTTCCCGGTCCCGGGGACGTCCTCGAGGAGGACGTGGCCGCGTGCGAGCGCGGCGGTCAGGACGGTTTCGAGGAATTCGCGGTCCGTGATCACCGCGTCGCCGATCCGGTCGATCACTTCGGTGCAGGTGTCGCTGGCGGCGGCGACCGAGCGGCCCGGGTCCGGGTCTGCGTCTGCCATCGGTCGTCGTTGTCGGCGCCGTCACATGAAGATACTGGCGATCCGACGCGTTTCGCGGGCGGCCCGATCCGGTCCCCCGTGGAGCGCAACGGCGAGCAGCGAGAAGCGAAGGCTTTTGCGCACCCGAGCGCCAAAACGACGATAATGACCGGAGACGATCCACTCGAGGAGTCTACTGACTTCGAGCCCGAGTCAGGAGAACCGTTACCGGACGGCGGAGCAGCAGGCGCGGACGACGTCGCGCTCGACCCCTGGGGCTCCTCGAGCGTCTCCGACTATCGCAAGCTCTTCGAGGAGTTCGGCATCGAGGAGTTCGACGAAGTATTAGACGAGGTTCCCCACCCCCACTACCTGATGCGCCGTGGCGTCATCTTCGGCCACCGCGACTACCGACCCGTCGCCGAGGCGCTGCAAAACGACGAGCCCGCGGCGGTGCTGTCGGGCTTCATGCCCACCGGCGACCCCCACATCGGTCACAAGCTCGTCTTCGACGAGATCATCTGGCACCAGCAGCAGGGCGCCGACGCCTACGCGCTCATTGCGGACCTCGAGGCCAACGCCGCCCGCGGGATGAGCTGGGAAGAGATCGACGAACACGCCCGTGACTACCTCCTCTCGCTGCTCGCGCTGGGCTTCGACCCCGAGGAAGGAACCCTCTACCGCCAGTCAACGAACCGCGAACTGCAGGACCTGGCCTTCGAACTGGGCGCCGACGCCAACTTCTCCGAGTTCCAGTCGATCTACGGCTTCGACGGCGAGACCGACGTCTCCCACATGCAGTCGGTCGTCACCCAGATGGCCGACATCCTCTACCCGCAACTCGAGGAGCCCAAGCCGACCGTCATCCCGGTCGGCCCGGACCAGGACCCACACGTCCGGCTCGCGCGGGATTTGGCCGAGCGGATGCGCTTCTTCAAGGTCTCGGAGGCGTACGCCAGCTTCGAACTCGAGCCCGCGGAGCGCGTACTGGTCGCCGACTTCCACGAGCGCCTCGACCCCGCTGACTTCGACGACGACACGCTCCGGTGTACCCACGTCGCCGAGGCGCTCGAGGAGACGCCCCTCTCCGAGCTCGCAGTCGACGCGAGCACGCTCGACTCCGTCCTGACGAAACTCGAGGAAGGCGGTATGGAGCCGCTGCGGCCTCGTATCCGCTTCTTCGACCGGCGCGCGACCGACGAGGCATTCGAGGCCTTGATCGACGCCGTCGACGGCGAGAAGCGCGTCTACGAGAACCACGTCGACGCCTTCGACCTCGAGCGCGCGGAAGCCGAGGAACTGGCCCGCGAGATCGAAGTCGAGAACGGCGGCTACGGCTTCCAGCCGCCCTCGTCGATCTACCACCGCTTTATGACCGGCCTCACGGGCGGCAAGATGTCCTCCTCGATCCCCGCTTCGCACATCTCGCTGCTGGACGACCCCGAGGACGGCTACGACAAGGTCAAGGCCGCGACCACGGGCGGGCGCGAGACCGCCGAGGAGCAGCGCGAGAAGGGCGGCCGCGCCGACGAGTGTCCCGTCTACGAACTCTACGCCTACCTGCTGGCCGGCGACGACGACGAGTTCGCCAAGCGCGTCTACGACGAGTGCGTCGGCGGCGAGCGTCTCTGTGGCGACTGCAAGGAGCAGGCCGCCCAGCTCATGAAGGAGTTCCTCGAGGAACACCAGGAGAAGCGCGAGGAAGTCGAAGACCTGCTCGAGGAAGCGGATATCGAACTCGAGTCGCCGCGTCGGCGGTAACGGCAGCGTTCGGACCAGTACCGGACTCGTTTCGCGTCCTTTTCCCTAACTTACAGGTCGATGTCTGACGAAGTTATATAGGTCAGTTCGTGAAACCACTCGGACGGATGCCCCGCCCTCCCCGCGATACGCTCCTCGTCTGCGCGGACGTCCTCGGCGCGTTCGGCGTAACGGCGGCGGATATCGACCGTCGGCGGGACGGACCGAGCGACGAGTCGCTCGAGGCAGCCCTCGCGGACGCCCTCTCGGACGGCCGGAATCGAACGACCGTCCTCCGGCGGACCATCGCTCGGAGCGACCGAGGGCTCAACTGCGCCGCGCGCTACGCCCGAGAGTCCCTCGAGCGGGAGTTGACGGCCGTCTTCGAGGCGATCGACTGGTCATTTTCGCTCTCAGCTACGGGGCGTGGAAGGGGAGCACCGCAACAGATGTACCTCGAGGCGACCGATCACGGCGGCCGCCGCCGCGAGACGACGGTCGAGTACCCCGACACCCCGCTGGGCACCGACAACCTGCCCGCGGTCCTGCACGCGATCAACGACTCGCTGCTTTCCGGCACCGACGCCCGGTTCGTCCTCCTCTCCTCGGGCGTCGACCGCTGGCGGGCCGCGCTGGTCGACGAGCGCGAACTCGAGCGACTTCGGGATCGGTACGGCCCGCGGATTACGGCGGTCGAACGGCCCTTGCTTCCGGACCACGGCCTCGAGGCGTACGTCCCGAGCGAAGCACCCGACGGTGCGGACGAGCCGTGGCCCGCGTGGGCGCACGACCGTGAACGTGACCGACGTAGCGGCTACGACGCCAGCGACGAGACGACCGTACTCGAGAGGGAGAGCGAGAGCGAAGACGACGGAATCGAATCGCTCATCGAAGAGGCCGAGAGCGGGGTCGAGTCGGCAAGCGAACGGAGCAACGTGACTGAAGCCGCGCCGTCCGACGCCGACGCTGCGTCCGAAACTCAGCAGCAAGAAACCGACACGGCGAATCGGACCACGTCGCCGCCCTCAAGGAAGGCCGATGGATTCGAACTCCGCGGTTCCCCGACCGTCTCGCGAGTCAGCGATGGCGAGGATTCGTCGCGGACGACCGCTGAAGCCAGCGAACGAGGATCCGATGACGCTCGAGCGGACGCCGCCAATAGCGAGTCAGAATCAGTGTCAACGTCGGTGTCGGCAGCGAAATCGGAGTCGGAACCAGAATCAGATGACGACGGATTCGGCACACTCTCGGGAACGACCACCACGACGCGCGTCTCGAACGACTCCTTCGGCTCCGACGTCGAGTGGGAGACCGAAAACGAGCGCTACCGCGCACTCGGGGCCGCGCTCGGCGCCGGCGGGAACGTCTCCGTCGAGGGGCTGCTCGAGGACGACGACTTCCTCCCGGAGCTGCCGGCGGTCGAACCCGAGGAGCAGCGGATCGAGTTCGACGATCCGTTCGATCCAGACGCGGTTCGGGAGGCGAAGGCCGCCGCAGAGCAGTCGGGATTCGTCTGGGTTGATTCGGGGACGCTCGAGACGACGCGGCTTTCGAACGGCTGAGCGGGCGCGGGCCGCCGTCCGGTCTGGTACCAACCCGCAACGTTTTTGCTTGCCCTCTCGCATCGAACGCATATGGTATCCGAATCCCACGCCGGAGGCGTCGTCAGTCAGCCCCAGCGGCCGCGATCGGGATTCGGCTTCTTCTTCCGCGCGTAGCGCGGGTCGGCGGACCCGCGGGCGTCCACACCGGACGGCCGCGGCGAAACCGACCGTACGCCGCCGATCGCTTCGATCGGCGGCTCTCTGTCGTTCGGATCGGGACACCAGCGTCGCCGTAATCGACCGCACGCCGCCGATCCGAGTCGGAACCGCTAACTGACCGCCCGTCAGCCATCCAAACAAGCGAATGCAACTTCCAGAATCACAGGTCGCGGTCTTGGAGGCCGCGAGCGCGGACGAGGCAACGTCCGTCGACGCCCTTGCCGAGGCGACCGACCTGCCCCCGGAGACCGTCACCGGCGCGGTCTTCGAACTCGAGGACGAGGGGCTGGTCGCCGTCGACGAGCGGGTCGACGAAACGATCGCACTGACAGACGAAGGTCGGGAGTACGCCGCCGAGGCGCTTCCCGAAGTCCGACTCTACGAGGCCGCCCTCGAGGCCGGCGCCGACACTGATCCAGTCCAGATGGGCCAGGTCATCGGCGCGTCGGGACTCGAGGGGCCGCAGGTCGACATCGCGCTCTCGAACTACGCGCGCAAGGGGTACGGCACGATCGACAGCGGCGAGATCACCGCCGATTCCGACGCCGATCCCGACGCCGACGCGGAGGCGAACGCGCTCGCGACGCTCAAGGGAACGGGCGAGACGCCTCGCGACGCCGTCGACGTCGATGCGGACACGCTCGAGCAACTCGACCGGCGCGGACTGGTCGGGATCTCGGAGACGACCGTCCGCGAGGTCACGCTGACCGAGCGGGCCGTCACCGAGCTCATGGCCGGCATCGAGACCGCGGAAACCGTCGGGCAGGTGACGCCCGAACTCCTCACGAGCGGCGAGTGGGAGGACGTGGAATTCGCCGACTACAACGTCGAGGCCGACGCCGAGCAGTTCGAGGGCGGCAACGTCCACATCCTGCGCCAGACCGCCGAGCGCGTGAAGGACGTCCTCGTGGGCATGGGCTTTCAGGAGATGGAAGGTCCGCACGTCGACGCGGACTTCTGGATCAACGACTGTCTGTTCATGCCCCAGGACCACCCCGCCCGGACCCACTGGGACCGGTTCGCCCTCGAGGAGCCGACGCACATCGACGACCTTCCCGAGGACCTCGTGGACCGCGTCGAGCGCGCCCACAAGGAGGGCGTCGGCGAGGACGGCGAAGGCTACCACTCGCCGTGGGACGAGGACTTCGCGCGGGCGCTCGCGCTGCGCGGGCACACGACCTCGCTCTCGACGCGCTACCTCTCCGGCGAGCAGATCGGCGAGATCGAGCCGCCAGCGCGCTTCTTCAGCGTCGAGAAGGTGTATCGCAACGACACGCTCGACCCGACCCACCTGCTCGAGTTCTTCCAGATCGAGGGCTGGGTGATGGCCGAGGACCTCTCGGTGCGAGACCTCATGGGCACCTTCGAGGAGTTCTACGCCCAGTTCGGCATCGAGGACATTCAGTTCAAGCCCCACTACAACCCCTACACCGAACCCAGCTTCGAACTGTTCGGCACCCACCCGACCACCGGTGAACTGGTGGAGATCGGCAACTCGGGCATCTTCCGCGAGGAGATGCTCGAGCCCCTCGGTGTGGAGTGCGACGTGATGGCCTGGGGACTGGCCTTGGAGCGCCTGCTCATGCTGATGTACGGCTTCGAAGACATCCGCGACATCCACGGCACGCTGTGTGACCTGGAACTGCTGCGCAACACGGAGGTGACCTACTGATGCCCACGGTCGACATCGACCCCGACGAACTGCGCGACCTGACCGGTCGCGAGGAGAAAGGCGACGAGGAACTCAAAGACGATCTGTTCGGCCTCGGCCTCGAGTTCGAGGGCCGCACCGAGGGCGGCGCGTTCGAACTCGAGTTCGCGCCCGACCGCCTCGACCGGCTCTCCGTCGAGGGCGTCGCGCGCTCGCTACGATACCAGTACGGCGACGCCCGCGGGGTGCACGTCCCCTCGACAAATGACGCCGACTGGACTATCGAGGTCGACGAGTCGGTCCCGGACGAGCGCCCCTACGTTACGGGCGCCGTGATCCGCGACGTCGATCTCGACGACGAGGCCCTCGAGTCCCTGATCCAACTGCAGGAGAAGCTCCACGCGACGATGGGCCGCAAGCGCGCCAAGGGCGCGATCGGGATCCACGACCTGACGATGCTCAAAGGGAGTCCCGCCACCGAGGGCAACCCGACGATCGAGTACGTCGGTCTCGAGCCCGACGAGGATACGTTCGTCCCCCTCGATTCGGATCGGGAGATGTCGCCGGCCGAAGTGCTCGAGGAGCACGGGACCGGCCAGACGTACGCCGATCTCGTCAGCGAGTACGAGCGCTACCCGGCGATCTACGACGACCTCGGGCTGTTCTCGTTCCCGCCGGTCATCAACGGCCGCCGCACCGAAGTCTCGACCGACTCGCGGGACCTGTTCGTCGAGATGACCGGCACCGACCAGTGGACGATCGACAAGATGCTCAACATCGTGTGCTACGCGCTGGCCGGTCGCGGGGCCACCCTCGAGGAAGTCACAGTCGAGTATCCGGACCACGAGATCGTCCGTCCGGACCTCTCGACGAAGACGAAGACGGTCGCTCACGACCGCATCGAAACGATTCTCGGCATCGACCTCGATCCCGACGAAGTGATCGATCTAGCCGAGCGGTCGGGCCTCGAGGCGGAGAAAGACGAGGACGACGACGGCGATCTCGTCTACGAGGTGACCGTCCCGCCCTACCGCGTCGACGTCCTCCACCCGCTCGATATCATCGACGACCTCGGGCGCGCCTACGGCTTCAACGACCTCGAGCCGCGCTACCCCGATGTCGGCACCGTCGGCGGCCGCCACGAGCGCTCCCGGCTCGAGCGCTCGGTCCGCGAGCAACTCGTCGGGCTGGGCTTCGAGGACCTGCTGAACTTCCACATGATCAACGAGGCGGCGAACTACGAGCGCCTCGACGTCGAACCGGGAACGGACGTCTACGGCGCCGGCGAGCCTGCGACGATCAAAGAGCCCTACAGCGAGGACTTCACGATGCTTCGGACGTGGGTCACGCCCTCGCTGCTGATGGTCTTAGAGCGCAACACCCACCGGGCGTACCCGCAAGACCTCGCGGAGATCGGTTTCACCGCTGAGGTCGACGACAGCGAGAACACCGGCGTCGCCGAGCATCGCCGCGTCGGCGCGGTCCTCGCGAGCCACGAGGCCGGCTACGAGGACGCCAAGGCGCGCCTGCAGGCGCTCTGTCGCCGGTTCGACGTCGACCTCGAGACGCCGCCGACCGACCACCCCACCTTCATTTCGGGTCGAACGGCGAGCGTCGTCATCGACGGCGACGAAGTAGGGGTTATCGGCGAGGTGCATCCGAAGGTGCTCGTCGAGCACGACCTCGAGGTTCCGGTCGCCGGCTTCGAGTTCGATCTCGCGGCGCTGCGTTAGGGACTCGAGCGAAGCCCTCGCCTCGTTTGCTGTAGACACCGTATCGTACCGCGAGCGAACGAAGTGAGCGAGCGGGCCGACGACTGACCCGGAGAGCGCGGCGCTACGCGTCGCGAACAGGCGAACGGCCGGAGGCCGTGAGCCGAGGGGAAGGAGGAGTGCTTTTCATCGAAGTTTTGTCGAGCGACGACGCGCCGTGCGGCAGCTACGCTGCCGTCGGCGCGAAACGAGCGCAGCGCAAAAGTTCGGTTCTAGAATTCGTGCTCGACGTCTTCCTCGTCCGCCTTTTGGATGATGATCTTGCCGTCTCGGACGCGGACGAAGACCTCGTCGCCGATATCCATGCCCGCGACTGCGAGTTCATCCTCGTGGAGGTTGAGGTGGACGTTGTGGTAGTTTCCATCTTCGTCTTTCGCACCACTCGGACTCAGCTTCTTTTTCCGTACCATCGCGGGATTCTATGCCGAACTTCGCCGTAGGATATACTTAAGTGTTTTCGACGCCTCGGCGAATGACCTTGTTACACACCGGTTCAGGAGGAAAGTGGACGGAGCGGCGACAGACGGTTGATACTGCGGGGAAGATGCGCACCCGCCGCACTTAAAGATACCGCCGCAGTCGGTCGATTTCGGGGGATATCTTTATGTCAGGTCGTGTGCTGAATTGACACGGAGGCGAAACCATGGTACGTGAAGACGGCAAACGGAACTTCGCACTGCGCGATTCGGACGGCGAGGAGACGAGCGTCTTCTCGGGGAACACCCCGCGACAGGCGGCGCTCAAGGCGGCCCGACGGCTCGAGCCCGGCTCGAGCGAGGCGGACGCCGACCGAGTCGAACTGAAACTCCGAGAGAAGGGGACGGACAAGGTCCACATCTACGAGGGCTGGGCCTGGGAGCAGACGGCCCCCGACGACAAGCCCGACTGGATGCCCGACGAGATCACGGAAGCGAACGTCTCGAAGCAAGGCATCGAACACCTCGAGGAGTGACGACGGCCGACGGTATTTTCTCGGTAGCCTCACACTCCGAGTGACAACTGTATAGACCGTGTAGTTTAACCTGTGAGCTTCGGTACGAGATTTCGATACAAATGTGGTTTAGACCAGCTGTAGACCGCCGACCGTCAACTTCCTAAAGGACATTATATCCCTTGGAGCGTACGGGGGTGGGACAGTATTGTTGTATTCAGATAATAATTAAGCTTATATGACATCGAGCGTCCATTGTTACTCGATATATGAACCAGATCGTCCACCGTATCGGTGATAGAGGACAAGATTGTGCGTTCAAAATAGAGTGTGACGAACGCGCTCAGTTCGAACTCGAGCCGGCAAAAACGGACCCGGATCCGGAAGCTGAGGTGGTGGCATGAGCCTGATCCCCGGCAAGTGGAAGAACCTCCTCCTCGCGACGGCGATGTTCAACCTGGGATTCGTCATCTGGTTCTCCTTCGCTCCGTTCACGGGCGAGATCGCCGACGAGTTCGGCCTCTCGGTCGCGCAACTCGGGATCGTCTCGAGCGCGGCCGTCATCGCCGTTCCGCTCGGTCGCATCGTTATCGGACCGCTGACCGACAAGTGGGGCGCACCGGTGACCGCCGGCGGGACGATGGTGGTCGTGGGGACGTTCGCGATCATCAGCGCGTTCGCGCAGACCTACGAGGTGTTCACGGCCTCCCGTATTATCGCGTCGCTGGCGGGCATCACGTTCGTCATCGGCATTCAGCACGTCTCCGAGTGGTTCGAAGAGGAGGAGCTCGGCACGGCCGAGGGGATCTTCGCCGGCATCGGCAACGCCGGCGCGGGCCTGGGCGCGTACTTCACGCTGCCGCGGCTCTTCGGCGAGGGGTACGTCGGCCCGCTGTTCGACGCCAACTGGCGCGCCGCGTTCTTCTACACCGGCGCGCTGGCCGTCGTCGTCGGCATCCTGTACTTCGTCTTCGGCGACGCCGCCAAGAGCGAGCGCAAGCGCGAGGCGACGAAAGCGAGCGTGAGCCTGAAACAGTGGTGCTACATCGCGACCCGCTACGGCGCGGTCGTGCTCTCGGTCGCCTACGTCATGACCTTCGGCCTCGAGCTGGCGATGAACGGCTGGCTGGGAACCTACTACCGCGAGGCGTTCGGCCAGAGCGACATCGTGATCGCGGCGACGTTCGCGGCGACGTTCTCGATCGCGGCCGGCCTGCTGCGCCCGATCGGCGGCTACGTCAGCGACCTCGTCGCGCGCAAGGAAACGGACATCCTCCCGTGGTTCGAGGGGCGCTACCGCGAGCAGTGGACGTTCGCGACGCTCGTGTTCGTGATGTGTGCGATGTTCGGGATGACCGCGGCCGGCCTGACGGGCAACATCTACGCGGCCGTCGTCGCCGGGTTCCTCGTCGGGATGGGCTGTGCGTTCGCCGAGGGGGCGATCTTCGCGCAGGTGCCGGCGATGTTCCCCGACAGTTCGGGCAGCGTCGCCGGCGTCGTCGGCGGCATCGGCTCCTCGGGCGGGTCGATCTACCCGCTGATCTTCGCCGCGCCGTTCCTGCCGAACCTCCACCTCGGCTACGCGGTCGTCGCCGCGACGATGATCCCGATCATCGCGCTGTCGGCGTGGGTCTTCCAGCCCGATATCGCCGACCGCGCAACCGAGGACGGTTGGGTCGTCGACGCCGAAGCGTCGACCGCCGGTCCCGCGCCGAGCGACGATTAATCCGGACGGCGACGCTCGCAGCCGATCCGTCGCAGCGTCCACTCGAGGCGCAGCGACTGGCAATCGGACGGTCACAAACGAACTGCGGTGTAAAACTCCGAGCGGAACGATCGGAACCGGAATCGGAATCGAGCGGTTCAGTCGGCCGTCTCGACGTTTTCGGCGGTTTCGGCGCGGCTACTATCCTCGAGGTCGGCGTCGGTTCGAGACGAGCGCAAGCCGCCCCCTTCGGCCGCCGCCTCGAGCGCGTCGACGTTTCGCAGGACGAGCCCGGCGAACCCGAGCAGGAGGATGGCTTCGACGTAGACGAGCGTCAGCAGCGCGACGAAGTCGTCGACGAGTCCGAGCCCGTCCGCCGCGATGAGGCCGTTGATGACGAGTCCGATCCACCCGAGGACGATCAGATGCTTGAGCTTCGTAAACAGCAGCGACCGCTCGCCCGATCGGGACGCGGCGGCGCGCGTAAACGGACCGTACAGGAGGTAGATGCCGGCGATCAGCAACGCGAACGGCAGCAGGGACGCGATTTGCCCCGCGATGCCGTCGAGGAAGTAGCCGACGAGCGTGATCCAGACCCGGCCCAGCACGATCGCGAGCAGGAGCAGCGCCGCCCGCCGATCGACGCCGGCGATGGCGCTGGTCACGTAAACGATCGGGATCCACATCGCGGTGTATCCCAGGAATCGCGCCAGATCCGTGTTGCCGCCGATAACGAATTCGATAGCGGTCATGCCGACGTACGCGATCGCCATCACGCCGACGGCCGCCGTCGCGGCGTACCCGTAGCGTCGGCACGCCGCCGGAAGGCGCCGCGTCCAGGCCAGAAACGCGAGCGTCGCGACGACGAAGACGAGCGTCGAGACGCCGATGGCGGTTGCGGTATCGACCACGATCAGTCACCTCCGCTCCCGGCGGCGAGTGTCGGCGCCGCGCGTCCGCCCTCCTCGAGCGTGAACGCGTCGAGGAGCCGCTTCAGGTCGCGCGCGTCGTCGCCGAGGTCGGTCGCGGTCGTCGAGACCGAATCGATCGTGGCGCTGGTCTCCTCGGAGGCGGCGGCGACCTGCTGGGCCTTGGTCGCGGTCTCGTTCGAAACCGCCGCGACGTCGTCGACGATCGCCGACAGTTCCTGGGCGGAATCTGCCTGATCGTCCGCGGTCGACGCGATCTGCTGAATGCTGCCGTCGACCTGCTCGACTTCGCCGGCGATCGTCTCGAGGCGCGACTCCAGATCGTCGACGATCGTCGCCGTCGACGTAATGTTCGACTCGACCTCGCCGATTTCGTTTGCCGTCGTTTCCGTTCGGTCGCGGATCGACTCGAGCGTCCCCTCGATATCGTCGACGGCGTCCATCGTCTCCTCGGCGAGGGCCTTGATCTCGTCGGCGACGACCGCGAAGCCGCTGCCGTCGGCGCCGGCGGTGGCGGCCTCGATCGAGGCGTTGACCGCCAGCAGGTTCGTCTGGTCGGCGATGTCGTCGATCAGGGCGATGATCTCCTCGATCTGTTCGGTCTCGCGGGTGAGCTCGTCGGCGGTTTCGACGACCGTCTCCGTGTTCTCGACCAGTTCGTCGATGTTTTCGGCCGCCTCGGCGGCCGCCTCGCGGCCCTCCTCGGTCAGCTCGGTGACGGATTCGGACTGATCGGCGATCTCGCCGGTGGTCGAGGCCACCTCCTCGGTGGCCGCCGAGAGGTCGCTGACTTCCGCCGCCGCCGCGTCGAGGTCGTCGGTCTGCTCGGCCGCCCCGTCGGCGATCTCCTGGACGGAATCGGCGACTTCCCGGCTGGCCGTCCGGATCTCCGCGCTCGAGTCCTCGAGTTCGACGGAGATTTCCTCGACGGCGTTCGCGGACCCCCGAACGTCGACCATCGTCTCGCTCATCCGGTCGAGCATCTCGTTGAACGACGTCGCGATCGCCGCGATCGCCTCGTCGTCGACCTGCGGCTCGAGTCGCTGTGTGAGATCGCCGTCGGCGCAGGCGTCCATGACCTCGGAGAAGCGCTCGGCCTCGGCGACGAGCCGCTCGTTCTGGCGCTCGATCTCCGCGCGGGTCTCCTGCAGTTGTTCGCGCTCGTCCTCGAGTTGGTCGGC
The DNA here is from genome assembly GCF_000217715.1 of Halopiger xanaduensis SH-6. Lineage (GTDB taxonomy): Archaea > Halobacteriota > Halobacteria > Halobacteriales > Natrialbaceae > Halopiger > Halopiger xanaduensis. The sequence continues at coordinate 477,573 of NC_015666.1, forward strand.
CCGCTCCTCGGCCTCCCGCTGGGCCTGCTGTGCGCGCTCCTGTTCGGTTTCGAGGTCGGCGAGGGTGTCCTCGAGCGAGTCGCGCATCCGCGCGACCGAGCCGTACAGCTCGCCGATCTCGTCGACGCGATCGGTCTCGAGGTCGACGTCGAACTCGCCGTCGCCGATCCGCTCGGTTCCGTTTCCGAGTCGGCGAAGCGCCAGAGAGACGTTCCCGCCGAGGACGATCCCGAGCAGGCCGAGGTTCATAACGAACACGACGACCAGCCCCGAGAGGCCCGCGATCGCACGGGCTTCGGTCTCCTCGGCCGAACCGGAGACGACGTGCTGTCCGAAGACGACCGCAAAGAGGAGGGTGACGCCGATCACACACCCTAATATTGCGGCAATTTTGACACTGTACTGGCGGCGGATTCGATTCGGTATGACGGTTTCTATCATCGTGTCTGCTCGCCGAACGGAACCACCGGAGAGCCGGTGGCTAACGGCTAGTGGACCAACTCTCCGAGAGCGGGATAACTGTTATCGCCGCCTGAAAGTTCATGAAAGATGCCGAGCGACACGGATATCGGACGGACGATCGCCGAGTTCGATCCGAGTTACTGGAACGGGACGTTCGAGTTCGACTGCGAATCCGAATCGAAGCCTGCCTTCGCGACCGAGCCGACGACGGGCTCGGTCGCGTCACTCGTCGCAATCTCGAAGCGCGCGCCGCCCTGCTTGCCGTCGGTCACGGAGACGTCCCAGCCGTGGGCCGAGACGACCGTCTCGACGATCGACAGTCCGAGACCGGTACCGCCGGCGCCCGAGTACCCCTCCTCGAAGACGCGCTCGCGGCGGTCCGGCGGAACGCCGGCGCCGTCGTCCTCGAGCGCGAACCCGTCGTCGGTGCCTTCGACGAGGATCCCGACGCCGGCGTCGTTGTGCTCGACGGCGTTGCGGACGAGGTTCTCGAGCGCCTGCTGAAGCCGGCCGGGATCCGCCGCGACGGTCGGCAAATCGCGCGTCTCGAGCGTCGCGTCCGACGTTTCGACGCCGGTCCACGCATCGCGCACGACCGACTCGAGGGGGACCGATTCGATCGACCCGAGCTTCGCGCCGTCGCGGGCGAGCAGGAGGAGGTCGTCGATCATCGACTCCATTCGATCGGCGGCGGCGGCGATGTGCTCGAGGCGGTGCAGTTCCTCCGTCTCCGCGATCAGGTCGGCGGTCCCCGAGATCACGTTCAACGGGTTTCGGAGGTCGTGGCTGATCACGGACGCGAACCGCTCGAGGTGCTCGTTCTTCCGGACGAGTTCGCGCCGGCGGCGCGTGCGCTCGATCGTGTGGCCGATCAGTTCGCCGAGCGTCCGGAGCTGTCGGCACAGTCTGTCGGGCCACGGTCGGCGGTGATCCTGCCCGACGACGAGGACGCCCCGCAGCTCCCAGTCGATGACGATCGGCACCGCGAGCAGCGCCTCGAGGCCGCGTCGCTCGAGGTATGGGTGGGTATCGCCGGCCTCGCCGCCCTCGTTCGGGCCGAGGTCGCCGATGAATCCGTCGGGAACGTCGATTTCGGGCCGATCGGTCGTCGGCGGGATCGCGTGGGCGTCGTACTCCCGGAGCGAGTCCTCGAAGCCGGGAAACGCGGACGGCTCCATCGGCTCGACGTCCGAAGCGTCCGCGGACAGCGTGCCGTCCACATCCGGGACGGAAGCCGAAGCAGTCGGCGCCGACTCGGGCGAATCGGCGCCCGACCGTGCGGCGTCCCAGGCGTGGGTCGGCTCGAGTCGCGCCGCCTCCTCGTCGTAGTCGAACACGAGACAGCGGTCGGCGTTGAGCCGGGCACCGATCGAGCCGAGCGCCCACTCGATCTCGACGTCGACCTCGTCCGGCGCGGCGCCCATCAGCGAGCGCGCGATCTCAAGGACGGTGCCGCTGACGTCCGAAATCGAGGCGTCGTAGACGTCGTCGATCCGGGCCCGGAGACGCGCCGCCGGATCGGACTCCGGCGCGGCTCCCGCGTCCGACGACTCGGACCGGTCGGCGCGACAGACGACGTCGGCGACGTCGGCGCGCACCAGCGATCGAACCCGATCGGGGTCGAACGACGGGACGACGGGAACGATCGGCAGCGACGGCCGCGCGGCGCGGACGGACTCGAGCGAGTCGGCCCACGACCGGCCGTCGATCCGCTCGCGGAACGCCTCGGTCACGACGAGACAGTCCACGTCGGGATCGACCGCCCCGCGGAGGTCGTCGACCTCGTCGGCGGCGACGTCGGTGACTCGATACGGCGGCTCGATCGCCGCGGCGAGGCCCTCGCGGCCGCCGTCGACGTCGGCGTAGCGGACGTGAAACGAGCGGCGACTATCTCTGTCCCCGTCCCTGTCCCTATCTACTCCTGCCACTGTTCTCGACCTGCGGTTCCCGAACTATTCGCCAGAATTCGAATATAGCTTGTGGCAGATTCGCGCTCGATCTCGAGCGGTCGTCGACGATCGCGGTCGCGGCTCGAGCGGCACCGTGTGGCGGCGCGTTCGGTCCCGACGTTCTTTTCACCCCGTCCACACTACGGAACGGCAATGACCGCAGTGACGCTCGGACCGGAAGGGACCTACTCACATCGAGCGACGACCGCCGTCGCCGACGACGACGCGATCGATTTCCGCCAATCCGTCACGTCGATCGTCGACGCCGTCGCGGGCGGCGAGTACGAGCGCGGCGTCATCCCGATCGAGAACAGCATCGAGGGCAGCGTCACCGAGAGCTTGGACGCCCTCGCGGAGTACGACGTCGCCGTCGTCCGCGAGATCGTCACCCCGATTCGCCACGCCTTGCTCGCGCAGGGACCGGAGTTCGACACCGTCGCCAGCCACTCCCAGGCGCTGGCCCAGTGTCGCGCCTACCTCGAGCGCGAGTACCCCGACGCCACCCTCGAGGCCGTCGCGAGCACGGCCCAGGGCGTCGAGTTCGCCCGCGAGGACCCCTCCGTGGCGGGGATCGGCCACCCCGCGAACGCCGAGAACGGGACCAACCTCGAGGTGCTCGCGGAGGACATCCAGGATCGGGACTCGAACGCGACCCGCTTCTTCGCGATCGCGCCCGCCGACGAGCGCACCGAGGGCGGCGGCAAGACCTCGCTGGTCGTCTACCCGGACGTCGACTACCCCGGCCTGCTGCTGGAACTGCTCGAGCCCTTCGCCCAGCGGGACATCAACATGGCCCGCGTCGAGTCGCGCCCGAGCGGCCAGCGGCTGGGCGACTACGTCTTCCACATCGACATCGAGGCCGGTCTCTACGAGCGCCGGACGAAGGAGGCGCTCGAGGAGATCGAAGAACTCGCCGAAGGCGGCTGGGTGCGCCGGCTCGGCTCGTACGATACGGAACACGTCGTCGAATAATCGGCGAAGATCGGCGGTCCGCGGAGCCGATAGTCTTCGATCGCCGCGACTACGGACTGTACTCCGGCGACTGCGCTTCGATCGTGTCCGCGACGTTGTCGAGCTGCTCGCCGATCGTTGCGACCAGATCGTCGAGCGTGACGATCCCCGTTAGTTTGCCGTTCTCGTCCACGACGGGGAACCGCCGCGCGTTCTCCTCCTTGATCGCCTCCGAAATTTCGATCGGATCGGCGTCCGCCGGGATCGTCGTCAGACTGCCCGTCATCACGTCTTCGGCCGGCGTCGACGCGACGTCGTCGGTCTGGCCCACCTCGAGGGCGATGTCGCGGTCGGTGACGATGCCGACGGGTTCGTCGTTCTCGACGATAACGACGGAGCCGACGTTGTTTTCGGAGAGTCGCTGCGCGATCGTGCCGAGATCGGTATCGGGGCTGGCGGTGACGACGTCGTTCGGGCCGAGATCGGAGACTGCCATAACGGGAGTACCAACCGGAAGCAGCGGCATCAACGCCCGGCTTTCACCTGAACCCTCCAGTGAGTGGCGCGACTCCCGCACCGCAAACGGTTTTTCGACCCCGATCGGAGTTCGCGTATGCCCCTCGAGATCGGCGACGACGCCCCGAGCGTAGCCGCGCAGAATCAGGACGGCGACGACGTTCGCCTCGAGTTCGACGAGCCGACGGTACTGTACTTCTACCCGCGGGACGACACGCCGGGCTGTTCGATCGAGGCGAATCAGTTCCAGCGCGAGTACGAGACCTACCGGGACGCCGGCGTCGACGTCTACGGCGTCTCGACCGACGGCGTCGACTCCCACCGGTCGTTTTGCGAGGCGGAGGGCCTCGAGTTCGACCTGCTCGCGGATCCCGACGGCGCGGTTGCAGCGGCCTTCGACGTCGACGTGCGCGGCGGCGCGGCCGCGCGGACGACGTTCTTCCTAGCCGACGGCAAGGTGCAGGCGGTCTACGAGAGCGTCGATCCGGACGGGCACGCGCGGGAGGTGCTGCAGGACGCCCTCGAGGACGGGCGAGCGACGCTGCCGGAGTAGTCGACGCGACCGGCGGCTCGAGACCGCCGACAGCCGTCGGCTGACGGGCCGAGCGTTCTGTCCTTCGCTCCCGGGCAGATTTATCCCGCTCGAGGCCGTAGTACCGGGTATGCGACGAAACCCGTTCGACGACATCGAGGAGATGCTCGACCGCGTCAGTCGGCAGGTCGAGGAGGGAATGACCAGCGGCGGGCTTCAGGTGCCGGGGACCGTCCCCGTCGACGTCGCCGACACCGGCGACGAGTACGTCGTCACCGCCGACCTTCCGGGGTACGACACCGACGACATCGACCTGACCCTCTCGGAGGGGACGCTGCGCCTCGAGGCCAACCGCGAGGACGAACGGGAGTACGCGGAGGGCGAGTACCTGCGGCGGGAGCGAACCCGCAAGACGGCGAACCGCCGGATCCGCCTGCCGGAGCCGGTCGAGGAAGACGGCGTCTCGGCGGGCTACGAGGACGGCGTGCTGACCGTTCGGCTGCCGAAAATCGGCGGCGGGAACGAGTCGAAAGAGATCGACATCGAGTAACTCGCGGACGGCGCTCGAACCCGACCGTAGTGTGGCCGCTCGCTGACGGCCGGCGAATCGGCCGACCGAGAGTCGCCGACCGGGCCGCGATCCGGTGAGCGCGACGGGCGAGAGCGACTCTCACCGACCGATCGCATCGGTCCCCATCGAGAGTTTTCATACGATTATTATATCTCTGTTACAAGTCCGTATTTATGGTCAGGCTATTCGTCCTCGCCGTCGCAGCGGGTTTCATGCTGTTCGGTTGGATGGCCCTCTCGAGCGCTCGTGAGCTGCGCGATCGACAGGCGACGATCGACGAACTCGAATCGACGGACGAGGGTCGGCTCGAGCCGGGCGGCGAGGCGACGATCAGCGGCCCGGTCTCCGTCGTCGAACCGGCGTCGCCGGAACGAACCGGTCCCGAGTCGAACGGAACCGACTCGGCCGCCCTCTGGGCGTGGCGGCACCGCCGGAAGGACGGGAGCGGGAACGGCAGTCAGTGGCGGACCGTCGACGGCGAACTCGCGGTCGGCGAGTTCACCGTCGACCACGGCTGGGACCGCGTTCACGTCGACGCCGCGCCTCTTTCGGCCAAGGTGGACGATCCGTTCGACTCGTCGCAGTCGTTTCTCGACGAGCCGGAAACGGACGTCTATCTCGGCGAGCTCGATCCGATCAACAGGTTCCTCGAGCGCCACGGGTTCGCGGACGAGGGCGGTATCGTGAGCGATGTGGAGGTCACGTTCAGCGTCGGCAGGAAGACCACCATGCCCGACAAGTATCAGGCCACAGTCGTCCGTGACGGCGACGAGGTGATCGTCCACGGCGAACTGATCGAGACGGCAGACGGGTACGTCCTCCGGGGGACAGACGAGACGCCGCTGTCGATCGCGGCCGGTGATATCCAGAACCAAGAGGAGCAGTTGCGCTCGGAGGTCCGCATGCGAAAGGCAGTCAGCGGTGTGCTCTTCGGGCTCGGCGTGCTCGTCGCGATACTCGGCGTTCTCTAGGGCGAGACGGAGCGAGGCGAGGATAACACTCCTCGCCTTCCGAAGCCGGAAGGTCGGTGCATTGCCCCGATTCGATCCACCGGTCGAGCAGCGAAACCGTCCGTCTCGCGGACGGTCGTCGGGCGCGGGCTAGTGTATGGAAAGGTATAGGGCGGCGCCCCCGCCTATAGCTATAATAAGCAAATGAGCGACGCGGGATACGACCACGCGGCAGTCGAACGGCGCTGGCAGGAGGCGTGGGACGAGGCGGACGTCTACCGGACGCCCGACGACGTCGACGACCCGACGTACGTCCTCGGGATGTACCCGTACCCGTCCGGCAAGCTCCACATGGGCCACGTCCGCAACTACACGATCACGGACGCGTACGCCCGCTTCCGTCGGATGCAGGGCGACCACGTGCTCCACCCGATGGGCTGGGACGCCTTCGGCCTCCCCGCCGAGAACGCGGCCAAGGAGCGAGACACCAACCCCCGCGACTGGACGTTCGACTGCATCGACACGATGCGCGACCAGATGGAGTCGATGGGCTTCGGCTACGACTGGGATCGAGAGATCGCCACCTGCGTGCCCGAATACTACCGGTGGAACCAGTGGCTCTTCGAACGGTTCCACGAGGAGGGCCTCGTCGAACGCCGCGACGCCGAGGTCAACTGGTGTCCCCACTGCGAGACCGTGCTGGCCGACGAGCAGGTCGAGGGCGAAGCGGAACTCTGCTGGCGCTGCGACACGCCCGTCGAGACGCGCGAACTCGAGCAGTGGTTCCTGAAGATCACCGAGTACGCGGACGAGTTGTTAGAGGCGATCGACGACCTCGAGGGGTGGCCCAACTCGGTGCGCCAGATGCAGCGCAACTGGATCGGCCGCCAGTACGGGAGCGAGGTCGACTTCGAGGTCAGCGAGGCGCCACGCGCCTCGAGCGGACGCGGCGAGGGGAACGAGCCGCGGGAGTACGGCCCCGTCACGGCCTTCACGACCCGCATCGACACCATCCACGGGGCTACCTTCTTCGCGCTCGCGCCGGACCACCCGATCAGCGAGGAACTGGCCGAGGAGAACGAAGACGTCCGCCGGTTCATCGAGGAGGAGGCCGACCCCGACGGCGACGAGCCCAACGGCGTCGAGACCGGCCTGACCGCGACCAATCCCGTCACCGGCGACGAGATCCCGGTCTTCGTCGCGGACTTCGTCCTCTCGGACGTCGGGACCGGCGCGCTGATGGCCGTCCCCGGCCACGACGAGCGCGACCACGCGTTCGCCGAGAAACACGACCTCGATATCGTCCCGGTGATCGCGCCCGAACCCGAGGACGGCGAGGAGCCCCAAGCGCCCGACGTCGAGGACGCCGCCTACACCGAGGACGGCGTGCTGATCAACTCCGGCGACTACTCCGGACTCGATAGCGAAACCGCCCGCGAGCGCCTGACCGAGGACATCGACAGCGCCGAGGAGGCCAAACAGTACCAGCTGCGCGACTGGGGGATCTCCCGGCAGCGCTACTGGGGGACGCCGATCCCGGTCGTCCACTGTGACGACTGCGGTCCCGTCACGGTCCCCGAAGAGGACCTGCCGGTCGAACTGCCGGAGTTCATCAACACAACCGGGAACCCGCTGGACGCCGCCGAGGAGTGGAAGGAGACGACGTGTCCCGAGTGCGGCGCCGACGCCACGCGGGAGACCGACACGATGGACACCTTCGTCGACTCCTCGTGGTACTTCCTGCGGTACGTCTCCCCCGGCCTCGAGGACGCCCCCTTCGACCGCGAGCGGGCCAACGACTGGATGCCCGTCGACCAGTACGTCGGCGGCATCGAGCACGCCGTGATGCACCTGCTGTACTCGCGGTTCTTCACCAAAGTCCTCGCGGACCACGAAGGACTCGAGCACCGCGAGCCCTTCGAGAACCTGCTGGCCCAGGGGATGGTCCAGCTGGAAGGCGAGAAGATGTCCAAGTCGAAGGGTAACGTCGTCTCGCCCCAGCGGATCGTCGAGGAGTACGGCGCCGACACGGCGCGGCTGTTCATGATGCAGGCCGCCCAGCCGGAACGGGACTTCGACTGGAGCGAGGAGGGGGTCCGCTCGACGAACGCCTTCCTGGGTCGGTTGAAGGAGATGATCGAGGACTTCACAGCTGAGGAGCCCGACGGCGAGTACGACGCCGTCGCACGCTACGTCGAGAACGAGATCGAGGCGACGATCGCCATCGCGACCGACGAGTACGACGACCTGACGTTCAACAAGGCGCTGCGCGAGACCCAGGATCTGGTCCGGACCCTTCGGCAATACGCGGAGTACGCCGAACCCCACGCCGAGACCTACGAGCGCGGCCTCTCGGCCGTCGTCCGCCTGCTCTCGCCCGTCGCGCCGCACCTGACCGAGGAACTGTACGACCGGCTGGGCCACGACGAGTTCGTCGTCGACGCCGCGTGGCCGACCGCGACCGTCGACCGCGACCGCGTCGAGAAGCGCCGACGTCTGGTCGAGAACACCCGCGAGGACGTCCGCGACATCATCGAGGTCGCCGGCATCGAGGACCCGCAGGCGATCGACGTCGTCGTCGCGCCCGACTGGAAGTACGACGCCTTGGAAATCGCCATCGAGAGCGACGCCGACAACCTGATCGGCGAACTGATGCAGGAGAGCCACATCCGCGAGCAGGGCGACGCCGCCGCAGACTACGGCCAGGACCTGCAGGCCGAGCGCGAGGCGCTCTCGATGACTCTCGACCCCGAGGAGGAACACGAGGCCCTCGAGGCCGCCGCCTGGCTGCTCGAGCGCGAGTTCGACGCGCCGGTTCGCGTGCTTCGAGCCGACGAGGCCGACGAGAGCGTCCTGAAAAACGCCGAGCCGGGTCGACCGGCGATCGAGATCGAGAACTGATCGACCCGTCGCCGCACCGCCGCCGGGACCGGTTCGTCGCCGCCGGATAGCGGACGAACGCCCGTTCCGTGTATACTTTTCCAAGGGAATCCAGTACATGAGAGCGTAGTTTCATTTCGGCCGGCGTTGGGAGCCATTCGCATGGTTCGCACGAGCCTACTCGCCGTCGTCCTGGTCGTACTGGTGGCCGCCTCGGTGGCGGTCACGCCGGCGCTCGCTCAAGAAGGCGGTCAGGACGGCGAAGCGGAAGACGGCGAAGGCGGAATCGAGGGCGCGATCGAAGGGTTCGTCGAATCGCAGGGGACAATCGGTGCGATACTCGTCCTCATCGCGGGCGCGATCCTGATGACGGCCTGCGTCGAGAAGCTGATCGATTACCTCACGCGAGCGGCGTTGGGATTACAGGTGTCGCTGTTCGCGCTCGCGATCGTCTTTACGGGGTTCGAGTTCGACGATACGATCCTCGCGCTCGTGCTCTCCGGCGGCGGCCTCGAAGGGGCGGCGCTGGGAACGGCGCTCGGAACCGGGCTGGCGATCGTCGGCGTCACGCTCGCGCTCGCCGCGATCGTCAAGCCGTTCCCGGTGGACCTGCCGACGGATTACGTCGTCCTCTTCGCGCTGGCGCCGCTGCTTCTGGTGCCGTTCGTCCTCGCGGGGACGCTGACGTTCGTCCACGGCGTCTTGCTCCTCGCTGCGTTCGTCCTGATATTCGGCTACCTCATCGTGCGCGAGTATCGACGCGACACGCCGGTCTTCCGGAACACCGAGCTCGGCGAAGAACTCCAGGCCGACGGCGGGATCGCCCTCCCCGGATCGATCGAGGAGATTTCCGAGGATCGCCTCGTCGCGGGTCGGTCCGCCGCCGGCTGGCTCTGGCTCGGCTTCGCCGTGCTCGCGCTCGTCGGCGTCGTCTTCGCGTCGATGCTGCTCGAGGCCGGGTCGGAGGTCGCCGTCGACGGCTTCGGCGTCGAGGAGACCGTCTTCGGCGCGACCGTCCTGACGCTGATCCTCACCTTCGAAGATATCATGCTGACGATCGAACCGGTTCGGCGAGGCGTTCCCGAGATCGGCGTCGGCAACGTCATCGGCAGCGTCCTCTTCTCGGTGACGGGGAACGTCGGCGTGATCATGCTGCTGAGCGAACTCACGATCTCCGGGTCCGTCCTGACGTTTCACCTGCCGGCGGTGATCGTCGTGACGGCCCTCGCCGCGTACTTCCTCCACGAGGGACGGGTGAAGCGGTGGCACGGGTTCCTGCTCGGCGGTCTCTACGTCGCGTACTGGATCGTCGCGCTCGTCGTCTTCGGCGGCGTCCCCATCGGCGGCTGATCCGTTCCCGGCCGCGTAGCGGTCGGCTGCGAGTGCCGGACCATCGTTTACGGATCGCCGGCGCGTACCGCATCGGGATGCTCGAACTCTACCAGGCGGAGGGCTGTCCGCACAGCGAAACGGTTCGCGAAACGCTGACCGACCTCGGCGTCTCGTACGTGATCCACAACCCGCGCCGGCCCGGCCACGAGGGCGGCGACGTGCTCAACGAACAGGTGCTGGACGCGATGACGGCGATCGGCGGCGAAGACATGATTCCGTTCCTCGTCGACACCGACCGCGGGGAGACGCTCTACGAGAGTGAAGACATCGTGGAGTTCCTCGAGGAACACTACGCGTAACGGGGCGCGTGGGCCGAAGTCGGTTCCGGCCGAGCGTCAGTCCGCGGCGACCTCGAGTCGCGCCTCTCGTTCCTTCCCGATCGCCTCGACGATAAGTTCCGCGACGTCGACGATCTCGATCTGGTCCTCGAAGTCGCCGGTCTTGCGGCCGTCCTCGTACATCGTCATGCACATCGGACAGGCGACGACGAATTTCTCGACGGCCGCGCCGGCGGCGGTGTCCTCGAGCGCTTCCCGAAGTCGCTCCTCGCTCGGCTTGGGGTCCTCCTCGAAGTCCATCCAGAGGCCGCCACCGCCGCCGCCGCAGCAGAACGAGTCGGCGCGGTTGCGCGGCATCTCCGCAAGTTCGCAGCCGGTCGCCTCGATGAGTTCGCGCGGGGCCTCGTACTCGTCGTTGTACCGACCGAGGTGACAGGGGTCGTGGTAGGTGACGGTGTAGTCGAGTTCGTCGCCGTTCAGCTCGAGCTTTCCGTCGCGAACGAGTTCCTCCACGGCCTGCGTCCAGTGGAGCACGTCGATTTCGCCCTCTTCGTTCCATCGGTCGGTGTAGTCGAACGGCATCATGGGGTCGTCGGCGAACTCCGCGAAGTCGACCTCCGGATACTCGTTCTTGAAGGTGTTGTAGGAGTGGGGATCGGTGCAGACGATTTTGTCGAACTCGCAGTCCTCCCAGGTCTCGACGTGGTGGCCGGCGAGTTCGACGTAGAGGAACTCCTCACCGATCCGGCGGACGTCGTTGCCGTCGTACTTCTCGTCGTCGAAGAGGATGCCAAAGCTGACGTCGGCTTCCTCGAGGATGGTCGCCAGCGACCGGGCGACCCGCTTGTTGCGCTCGTCGTAGCTCGGGTAGTCGCCGACGTACCAGAGGTAGTCGACTTCCTCCTCGCGGGCGTCGGTAATGTCGAACTCGAGGTCGTCGGCCCAGTCGGCCCGGTTGCGGGGTGCGTCGCCGAACGTGTTGCCGTTCTGCATCACGTTCTGGAAGACGTCCTGCACGCTCGAGTCGACGTCCCCCTGGTCGGTCATCTGGCGCTGCAGACGGGTGAACGACTGGAGGTGCTCGATTTCGACCGGGCAGGCGTCCATACAGGCCATGCAGGCCATGCAGGATTCCATCGTCTCGGTGTCGATGACCGAGGTGCCGCCGTCGGCGATAATCGGCTGCGGTTCGGCGCCGGCCTCGCGCTCCTCCCGGTAGCGCTTGAGGTCGAGGATGACGTTGCGCGGATCGAGCGGGCGGTCGGACGCCTTGGCCGGGCAGACCGAGGAACAGCGGCCGCACTTAGTGCAGGCGTCCTGATCGAGCAGTTCCTTCCAGGTGAAATCGTCGAGGGACTCGGCGTTGGTCGCGTCCAGATCCGCGGGGACGTTCGGCAGTCGCTGGCCAGCCTTCTCGTCGCGCGTGATAACGTTCGCGAACGACGAGAGCATGTGGAACGGCTTGGCGTAGGGGATCCACGCGATGAAGAAGAACGCGAGCAGGGAGTGGGACCACCACGCGAGCCAGTGGAGGTTCTCGACGTTCAGGCCGGCCGCGTTGAGCCCGGCCTGTTCGGGGCCGAGCGTCGCCAATCCGGCGGCGTCGAAGGCGAGCGCCAGCCCGTAGGCGACGAAGCTCACGACCTCGTGGTCCGGAATCCCCGCGCTGTAGACGCGCAGCCCCTCGAGCAGGAAGCCGCCGACGCCGAGGCCGAAGAGCGTCCAGATGAAGAGATCGTCCTCGCTCGAGGTGTGTCGGCCCCAGAGGCGTTCGTTGCGGACCCAGTAGCGGCGGTAGATCGCCATTCCGAGACCGACGACGAACAGCAGGCCCATCGCGTCGACGACGAACTGGTAGGCCAGGTAGAAGTCGCCCTCCCAGAAGTGCCCCTGAAAGATCGGCTTGTAGACGTAACCGTCGACCGCCAGGATCGATGTTGCGATAAACAGCGTCAGGAAGCCCCAGAGGATGAAGGCGTGCATCAACCCGCCGTAGAGGTCCCGGTCGAACTGCTTCTCGTTCGAGAGGACGATCTTCGCCGCAGTCAGCGTGCGCGAGGGAAGCTCGTTCAAGCGTGCGAAGGGATCGTCGTCGCCGGCCGCGTACCGGGCGAACCGCCGATAGACGCCGTACAGGAAGACGGCGATCGTGATCGCCGTCAGGAGATAGAACACGGCGTACTCCGTGGCGCTGATACCCCAGTAGGTTTCCCGCGCGACGTCCGACTGGGCGATAACGTTCATAGTCAATTACCCGGAAGACTGCGCCTTAATTCTTGTCCCGATCCCAACCGTTCGACCCCGTCGCCGTCGTGCGAAAATTCGAAACTATTTTCGAGTTTCTTACGGTTCTACGCGGCCGATTTCTCGCCAACGCTATCTGGCAACAGGCTTAAATAGCCGCCCGTCGGGAGTGTCCACGCATGAACGAAAAAACGGAGGAGCTGCGGGATATCTTCACCGACGTCACCGACGGGGAGGAAACCGTCACGGAGTCCCAGGAGAACACGCGGGGTTCCCTCGAGCGGGACGAACAAACCGACGAGGAGCGCCTCGAGAACGTTATCACGCAGATGCGCGAGCGCTACGAGTTCGAGACCGACCTCACGAACGACGAACTCGGCGAAGTCGCGAAGGCGTTCTACGACGACGAGAGCGACGCGGCAATCGCCGACGAGGTCGGCGTCGACGCCGAGGAAATCTTCGAGGCTCGGATGTCGCTGCACCTCATCCGCGACGACGACGCCGACGAGGTCGACCTCACGGCGATCCGGGGCCGTGAGGAGGACGACGCGACGCTGGCCGAGGAGTACGACGTCAGCGAGGCCCAGATCCGCCGCTACCGCCGCGTCGCGGAAGCCGAGGACCAGTCGCGGACGGCCAACGACCGCTACCGCGACGAGTTCGACAGCATCCTCGCGGACGCCGAACTCTCCGAGCAGATGACGACCGACGTCCGCGAGGACGGCCTCGAGGACGCGACCGAGGGAATGGAGACGGACGTCGACTTCTAACGATTCGACGGGATCGGCCCCGCTCCGGCTCGATTCGACGGTGACGGGCGAGCGCCGTCGGCCGCGCGTTTTTGTACGAAGGGGCGGCCAGACGTCCCGTGTCCCGCTCTCGCGTCCCGTTTAGCGATCTTCGAACGGCCGCGTACTGTCCGCGAAAGTATTACTACCGGCGTACCGCTGACGACGGCGAGCGCCAGCCGCCGCCCGAGGTCGAGGCCGTGCGCGATCTCGCAACCCGGTACGACGAGTTGCTCGAGGCACCACCGACCGCCCTCGACGATGAACCGATCGCCGTCTCGGCCGCGCAGTACCGGGAGACGCTCGCGGCGGCGCGGGAGCGACTCAGTGCCGCTGAGACCGATCTCGAGCACGAGGGAGAGGACGACCTCGAGACCAGCGACGGTTCGGGCGGCGAACGGGACCACTGGCGACGCCTCTGCGAACCCGCCGATCGAGACGTCCTCGCCGCTGGTAGGGACTGTCGCGGGATCGTCCACAAGGTGCTCGAGGACCCGCTCGAGCCGGTGCTCGTCTCGGTCGGCAAACCACCAGAACGGGGCGTCTGGGACCCCCAGTCGGTCCATGCCGTCGCAGCCGCGAAGGCACTGGCGTGGGAACACGAGACGGCGGTCGACCGGGCCTGGCTCGAGTACCCGGCCTACGGCGTCGTCCGGTCGATCGCGTTGACGACGCGGCGCAAGGCTCGCTACCGGCGAGTGCTCCGGACGGTCCGCGAGATGGACGGGCCGCCGGCGCGCACGACCAACCGTTCGAAGTGCGAAGGCTGCGAGTTCGCCGACGAGTGCGGCGTTCGAACGCGAACGCTGCGGTCGCTGCTCGGGTTCGGATGAGCGCGGGCGCACGCCGGGAGTTCGGTTTCGGTCGACCGGCTACTTGGAGAAGAGACTCGTGTGAACCGGCGCGAATCCGTCGGAGTCGGCTGATTCGGGTTCCGCCTCGGTGTCGGTGATCGTGCGGCCCGCGAGCCCGTTCTCGAGCAGTTCGGACAGCGGCGGGCCGACCTTCTCGGGTTCGACGAGGAAGGCGTCGTGGCCGTGGTCGGACTCGATGACGTGGTGTGCGACGTCGACGTCGGCCTCGCGAGCCGCGTCCGCGAGGGTTTCGGACTGCTCGACGGTGAAGTGCCAGTCGCCGGTAAACGAGAGCAAGAGCAGTTCGCCCTCGAAGGCGGCCAGCGCGTCGGCGTCGGACTCGTAGCCCGCCGAGAGGTCGAAATCGTCCATCGCGCGGGTCATGTAGAGGTAGCTGTTGGCGTCGAACCGGTCGACGAACTTCTCGGCCTGGTAGTCGAGGTAGGATTCGACCTCCCGATAGGGGAAGAAGCCGGCCGCGGGGTCCGGCGGCTCCTCGCGGACCGTCTCGCGGCCCGCCGATCGGCGGCCGAACTTGCGGGCCATCGAGGTCTTCGAGAGGTACATGATGTGCCCGAGCTGGCGCGCGCGGGCGAGGCCGTCCTCGGGTTCGGGACCGCCGTAGTAGTGGCCGCCGTTCCAGTTGGGATCGCTGGTGATCGCCCGGCGAGCGACGGTATCGAGCGCGAGACACTGCGGGTCGAGGCGGGCGGCCGAGGCGACGACGCCTGCCCGCTCGAGGTCGTCGGGGTAGCGGCGCAGCCAGTCTAAGACGTTCATGCCGCCGACGCTGCCGCCAATGACGGCATGGACTCGGCCGACGCCGAGCTCGTCGAGCAGCTGTCGCTGCGCGCGCGTCCAGTCGCCGACGGTCACCGGTGGAAAGTCGGTGCCGTAGGGCTCGCCAGTTTCGGGGTTCTCGCTGGCCGGCCCCGTCGTTCCGTAGCAGGAGCCGGGCGCGTTCGCACAGACCACGAAGTACTCGGTCGTGTCGATCGCCTTCCCGGGGCCGACGACGTCGCCCCACCAGGCGCGGGCCTGCCCCGCGGTCTCGCCGCCCGAATCCGGACGTCGGGCGACGTGCGCGCTACCGGTCAGGGCGTGACAGATCAGCACCGCGTTGTCGCCGGTGAACTCGCCGTAGGTCTCGTAGGCGACCTCGAGGGAGGGGATCGACTCGCCGGAGAGGAACTGGAACTCCCCGAGGTCGATCGTGTTCTTGGTCGTCACGGTGTGTCACCCGCCGTCCCCTGTGTGGCCGCCTCGATCGCCTGCTCGAGGTCGGTCAGGATGTCCTTCGGGTCCTCGATTCCGACGGACATCCGAATCAGATCTTCCGTCACGCCCGCCTCTTCGCGTTCCTCGGGCGTAAGCTGACCGTGAGTCGTGCTCGCGGGGTGGATGACGAGCGTCTTCGCGTCGCCGATGTTCGCGAGGAACTGCGCGACCTCGACGTTCTCGCAGAACGCTTTTCCGGCCTCATAGCCCCCTTCGAGGCCGAACGCGACCATCCCGCCGAAGTCGTCTAGATAGCGGGTAGCGTTGTCGTGAGTCGGGTGGCTCTCGAGGCCCGGATAGGTGACCCAGGCGACGTCCTCGTGGTCCTGCAGGTAGTCCGCGACGACGGCGGCGTTTTCGCAGTGGCGCTCGACGCGCAGGGGCATGGACTCGAGTCCCTGGAGGGTCTGCCAGGCGTCGAACGGCGACTGCTGGTTGCCGAGGCTGCGCAGCGCGCGGAAGCGGACGGTCTCGGCGAACGGCGCCTCGGGGAAGTCCCGCGAGAAGTCGACGTCGTGGTAGGCGTGGTTCGGCCCGGCGACCTCGTCGTAGCCGTGCTCGCCCCAGTCGAAGGAGCCGCCGTCGACGAGGACGCCGCCGACGGTCGTCCCGGAGCCGTGGAGCCACTTCGTCGTCGACTCCCAGACGACGTCCGCGCCGTGCTCGAGGGGGCGACAGAGCGCCGGCGTCGCGAAGGTGTTGTCGACCACGAGCGGGACGCCGTTGTCGTGGGCAATCTCGGCGACGCGCTCGAAGTCGGGCGTCACGAGCGACGGATTGCCGATCGTCTCGACGTGGACGAAGGCCGTGTCCTCGTCGATCGCGTCCTCGTACTCGTCGTACTCGAGCGTCGGCACGAACCGCGCCTCGATGTCCCGTCGGCTCGCGGTCTTGGAGAAATAGGCCGTCGTCCCGCCGTAGGTGTCGGTCGAACAGACGACGTTGTCGCCGGCCTCGGCGAGCACGAGCGTCGCCGAGTCGAGGGCGGCCATTCCGCTGGCCGTCGCGACCGCACCCGTTCCGCCCTCGAGGGCGGCCAGGCGCTCCTCTAAGGTGTTGACCGTCGGGTTGCTGATCCGCGAGTAGATGTAGCCGTCGTCCTCTAAGGCGTAGCGGGCGGCCGCGGTGTCGGCGTCGTCGAAGACGTAGGAGGTCGTCTGATAGATCGGCGGTGCCATCGCCCCCGTCTCGGGATCGGGGTGCTGTCCGGCGTGGACGCTTCGCGTTCCGAGCCCGCGCTCGGAACAGTCCGACTCGTCGGTCCCGTCGCTCGCGTCGTCGCTCATGTTTAGTATGCATACTACTCCACGCACATATGCGCCGCAGTAACGGCAAAATCCGCTGACCGTGCGTTCGAATCACACGGCACGGGGGGCATCCCGGTCGATGGCCGCAAACAGCCAGGACGGACGGTTGATGGCGACGAAATCGAGGGATGGAGGGCCGTAGAGGGCTATGGAGGGGTGGAGGACCGTGGAAGGCTATGGAGGGGCGGAGGGGCGGAGGGCCGGACGGCGGACGAAATCGGCGAGCGTCACCGCACGCGACCGCGTCGACTACTGGTTGTAGCCGTGGCCGGCGTACAGCGCGACGGCGTTGACCGCGAGCAGCGTGAGGAACGTGAGGGTGACGCCCGGATCGCCCAGTCCCTGCGCGAGCAGCGGGAGGTGGATGAAGGGGAGGGCGATCGCGACCCAGAACGAGAGGAACTGGGCGGGGCCTTTGAGCGAGTGGAGGACTCGTCGGTGTCGGTCCGCCTCAGGGCTGGACGGACCGATCGATTCGTTCGAGAGCGGGGAGTGGTTTGACATCGTCGTCGGTTCACCTCTGCGTACGACAGACATTCACTGCGGACATCATATAAGGGGCCGAACATTGGCGTCGTTTCGGTTCGTTTCACCGCGGTAGCCGACAGTGAATCACCATTCGAAACGCTTTGAGATCGCGTCTAAAATTTTAAAACACTCTCTCAACCTGTATTTTCGATTCCGAGTGAGTGTCCGCTCGAGGGGAACGACGAGGCGTCGAAACGGACCGCGGCCGCAACCGATCAGAATGAGCACACACGACTGCGGGAGACAATGGACAGTGGTAACCTATCGGTAACAGCGACCGATCGGCTCCGTACTGCTGAGCCCGATCGACAGCACCGCCGAGCGCAATCCCCTTGTACCGTCGCTCCGATCTGACCGACATGAGCGAGCGAACGGCGACCGTGACCCGCGAAACGGCCGAGACGGCCATCGAGTGTACGATCGCGATCGACGGGGACGGAACGGCGGCGGTCGACACCGGCATCGGCTTCTTCGATCACATGCTCGAGTCGGTCGCCAAACACGGCCTGTTCGACCTCGAGGTCGACTGCGACGGCGACCTCGAGATCGACGACCACCACACGGTCGAGGACGTCGCGATCGCGCTCGGGCAGGCCGTAGACGAGGCGCTGGGCGACCGCTCGGGGATCGTCCGCTACGCCGATCGCCGCGTCCCGCTGGACGAGGCCGTCGCCGGCGCCGTCGTCGACGTCAGCGGCCGGCCGCGGTTCTACTTCGACGGCGAGTTCTCGCAGGACTCGATCGGCGGCTTTACCAGCGACATGGCGCGACACTTCGCCGAGTCGCTGGCGATGAACGCCGGCCTGACGCTGCACCTTGAGGTGACGGGCGAGAACGCCCACCACGAGGTCGAGGCGCTGTTCAAGGCGCTGGCGCGGACGCTCGACGACGCGACGCGGCTCGACGAGCGCCGCGAGGGGACGCCGAGCACGAAGGGGACGCTAAACGAGTAACGGCGGTTCGATACAGCGGTTCGACGATATCGGAATAGCGGCCGGTTAAGCCCTGTGTAACTCCCCGTCGCGTTCGACGAACTCGTCGTTCTCGATCGCGTGATCGATGATCGCGTCGACGGCCGCGGGTTCGAGGTCGTAGGCGCCGGCTGCCAATTCGGCTGCGTCGGCTCTGGCGACGGGGAACTCGCGGTTGCGAAGGAGCCGAATTACTTTGCCGTAGGCTCGCGGCGGGCGACTCTCGCTCGCGTCGGTCGCGCCGCCGGTCTCACTCGCGTCGCTCGAGTCGGGGTCGACTTCCGATTCGGACGGACGCGCTGTTGTCTCGGTTGATTCGGTGGTATCGGCGGATTCGTCTCCGGATTCGATAGCTGCATCCGGGTCCGACTGACCCGCGCTCGAGTCGGCGATGTCCGCTTCGTCGGTCTCGAACGTAATCCCTGGCTCCGACTTCGGCTCCGAGTCGGACGTCGGCGCGTCGGCGGGGGTGCCGTCGGCGGTCGCGCTCGAGTCGCCGTCGGAGACCGTCGCGTTCGGACTGGTCGTTCGCCGGCGTTTTTGCGTGGTTTCGTCGGCGGCCGCGACGACGGTTCCCGAGTTCGAATCCGCGTTCGCATCGGAATCCGAGCCCGCGTCGGCACCGCTGCCGGCGTCCGTCGACGCCGCGCCGACGCGAGCGAGCAACGGCTCGAGCAGGGTCTCGAGTTGCACCTCGCAGTCCCCGCAGAGGACGACGCGGCGCTGTTCGGCCTCGGTCGGCTCGAGTTCGGGCGGGACGACCTCGAACGCGCCGACCGCCTCGGCGTCACAGAAGTCACAGTTCCGGAGTGCGCGCATGGGCACCGATAGAGGCCGGGCGGGTAAAAACGTCCGTCAGACGAGGTACAGCGGCGGCGGCCAACCACCGACCATTATACGCTCGCCCCCGTACACCCGGGAAGAATCGACGAATGTTCGACGAAATCATGGAGAAGTTCGAGGGGTCGCCGAGCCAGCAGGCGGTGATCCGGCTGCTCCTCGAGCGGGGCTTCTCGGTCAACGACGACGGGCGGGTCGTCTCCGGCGGCATCGAGATTCCGAACACGGGGATCGCACGGGAGATCGACGTCGATCGGCGGGTCGTCGACTCGACGACGGACGTCATCCTCGAGGATCCCGAACTGCGGCGGATCTTCCAGAACATCTCGCAGGTGCCGAGCCTGATGGACCTCGCGCCGGTGCTCGATCTGACGGTGCTGACGATCACGCCCGACAACGCCGAGCAGGAGGGTATCGTCGCGGGCATCACCGGCACGCTGGCCGACAACGGCATCTCGATCCGCCAGACCATCAGCGAGGATCCGGAGTTCACCGACGAACCGAAGCTCTACCTGGTCACCGACCAGGAGCTGCCGGGTGACGTGATCACCGAGATTCGGGACCTCGAGTACGTGCGCAAGATCGAACTGCAGTAGGGGCTCGGCGGTGGTGGTGGCGGCGGTGTAATTCGGTCGGCCCGGGACTCAGGCGTCGTCGAGCACCTGTTTGAGCGCGCTCGTGAGTTCCTCGAACCGCTCCATCGACATGTCGTCGGTCGTCACCCAGACGCCGTGCTCGCCGCGGATGACCCGCGAGAGGTAGCCGTTCTCGAACATCCGGATCGTCGCCTCGTAGTCGCCCAGTTGCGTGTTGCGGTAGGCCGACTGCGAGCGAAAGCCCATCCGCTCGTGTTCGGCGAAGCCGACGAGGTCGGCGGTCTGCTCCAAGTCCGACCGGAGGTAGAGCTGATCGACCGCGTCCTCGCTGAAGTACGTGACGCTGCGGAGTTCGTCGCCGACCGTCGTTCGACAGACGGACATGATCTCGTCGGCCAGTTCGGGATCGATGTCGATGTCCTCCATGCGATCCGATATCACGGCGATGACGATAAAAGGTGAGTCTAAACCGGCTCGAGGACGGTGGTCGGAGTCGACGAGCGAGGGGCGCCGGTTACTGCAAGGACGGGACCGACGGTCTCTTTTCGAGGGCGTGCGTAGGACCGCTATGGTCGAGACGCGGGTCAGCGGCGGTGAGCGACCGTGAGCCGAACGTTCGAGACGATCGCCGAGCCCGCGACCGCGGAGTTCGTCGTGCAGGGTTCGGAGTTCATCGGCCACGCTCGACCCGTCGACTCCGTCGACGCCGCGGAGGCCTTCGTCGAGGAGGTTCGCGCCGAGTACGACGATGCCACCCACAACGTCCCCGCCTACCGGGTGCGGGCCGACGCCGACGGCGAACTCCTGCGGGGGTACTCGAGCGACGACGGCGAGCCGTCCGGCTCGGCGGGGAAGCCGGCGCTGAACGTCCTCGCCCAGCGCGACCTCGAGAACTGCGCGGTCGTCGTCACTCGCTACTTCGGCGGCACCGAACTCGGCGTCGGCGGCCTCGTGCGAGCCTACTCGCGGGCGGTGAAGGACGCGGTCGACGCGGCCGGCGTCGTCGAGGAGCGCCCGCACGAGCGGGTGTCGATCGCCGTCGAGTACGACGATTCGGGCACCGTCCGGGGCATCCTCGAGAGCGAGGGGTACGAGTTCGACGCCGACTACGCGGCCGACGTCACCTTCGACGCGCGCGTGCCCCTCGAGGAGGCCGACGCGCTGCGGGATCGGCTTCGAAGCGCGACCAGCGGACGAGTCGACCTCGAGTAACGGGACGAGTGTCGATTCCGAAACCGTCGATGGAACGAACTACGGCCGCCGGACAGCGACCGAGAGACGCTGCTCGATCGTCGCGAGGACCTCTTCGGGAGTCTCGAGATCATCGCTGTCGAACCGACTGTCGAACAGGCCGCGATCGAGCACGAGTTCGCCCTCGCGCAGGCGGACGCGATCGACGTCGTCCCACGGGACGAACGCGGCGGTGTACGGACGCCGCTTGACGAGACCGTTCTCGTAGATCCTGATTTCCGGGCTCGTGCCCGTCCTGCCGGGACGAAATCGACCTTCGGCGAAGCCGCTGGCGAGCCAGAAGAGGCCGAGGCCGGCCCAGAGGAGCGCGCGGAACCAGTCCCCAGCGAACGCGTTCGTCGCAGTTATCACCGGCCACATGACGAGTAGCAACCGGTCGAGCGTCGGCGACCGCGGCGGCTGCCAGCGGTAGGTCGCTATCGGTTCGCCGGGGGTCGTCGCGGCGACAGAACGGGTTCGCGCCAGCCTCGAGCAGACGTACCCGGCCAACCCGACCGCGATGGCCGACGCAAGGGCGGTCAGTCCGAGCGCGTCGTCGGCTCGACCCAGTATCGCGGCGAGGGTGACGACGCCGAACGGAATTGCCGCGGACTGCACCGCCGCTCGACGGCGTCGCGTCCGGCCGAGCCGGATCGGAAGGTCGGGAACGCGACTCGAGACGGCCGAGCCCGCGACGGCGCCGACAGCAAGCGCGACGGACGGGACACCGACGAGTGCGGTCGTCGACGCGTTCAGCGCAACGGCCGCCGTCAGCGCCGTGCCCGCGAGGAGCGCGGCCGCGTAGCCGGCGACGGCGCGGCGAAACGATTCGTCCGACGACGGCGGCTCGGTTTCGGGATCCGAATCGGAGGGTAAGCGGCCGGCCATACGCGACCGTTCGACGACTCGAGCGAAAAGTGTGATGGAGTTGTCTGCTCTGTCAGGCGTCGCTCGCCGTCGGCGCGGAGAGATCCGACTCGCTCTCGTCGGCCACGCGACGGTTCTTAGCGGAGAGCCCGACGAGTATCGCCAGCCCGACGGCGCGAAGCGACACCGTGAGGGGGAAGATCGTCAGCGCCGCCGGTACGCCGAACAGTTCGATCGCGCCCTCGAGGATGAGCAGCGGGATCTCCGGCACCATCAGCAGGATCGACGCCACCGAGTAGCCGGCTCGCTCGAGTCGGGAGACGGCCGCGTACTGGTAGCCGATGATCGTCACGCCGAGGGCGTAGACCCCGAGGAACATGCCCAGCACCGGGATCACGACCTCCGGCACGAAAAAGCCGAGATCGGCGACGTCGGACAGCGACATAACGCTTTGCGTCCAGCCGTCCTCGTCGCGCTGGAGCAGGAGGATCCCCGGGGAGAAGACGAACGCGAACGGCACCAGGATCTTGTTCAGCGAGAGCAAGAACGCGGTGGACGCCGTTTTGAGTTCGTCGGCTTTAGCGACCCCTGCACCGGCGAACGCGGCGACGGCGACCGGCGGCGTGACGTCCGCCATCAGGCCGAAGTAGAGCACGAACAGGTGCGCCGCCAGCGCGACGATGCCGGCCTCGACCAGCGGCGTCTCGAGCATCGCGATCAGGATGATGTACATCGCGGTCGTCGGCATCCCCATCCCGAAGATGATCGAGGCGACGCCGGTCAGCGAGAGCAGGAGGAGCATCGAACCGCCGCTGACGGCGTCGATGAGCGCCGCGAGGTTCGGCCCGAGCCCGGAGACGCTGATGACCCCCGGCACGACGCCCGCGGCGGCCACGGCGACGACGACCGTCGTCGCGGTCCGCGCGCCCGAGTCCATCGACTTCAGGAGGAAGGTGACGAACCTGTAGGCCGTGTTCGAGCCGGCCCCCGACAGGCCGAGCGCCGTCGCGGTCCGCTCGGCGGCGTCGTCGACGTCGTCCTCGAACTCGAGCAGCGGCGTGTCCGAGTGCGGACGGGCGAGCAGGAACGCGAGGCTGACGAGGACCGCGATCGCGCCCAGGTCGCCGAACGCGGCGGTCGCGGCGGCGCCGACGGAAAGGGGCTCGGCGCCGGCGTCGGTCCCCGCCCGTATCGCGTCCACGAGGCCGGTGCCGGCGACCGCGTACGCCGCGGTCTGTGCGAGGTAAATGGCCCCGATCGTCCCGAGCAGCGGCACGCGGTTCCGTTCGTTGTACGCCGCGACGACCGCGATCAGGGCGACGATGGCGACGATCGTGTACCAGCCGGCGCGGCCGATCGAGAGGCGCGCGACGACGAGGTAGTACAGCAGCAGCGCGATCGGAACCAGGTAGAACCAGCCCTCGCGGAACCGCGAGCCCACGGCGGGCAGTTCGTCGCGCGGCAGGCCGCCGATACCGCCGCGAACGGCTTCGAAGTGGACCATGATCCACATGCCGAAGAAGAAGGCGATCGCGGGCAGCGTGGCGGCGATGATGACGTCCGCATACGGAACGCCGAGGTACTCGACGATCAGGAACGCGGCGGCCCCCATCACCGGCGGGAGCATCTGGCCGCCCGACGACGCCGAGGACTCGACCGCCCCGGAGAACTCGGGGGAGTACCCCGAGCGCTTCATCAGCGGGATCGTAAAGGCCCCCGTCGTCACCGTGTTCGCGATCGACGACCCCGAGAGCATCCCCATGAAGCCGCTCGAGACGACGCTGGCCTTGGCGGGCCCGCCCTGTCTGGTCCCGGTCAGCGCGTACGCCAGATCGATGAACCACTTCCCGGCGCCGCTCATCTCGAGGAACGCCCCGAACAGGATGAAGATGTAGATGAAGCGGACGCTGACGGTGACCGGCGTGCTCATCACGCCCGCCTCGACCGTGTACCAGAGGTTGTAGACGATGTTGCCCCACGTCTCGTTCTGAATCGCCAGCGAACCGATAATCGAATCCCGGGGGACGAAGTGACCCCACCGGGCGTAGACGATGAAGAAGGCGACCAGCCCCATGAGCAGCGGCCCGAGCGTCCGGCGGGTCGCCTCGAGGACGAGCAACAGTCCGAGCACGCCGAGCAGGAACGCGTAGGAGGCGCTGTCGAGCGGAATCCCGACGGCGCCGAGTCCGGTCGCGATCGCCTCGACGATCGGGCTCACGAGCGGGTTGGTGTACACCTCCTGGATCGGACTCGAGGCCTGAATGCCGAAGACGGGAATCTGCCGGATCTCGTCGAACTTGGTCACGATGTAGTGTGCCGGCAGCAGCGAGAGGAAGATCAGGACGACGTCGACGGGCGTCACGCGTCGCATCGCCGGATCGACGAACGCCCAGCGGACGCCGTCGCCGAGCCGTTCGACGAGCCGCGTCAGGGTGCTGTCCGGACCGAATCGACTTCGAGCGGCGGGCTCGAGTCGGCTAAGTCGCCGTGAAAGAGGACCCCGTCCCCGCGTCGGCGGAAAGAGCAGAAACGCGAGCACCAGCGCGAAGGTCACGTGGATCGCGTTGACCTGGAGCTGCTGCAGTTGTTGCCCGTAGCCGACCTCGCCGAGGTACGGGAGCGTCGCCGCGAACGTGCGGCCGCGGGCTGCGAGCCACAGCTGGAATGCCGAGAACGCGATCGCGATGAGGGCGACGAGCCCGCCGACCAGTCCGCCGAGCGTTCGGCGGCGCTGGACTTCCTGTAAGATCTCTTCCTGTTCCTCCTCCGAGAGTGCGTCCGTGTTAGACGTGTCTACGCTCATGAGTAGTCAACGATGGGTGGTTATCGAGTCGAGCGCGCGGTCCGGCTCGAGCCGGTCGACGGCCGCCAGCGGATCGGACAGTCGGTCGGACAGATCGCGCTCGTCCACCGAGAGGACCACCGGCCCGTCCGAGCGAGCGACCAGATCGTAGCGCTCGTCGCCGACGACGAGTTCGTGGCCGGCGACGGAGCCCGGAACGACGTTCAGTTCGGCGTACGACGCGTTCGGATAGACGACGAATCCGTCCTCGGTCTCCTCGATCGGTTCGTTGGTCGGCAGTCCCGCTCCGTGCGAGTAAAAGACCATCCGATCCATCCGCAGTTCCGTTCCGTCGACGACGTAGATATCCTCGACGGGCGTCTTCTCGACGCTGTGGGTGTACGCGAGCGTCACTTCGGTTCCGTCGTCGACCGGCGCTTCGAGCAGGCGCTCTCCGGTATCGGCGTCCGCGACGACGAGCGTCTTCTCGTCCGTAGCGGTCGCGACGGCGATCGCCGACGCACCGAGCACTGCCAGTACGAGGAGGACGACGACGACGTGTCGACGGGTTACGTTCACGGTCAAGAGATGAGAGTGTCGAGAGTATCGACTGCCGAGCCGGTGTTAGTTGAAGTACGCGTCGGCGCCGGGGTGGAGATCGATCGGCATCCCGTCCTGTGCCGAATCGGCGCTGATGAAGTCGGCCTTCTGCGTGATCTGGTCGGTGTTATCGAAGATGGCCGTCGTGACCTCCTCGACGATCTCCTCGTCGACCGCCTCGTGCGTGGCGATCATCGCCTGCACCGAGACGGTCTCGACGTCCTCGTCGATGCCGTCGTACGTGCCGGCGGGGACGGTGTCCTCGGCGAACCACTCGGCGTCGCTCATAATGCTCTCGCGAACGTCGCCGGACACTTCGACCAGCGCGATGTCCGAGGTCGTCGCGAGCTCCTCGATGGAGCCGACCGGCCAGCCGCCGACGACGAAGGCCGCGTCGACGTCGCCGTCGCGGATCTGGTCTGCCGCAGTCGCGAAGTCGGAGTTTTGTTCGTCGAAATCGCCGTCCCCGAGCCCCGCGGACTCGAGGATCTGGAGGGCGTTGACCTGGGTCCCGCTGCCGAGGTCGCCGGTGTTGACCGACGCGCCCTCGAGGTCCTCGAGGGACTCGATGCCCGAGTCGGCCTGCGTGATGACGTGGATCGTCTCGGGGTACAGCGTCGCGACGCCGCGGATGTTCTCCAGCGCGTTGCCCTCGAATTCCTCGAGGCCGGTGCCGTTGTACGCGAAGTACGCGATGTCGTTCTGGATCAGTGCGAACTCGGTTTCCTCGCGGCCGAGGGCGCCGACGTTCTCGACGCTCGCGCCGGTCGACTGCACCTGCAGGTCGTGGGGCGTGTTCTCCGAGACGATGCTCTTGAAGTCGCCCGACAGCGGGTAGTAGGTGCCGCCCGTGCCGCCGGCGTACCACGAGAGGATCTCCCCGCCTTCGTCGGGGTTGGTCTCCTCGAGGTCCTCTTCGCCGTTGCCGCTGTCGTTTCCGTTGCCGCTGTCGTTCCCGTTCCCGTTACCGCTGTCACCGTTTCCGTTGCCGTTACCGTTGCCTTCGGCATCGTCACCGATACAACCCGCGAGTCCGGCGAGTCCAGCAATCCCGCTTGCAGCGATGAATCGGCGCCGATTGATGTCTTGCACCATATCAGCCATATATCCATCATTATATTAATAGAGTCTTCGATTTACCTTTGAGATACGTACTATTTCCGAATTTTTCCTATCAAACATATCCTTTATATTTAATAAATAAGAACAAGTGATATGGACCGTTCTCGACCCGTAACGGCGCCGCTGTCCGAATTGTTCGTCGGAAACGGCTTTAACCCTCGGAAATGTTGCCTGAATATTCCTCGGTGGTAGTAAAGACAGGTCCCCGCTCGCAGTGGACGACCTGGCTTCGGAGCGTGGAATCGACACCGCACCCGAACGCCTTTCACACGGCCGCTATTCCCCGCTGATATGAACGGAATTGTCGCGAGCGATTATACCGACCTCGCGCACGCCGAGGAACCGCGCCTCTCGCCCGACGGCGACCGCGTCGCGTTCGTCCGCCGCACCCCAGATGACGACGACTCGTACACTGCGACGGCGTTCGTCGTCCCGGTCGGCGGCGACGAGCCGACGCAGTTCACGGCCCGCGACGGCGTCGATAGCCAGCCCCGCTGGCACCCCGACGGCTCGCGGCTCGCGTTCGTCAGCACCCGCGGCGAGGGCGACCGACAGCAGCTGTGGGTCGTCCCGACCGACGGCGGCGAGGCGCGGCGGCTCACGTCCGTCGTCGGCGGCATCGGCAGCCTCGAGTGGAGTCCGGACGGCTCGCGACTCTGTTTCACCCAGCGGGTCACCGCGGCCGACCGCGAGGCCGAGCGGGATCTGGCGGTCCACCCCGACTACGACCCCGACGAACCCGACCCGCGGGTGATCGACCGGCCCATCTACCGGGCCGACACCGAGTACTTCGACGGCCGGCGCAGCCACGTCTACGTCCTCGACCTCGAGGCGGCGCTCTCCGGCGGCCCGTCGCCCTCCGACGGCGACGAAGGCGAAGGCGGGGACGCGATCACGCGACTCACCGACGGCGACCGCGACTACATCGCACCGACCTGGGGCGACGACGAGACGGTCTACTACGCGAGCAAGGTCGGCGAGGAGCCCGACGACTCGCTGCGGTACGAACTGTTCGCCCACGACCACGAGACCGACGACCGCGAGGCGTTCACCGAGACGTCGGGCTGGCTCGGACCGGACTCGCTCGAGGCGACTGCGGCCGACCGAGTAGCGTTCGAGTATACGCCCGAAGAGCGGGCCTCGATGCGCCAGACCGAGATCCGCATCCACGACCGGTCGGACGGCACCGAGACGACGCCGACGGCGCCGCTTGATCGGACTATCGGTCACCGCTGCAGCTTCACGTGGGCGCCCGAGGGCGACGACCTGTACTTCACCACCCCGGACGAGGGATCGCGCGTTCTCTGGTCGGTTCCGGGCGACGCCGAAGCGGAACCGCGGCGGATCTACGGCGAGGGCGCGACCGTCGAGGACTTCCACGTCGGCCGGGACGCCGTCGCGCTCGTCCAGAGCGAGTGGGACCACCCCGGCGACGTCTTCGTCACCACCCGCGGCGGCAACGAGCCCCACCGGCTGAGCCGCGTCAACAGAGACTACCTCGCCGAGCGAGCGGTCCGCCAGCCCGAGGAAGTGTGGTTCGAGAGCGAGGACGGCACGGAGATTCAGGGCTGGGTGCTCACGCCGCCCGAGTTCGACGCCGACGCCTCTCCCGGCGAAACCTACCCGCTGCTGGTCGAAATTCACGGCGGCCCCCACGCGCACTGGACGACCGCGGGGACGATGTGGCACGAGTTCCAGACGCTCGCGGCGCGGGGCTACGTCGTCTTCTGGTGCAATCCGCGGGGCTCGACGGGCTACGGCGAAGACCACGCGACGGCCATCGAGCGCGACTGGGGCGAGGTCACGCTGACCGACGTGCTCGCCGGCGTCGACGCGGTCCGCGAGCGCGAGTACGTCGACGACGACGAAATCTTCGTCACCGGCGGCAGCTTCGGCGGCTTCATGACCGCCTGGGCGGTCGGCAACACCGACCGCTTCACGGCGGCCGTCTCCCAGCGCGGCGTCTACGATCTGACCGGCTTCTACGGATCGACGGACGCGTTCCACCTCCTCGAGGGTGACTTCGACACGACTCCGTGGGAGGAACCGGAGTTCCTCTGGGAGCAGTCGCCGGTCGCTCACGTCCCCGATGTCGACACGCCGACGCTCCTGATGCACTCGGATCGAGACTACCGGACGCCCGCCAACACGGCCGAACTGTTCTACCTCGGTCTGAAGAAACACGGCGTCGACACCCGACTCGTGCGCTACCCGCGGGAGGGCCACGAACTCTCCCGCTCGGGCGAGCCCGCCCACGTCGTCGACCGCATCGAGCGGATCGCCCGCTGGTTCGACGGCTACTCCGACCACCGTGAGGCGCCGCCGGCGCTCGAGCGCGACCGCGACGGGGGCCTTTCGGCCTCGAGCGGAGCGGCGGACGACGCGCCGGCCGCGACCGACGACTAGCGAGCCGCGAACGGTCCGCGACGTCGCGGCTCGAGCGGAAACGAAGGGGTTGCACTGGTGCAGGGACCACTACTACGGCTCCCGGATGCGTCACCTCACACATGGACAAGAACGTCGGCGGTACCGACCGAACGATGCGAACCGTTCTCGCCGCGGCACTGCTGGTGGTCGGCTACCGGAACCGCGATCGGACGCTCGGCGCGCTCGCGTTCGTCGCCGGCAGCGACGTGCTCGCGACGGCGCTCATCCAGCGGTGCCCAGTCAACGCGCTGTTCGGGATCGACACCTGTTTCGGGGACTAGGGGCCCGTAGCTCGATCTGGCTCGAGAGACGGGAACGGGAACGGAAACGAAACTCCAACCTCGACCCGTCGGATTCGCCGCGGGCAACCGTGTCACACGGCACCGATACGTTCCGAAACACCGATACCCCCGGGGCATGAGGAACCGCGTAATATGGATCCGACCGTGATGTTGCCCCCGAAACCGGACGAGCGGTGGACGATGGCCAAGCAACTCGGCATCGACACCGCCGTCGTCCGCTTCTGGGGCGTCGACGAGGCGTGGTGGGAGTACGACACGCTCATGCAGACTCGCAACCGGTTCGCCGACCACGGGTTCTCGCTGGACGTCGTCGAGGACCGGCCGCCGATGAACGCGACCGTCCTCGGCGAGGCGGGCCGGGACGAGGAGATCGAGACGGTGAAGACGCTGATCGAAAACATGGGTCGGCTCGGGATCGACACCTACTGCTGGGTCTGGACCGAGAACCCGGTCGGCGTCATCCGCACCTCCGACTCGCGGCCCGGTCGGGGCGGCTCCCAGCGCATCGGTTACGACAACGAGTGGATGGACCGCGCACCCGAACACCCCGCATCCGACATCACGGAAGCGGAGCTCTGGGCGAACCTCGAGTACTTCCTCGACGAAGTCGTGCCGGTCGCCGAGGAGTACGGCGTCAACCTGGCGCTACACCCCGACGACCCGCCGCGCTCGCCGGTTCGCGGTGTCCCCCGCATCGTCAAATCCGTCGACGACTACCGCCGGATCCTCGACTTACACGACAGCCCGCGCCACGGCGTCACCTTCTGTCAGGGTAATTTCGCGGCGATGGAAACCGACACCATCGAGGCGATCCGCGAGTTCGGCGACCGCATCCACTTCGTCCACTTCCGCGACGTCGAGGGCGACGGCGACTCGTTCGTCGAAACCTGGCACGACGAGGGGCCGACCGACATGCGCGCGGCGATCGACGCCTACCGGGCGGTCGGCTTCGACGGCCCGATCCGCCCCGACCACGTCCCGCGGATGGTCGGCGAGGACGACCGCGAGGACGCGATGTCCGGCTACACGGACATGGGCCGGCTGTTCGCGATCGGCTACATCAAGGGGCTGCTCGAGTAGCGCCGCTCGCGGTTCGCAGCAAGTGATTTTCGACGCGACGGACGCCGATCACGCGCTCGAGTCCTTCGATTACGCGTCGTCGGGATCGTACGGCACGGTGTCGTCCGATACCGGCGGCGCACCGATGGCGATCACTTCGACCGCGTCGTCGGCGTCGTCGGGGTTGTACGCGCGGTGTGGCGACTCGGGTTCTGCGGTGAATACCGATCCCTCGGGGACCGAAAACGCCTCGCCGGGCGTCTCGACCTGCAGCGTCCCGGAGAGGACGATAAACGCCTCCTCTTGGGTCTCGTGGTAGTGGTACGCCAGCGGCAGTTGTTCGCCGGGTTCCGCGCGGAATCGGTTGATCGCCACGTTCTCGAGGGCGACCGCCCCGCTGATCCGCCGCAGATCGCAGGGCCGGCCGTCGACCGCCTCGAGGTCGTCCGGATCGACGACCGCGTACCCGTCGTCTCCGTCGTCCGCGTCCGCATCCGTGTTCGTCACCATGCCACACGATTCGAACCGATCGGTAAAAAGCCGGGTGCTCGAGCGGCCGGGACGGGCGACGGTCGCGGCTCGCGCTCGGCCGCTCGCTCGAGCAGCGGTGGGCGACGTCAGAACCGAACGCCGGCGTGGGAACCGAACCGGCTCAGGTCGTGCGGAACGCCCGGTCACCGGCGTCGCCCAGGCCCGGCACGATGAACCCGTCGTCGTCGAGGTAGTCGTCGATCGAGACCGTCAGCAGGTCCGCTTCGGGGAACTCCTCGTCGACCCGGAGCAGTCCCTCGGGTGCCGAAACGGCCGAGAGGACGATCAGGTTCTCCGGCTCGACGGCGTTGCTCGTGACGTGATCGAGAACGGTACACATCGTCGAACCGGTCGCGAGCATCGGGTCCGCGATGATGACCGTGTCGTCCTCGGTGATCTCGGGGAGTTTCACGTAGTCGACGGAGATCGGGAACGAGCCGTCCTCGTCCCGGCCCGCCTCCTCGTCGCGGCTCGCGCTGATGACGCCCTGTCGGGCCCGCGGGAAGGCCTTCAGCAGGCCCTCGACGAACGGCGTCGCCGCGCGCAGAACGTTGATGATCACGACGTCGTCGAGCCCGCGAACGCGCTCGCCCATGGTCTGCTCGAGGGGCGTCTCGATCTCGACGTACTCGGTCTCCATGCGGCCGTCGATGATCTCGTAGCCGCAGATGCGGCCGAGTTTGACCAGACCCTTCCGGAAGCTGACCTGCTCGGTTTCGACGTCCCGGATCCGCGAGAGGGTGTCCTTCGCCAGTGCGTGGGTGATCAGATAGGCGTCGTCCCGATCTTCGATCGGCATACCCGTACAGCCTCCCGCCGGATAGTTTACGGTATCGATCAGCCGCCGGTATGCACACTTTTCGCGCGATTTCCCGGATTGTTCGGCGCGTCCGGTCCGTCTCGAGGCGATCACTCGGTCCGACTCGACGCCGGCGGGCGGCGAAAAAGCGAGTTACGATCCCCTAAGAATCGATTACGATCGTGCGATCCGATCGGTGGTCGATTCGACCGCTCGAGCGCCCCGATCCCGAGGATGACAGCGGGTGCGGAAAACGTGGAGTTGTCGTTCGAACCGGGCGAAACGGTGGCCCCGGTTTAATCGACGAATCGGCGAAGCCGCCCTCGAGGACAATGACTCACCAGCCACCGCAGCGACAGCCCCACGAGCACGAGCAGTCGGCGTACGAGGCGATGAACGAGCAACCCGGACGGATGCAACAGGGCGGCGGCGCGCAGATGACGGGCGTGCAGTCGGGCGCGCAGTCAGAGATGCGGCCGGGCACGCAGTCGGGACCCCAGATGGGAACCGGCGCGAGCGGGCAATCGTCCCAGACGGGGACAGGAACGCAGGAGATGAGCGGACAGATGGGAAGCCAAGGACCGCAACCGCAGTCGCAGCCGCAAACACAGATCCAGCAGCAGCCGCAGATGCAACCCCAGCAAACCGGCGGCGCGCGCTCGTTCGAAGACCACCTGACGAACGAACTGCGCATCGCCCTCGAGGACTTCACGGAGCTGTCCCACGTCGCCGGCTGGTGTGCGAAGGAGTGTGCGGGCATGGGGCCGCAAATGCAAACGTGTGCGCGCATCTGCCAGGATATCGCCGAAATAGCCGAACTCAACGAGAAGATGATCGCGCGCGACTCGATGTTCGGCCCCGAACTCGCGGAGACGTTCATCCGAGTTGCGACCGAGGGGCTACCGGATATCCGCCAGTACAGCCGGCAACACCCCCACATTGCGGAGACCGTCGCGACGATCGAGCGGACGATGAACTCCTGTGAGACGGTGCTGGGGATGGTCGGCCAGCAGGGAGAGACGGGGGCGATGAATCAGCACGGACAGATGGACCAGATGGAACAGCACGGGCAGATGGGACAGATGTAACCGAAACCGCTTCGAACGAGCCGCTACCGACGGTTCGGCCGGTCACCGCAGGGACCGCGCCGACCCCCGAAGATTTCGAGACGGCGGAGAAGTTTATACCGACGCGCACCTAGTACCCGGTCAGCCGAATGGAAGAGAGCATCTCGGGATTCAAAGTTCGCGGTGACTGGGGAGACGTCGTCGAGCACGGCGAACGGATCACCCGCGCGCTCCAGGACGCGGGCGTCCACGACCCCGACGAGGATATCGTCAGCGTCGACGACACCGAGCCCGACGGCTCCGACGACCGCGACGAGGAACAACTCGCCGACGCCTTCGAGGAGTGGGAAGAGTGGCGGCCGAAGGCCCACGAAACCCTCGAGGTCGACGTGAGCGAGAAGACCGCCGACCAGGCCAGCGTCGAAGAGGGCAAGGGCGAGAAAGCCGGCAAGGGCCCCGACGAGGACATCAAGACGGCCGGCGAGAAGCTGTCGGAGTCCTACGAGCAACTCGAGGAGGACGACGCCGAGGCCGCCGTCGATAACTGGAAGGAGTCGATCGATTACGTCGCGCGCGCGGCCGACTCGGCCAGTCGGAAGGCCCTGCGTCGGGTCGAGGACACGGTCTACCAGAACGTGATGACCCAGCTGGCGCCGTACTACTTCGACAACGAACTCATCAGCGCGAACATCCAGCAGTCGGCCCGCGGCGGGAACGGCGACGAGCAGTTCGTCTTCGAAGTCAACGTCAACGACGACGCCCTGAAGGCCGACGTCTCGGATCGCCTCGCCGAGTTCGACGACGAGATCGACCGCTGGCACGTCAACGTCGAGAAAGACACCGACGCAGCCGAGGCGATCGAAGGCGCGGAGCCGCCGCCGGAACCCGACGAGGACTCGAGTTCGAAGTCGACGACGAACTGAGCCGCCGGCCGCCGCTGTTCTCGATCCTGCGTTCCCCGCGACGAACCGTGCGAAACGACGCTCGAGCCGTCGGTATCGCTCGAGGCAGAGAATCAGTCGCGCCGTCGAACGGAAACGGCGCGTCGACGGTGCAGAACGGACGACAGACGGAGCGACCGGAAAACAGGCGTTACGCTCCGGATCGATCCGGCGTCTCGTTGCCGGGATCCGCCTCGTCGTCGGCCGACGCTTCGGCTGCAGCCTCGTCGCCCGTCGCCTGCTGTCGGCCCTCAACTTGCCCGATACCGGGGATCGCGACCCGCCGTTCGACGCGGTCCATCACGTTCGTCGCCGAGAGGACGATCCCGAGGTAGACGATCGCGAGCAGCACGTATATCGGCGTGTACTCGAACGTCGAGGACGCGATCCGGCTCGCGCGGTAGTAGAGTTCGGGCACCGTGATGAAGCCCGCCAGCGAGGAGTACTTGATCAGGTAGACGAGTTCGTTCGTCCACGCCGGAATCGCGTACCGCAGCGTCTGCGGGAGCACGACGTAGCGGATCCCCTCGAGTTTCGAGAGGCCGATCGCCCGCGCGGCGGTCAGTTGGCCCTCGTCGACGCTCTCTAATGCGCCGCGGATGTACTCGGCCTGGTAGGCCGAGCCGTTGATCGTGAATCCGAGGATGGCGATCCAGAACGCGTACTCGGGGACGAACCCGCGACCGATGACGTCGATCTCGTTGAGCCAGACGGCCAGCGGCAGGCCGTAGTAGAGGACGAACAGCTGGGCCAGCAGCGGCGTCCCGCGGATCAGTTCGGTGTAGGCCAGCGCGAGCCAGCGCAAGGGGCCGCCGTACACGCGGAGCACGGCGACCGGCACCGCGATGCAGAAGCCGAGCGCGATGGCCGCGACCGTGAGGAGGATCGTGTACCACGCGCCCGACGCCAGCGCGGGCGCGATATCGATCGCCAGCGCGGTGCCGTCGAACAGGCTGGCGAGCCAGTCCACTGGGATGGCGATCGGCCCGATTGGCAGGGCCACCTGCTTGCCCTCGAACACCGCCGCGGCGGACTCGAACACGGCCCCCGAGAAGAACGGCTCGCCGGCGCCGGGCCCGACGCCCCACCGGCCGAGCGTCCAGTCGTACAGCCAGCGAGTGAGGAGCCAGCCCCAGAAGAGCACGAACCCGAGGGTCGCGAGCGTCCACTCCGCGTCGGCGATCGAGGATCGGAGTCGCTCGAGGGCGATTGCCGGCGTAGACTCGGATTTCGCGCCGCTCATCCGATCGTCGCCTCCGTTCGGTCACTCATGGCTGATGCTCTGGAAAAACTGTGCGGTTCGGTCGTGGTCCGGGTTCTCGAACAGTTTCTCGGGCGGGCCGCGCTCGACGATCTGCCCGTCCGCGAGGAAGGTGATGTTCGTCGCGCCGCCGCGCGCGAAGCGCATCTCGTGGGTGACCACGACCATCGTCATCCCCGCCTCGACGAGTTCGTCCATCACCTCGAGCACCTCGTTGCTCAGTTCCGGGTCGAGGGCGCTGGTCGGCTCGTCGAACAGCATGACCTCGGGGTCCATCGCCAGCGCGCGGGCGATCCCGACGCGCTGTTTCTGGCCGCCCGAGAGCTGCGCCGGGTAGGAGTCGGCCTGATCCGCGAGTCCGACGCGCTCGAGTTCGGCGTCGGCCCGCTGCCGGGCTTCGTCCTTGGGGATCCCCTTGACTTTGCGGAGGCCGAGCGTGACGTTCTCGCGCGCGGTGAGGTGGGCGAAGAGGTTGATGTCCTGGAACACCATCCCGATCTGCTGGCGGATCTCGTTCGGGTCGGTCTCGGGCGCGGTCACCTCCGTGTCGCCGAGGTAGACGTGGCCGCTGTCGACGGGGGTGAGCAGATTGAGACACCGCAGGAGCGTCGACTTGCCGGAACCGCTGGGGCCGACCAGCACCTCGACGTCGCCGCGGTCGATCTCGAGATCGATGCCGAGCAGGACCTCCTCGTCGCCGTAGGATTTGTGGAGGTCCTCGATTCGCAACAGCGGCTCGCCGGTCCCGGTGCCGGGCCTCGAGCCCGTGCCGGCACTGTCCGTGCCGTCGGCTGCGCCTGCGGTCGATGCGTCGGTCTCGGTGCGTCGGTCGTCCGTATGGGTTGGGTGGTCGCTCACGACGATTCACCTGGAATTGCGAAGCGGTTGCTCACGAAGTCGAGCGTGCGGTTCGTTGTGAAGGTCAGGACGAAGTAGACCAGACTGATGAACAGGATCACCTCGAGGACGGCGGTCGTCTGCTGTGTGAACAGGTCCTGACTGCGCTTGAGTAGCTCCCCGAGTCCGATCGCGAAGGCGATCGACGTGTCCTTCAGCACGATGGTGAACTCGTTCTGGAAGCCGGGCACGCTGCGGCGCAGCGCCTGCGGGACGATCACGTGCCGGATCGCCTCGAGGCGGCTCATCCCGATCGAGCGGGCGGCTTCCATCTGACCCTCGTCGATGCTCTGTAAGGCGCCCCGGAAGATCTGGGACTGGTAGGCGGCGCTCCGGAAGCCGAGCGCGAGCGTGGCCGCGAAGAAGGCCTCGGGCACGTCCGTCGGCGCCGTGAACGGCGTCGGCCCGAGGACGAAATCGATCGCCCCGAGCGTCCGCTCGAGCGCGACGAGGACGATATCGATCGGCAGCACGAAGTACGTCAACAGCATGATGACGAGGATCGGCGTGCCGCGCAACAGGACGCCGAACTTCCGGACGAACGACCGTGAGTAGCCGTCGCCGTAGACTTCGATCGCGCCGGCCGGAAAGCCCGCGAGAAATCCCAGCAGGAGGCTGGTAAGCGTCAGGGCGATCGTGATCACCGTTCCCCACAGCATGTAGTCCGCGTTTCGGTAGACGAACGCCCAGTCCTCGCCGAGGCGACCGGCGACCTGCTCCTCGGTCGGGAGGAGCGAGTCGCCGACGAGTACCTGAACCAGCCCCTGTGGCTGTAGCTGGAGGTGTCCCTGGAGCTGAACCGCCTCGAGCGGGAGCGTCGACGCCTCGACGAGCGGTACGACGGAATCTATGGGCATGGCCGGTCAGGTTACTCTTCGGCGTTCTCGTCGCTATCGAACCACGTCTGGGTGATCTCGTCGTACTGGCCGGACTCCCGGACGGCGGCGATACCGTCGCTGAGCGCCGTCTGGAGGTCGCTGGCATCCTGCTGGACGCCGAAGCCGTACTCCTCGCCGGTTTCGAAGGTGAACGCGACCTCGACGTCGCGGCTGTCGGCGAACGTCGCACCGACGGGTTCGTCGATGACGATCGCGTCGAGCAGGCCGCGCTCGAGTTCCTGCACGGCGTAGACGTAGTTGTCGTAGGAGGTGTACTGATCGTCGGAGATCAGGCCCTCGTCGATCAGCTGCTCCTGGACGACCGTTTCGCCGGTCGTCCCGGACTGGGCGCCGACCTCGCGGTCTTCGAGGTCCTCGAGGGCCTCCGGCGCGAAGTCGCCGCCCGACTGGACGAGCACCGACTGGTTCGCGCTGTAGTAGGGCTCGGTGAAAGCGATCGACTGCTGGCGCTCCTCGGTGATCGTCATCGCCGCCGCGATCACGTCGATGTTGCCGTTCTCGAGGGCCGGAATCAGCGAGTCGAACTCGTACTCGTTCCACTCGGCCAGTTCGTACTCGGTCTCGTCGACGACCGCCTCGAGGAGGTCGATGTCGAAGCCGACGAGTTCGCCGTCGCGGGTCATCTCGAACGGCTCGAAGCCGGGCGCCGTGCCGGCGATGATCTGGTTGTCGTCGCCGCCGTCGGAGCCGTCGCTTTCGTTGGTTTCCTCGTCGGAGCCGTTCCCGTTTCCGCTCCCGTTGCCGCTGTCGCCGTTCCCGTTCCCGCTCTCGTCGCCGTTGCCGTTCCCGGCGTCCTCGAGACAGCCGGCGAGGCCGGTGACGGTGACGCCTGCGGTTCCGGTCAGTTTCAAGTACGTGCGTCGGTCGAACTGCTCAGTCTCGTCCACCATTGCTCTATGTAATACTACCGAGGAGGTGGTTTAGGTGTTAAGATTCGGTACCGCCGTTTCTGCCCGATCATCCCGAAAAAGAGGGTCGGTGACCCGAATCGTCACCTTTCAGTGACACGATGAGGCCGGCCCGCGTCGCTCGAGGTCGGCACACACTTGTAGGATCGACAAATAGAACCCCGTAGATGGTCGAACCCGCGACGATCGCGACGTTTCTAGTAGCCGCAGTTGCCAGTCTGTTTATGGCGTGGGCGATCGGCGCCGGCTCGAGCGGGTCGACGCCGTTCGCGCCGGCGGTCGGTGCCAACGCGATTTCGGTGATGAAGGCCGGCTTTCTGGTCGGGCTGCTCGGTTTCGTCGGGGCAGTGCTACAGGGTGCAAACGTCTCCGAGGCGGTCGGCGCCGAGTTGATCCAAGGCGTGACGCTCTCTCCGCCGGCGGCAACGATCGCGCTGACGATCGCCGCCGCGCTGGTTGCGATCGGCGTCTTCACAGGATATCCGATTGCGACCGCCTTCACGGTGACCGGGGCGGTCATCGGCGTCGGGCTCGCGATGGGCGGCGGGCCGGCGTGGGCAAAGTACACCGAGATCGCCGCGCTGTGGATCCTGACGCCGTTCGTCGGCGGCGGCCTCGCGTACGGGATCGCCCGCGTGCTCCGCGCCGAACTGATCGACGAGTCGTACCTCATCATGGGGCTTGCTGCCTTCGTCGGCGTCCTCGTCGCCAACATCGAGTTCGCGATCCTCAATCCCGGTCAGGCCGGTGGCGACTCGATCGCCGGCGCGGTCAGTACCATGCTCCCCGGATCGGCGCTCATCGGCAGCGTCGCAATGACGATCGTGATTGCGGCGTTGTGGGCGGGCGTCCTCGCGCTCGACCTCCGCGGGGGCCTCGAGCGCGGCGAGCGCCACTTCCTGCTGGTGCTTGGCGGGTTGGTCGCGTTCTCCGCAGGCGGCAGTCAGGTCGGGCTGGCGGTCGGCCCGCTCATTCCGCTGTCGGGCGACGTTGGGTTGCCCCTCCCTGCCCTCCTCGTGGGCGGTGGCTTCGGCCTCCTGCTGGGCTCGTGGACCGGCGCGCCGCGGATGATCAAGGCGATCTCGCAGGACTACTCCTCGCTGGGACCGCGCCGATCGATCGCCGCGCTGATCCCCTCTTTCATGATCGCCCAGTCGGCGGTCCTCTTTGGCATCCCGGTCTCGTTCAACGAGATCATCGTCAGCGCGATCATCGGCAGCGGCTACGCGGCGGCCGGCGCGGGCGGCGGCGTCAGCGCCCGGAAGATGGCCTACACCGTCCTCGCGTGGATCGGGTCGCTGGCCGGCTCGATCGCGATCTCCTACGCCGGGTTCACCGCTGCCGATATGCTCCTGTTGTGAGGGGGTCGGTTGCCGCCGTCCACCGGTCCGCTATCCACCGCGGCACGTGTGCGAGGACCGAACGGTCTTTACCTGCGCGCTGGCGAATTCCGATATGGACGTGGACGCGGACGCGGACGCCCCGGCCGATCCGGACGACCTGCTCCAGTGGCGACGCGACGCGACGACGTCGCGTTCGATCCGACTCCTGTGGTCGCTCGGCGTCGGCACCTTCTTCGCCGTCATCACGATCATCGTCTTCTGGCGGCTCTACGACCTCACCGGACAGATCGGCGGCCAATCCGTCGTCGTCGCACTGTTCGCGGCGATTCTCGTGACGATCCTCGCGCTCGCCGCGAGCGACGACACCGCCGCACACCTCGAGCGACTCCCGTTCTCGACCCCCTCCGGGACGGCCCTCCAGCGGGCGGCCGACGCCGCACTGGGTGCGATCGCGATGGGTGCGATCATCGTGACGCTGATGGGGATCGGCCGGTACGTCTCGCAGAACAACCTGCTCGGCGACCTCGGCGCGGGACCGTTTACAGGGCTGGCGGCGCTGACGATTCCGCTCGCGCTCGGCGCACTCGTGTGCTCGTCGTTCCTCGAGTCGGTCGGCGCGTTCGACCCCGACGAGGGCGTGCTCTACCTCTACGAACCCGAGCAGGCGATCGACCTCTCGGTGATTCGGAGCGTCTCCACGCGATCGGTCGGCGACGCCGTCGTCGTGTCTCTCGACTACGCCCAGCCCGGCGGGCAGTACGTTGCCGGCCCGCGACGGGTCGTCGTGCCGCCGGCGATCGCCGCCGAGATCGAAGCGTACGTCGACCGGAAAACGAAGCCGCCCGAGGCGTGACGACCGTCCGCCGGATCGAGAGAGGACTGAGAACTGAACTGAACTGAGACCGCTACTCGACCGTACTATCCGTCACGTCGCCGGGCTCGACGTCGTTGTCCGTCGGCTCACCCGCCTCCACTACGTCCGCATCCGGGACCTCCTCGACGTGTTCCTGCTCGAGTTTCGTCAGCCGGGCCATCATGATCCGCGTGTTTTCGACGTCCTCGACGGTGATCCGGACGCCGTCGTAGGTGATCTCCTCGCCCTCCTCGACGAGCCGTCCCGCGCGGTTGAAGATGAAGCCGGCGATGGTCTCGAACTCCTCGCCCTCGGGCAGGTCGATCTCTAAGGCCTCGTTGACGTCCTCGATATTGACCTCGCCGCGAACGAGGACGGTGCGCTCGTCGATCTCCTCGATGGGCTGTTCCTCGCCGCCCTCTAAGATCTCGCCGATGATCTCCTCGACCATGTCCTCCATCGTCACCAGCCCCTCGGTGGTGCCGAACTCGTCGATGACGATGGCCATGTGCATCCGGTTTTCCCGCATCTCGGTCAGGAGTTCGTCGACGTTCTTCGACTCGGGGACGTGCAGCGTCGGCTGGATGAGATCCGCGAGCTCGAGGTCGCCATCGTTGGTTTCGCCGTAGTTGAGATCGCGCACGAGGTCGCGGATGTGGACGACGCCCATCACGTTGTCGAGGCTGCCCTCGTAGACGGGGATGCGGGCGTGACCGCTCTGGATGCAGGTCTCGATGGCCTCGTCGATGCTGGCGTCCTTGGGGACGGCAGTCATGTCCAGCCGCGGGGTCATGACCTCCTTGACGATGGTGTTGTTGAAGCGGAAGATGCGCTGGAGCATCTCGTGTTCGTCCTCCTCTAAGACGCCCTCGCGCTCGCCGGACTCGATCATCTCCTGGATCTCGTCGCGGGTGACGTAGGGGGACTCGATCGCGCCGCTCGAGCCGATGAGCCGGTTGACCTGCCGAGTGAGGTAGTCGAAGACGATAATCAGCGGGTACAGCACGTACTCCGTGACTTTTAGCGGTCTCGAGACGCTGAGCGACCACGATTCGGTGTTTTCGACCGCGTAGGACTTGGGCACGCTCTCGCCGAACAGCAGGACGATCGCCGTCACGCCGAACGTCGAGAGGAGAACCGGCGTCAGGCCGGACTCGAAATACAGGCCGAGGAGTGCGGTCGCGATCGACGACATAGCGATGTTGACGAGGTTGTTCCCGACCAGAATCGTCACCAGCAGGCGGTGCGGGTCGGATTTCAGGGTTTCGACGAGCTCCGCCCGGTCGACGCCCTCCTCGACCATCCCCTCGATTCGGTGTTTCGGCAGGTTGAACATCGCGATCTCCGAGGAGGAGAAGAATCCCGAAAGCGCGATGAGGATGACGATCGTGATGAGTCCGAGAATCGTCACCATCGACCGGTCGATCTCGAGTCCGACCACTGGAGCCTCGAAAGCGGCTAGCACGGCCTCGAGCAGCACAGACAACGCCATTGATGGTATGCATTGGAACCCTATCGGTTAACCGTTTACCATTTCCGAGTTCGCGTCCGCTCCGCGTCCGAATTCACCCGCGTCGATCACCGGCGACGACACGTTTACGCCGCTCGTGGCCGAACGGCCGACCATGTCGAGCACCAGTGCCAGTACCGACGCCAGCACCGGCGACGACCCGCCGATCACGTTCTATCGGCTGCAAGGGTGTCCGTACTGCGAGCGCGTCGCCCGCCTGCTGAACGAGTTCGACCTCGAGTATCAGTCGCGGTTCGTCGAGCCGATGCACTCGAAGCGGAACGTCGTCAAGCGCGTCGCCGGCGTCCGGACGGTGCCGGTCGTCGTCGACGAGAACACCGGCATCACGATGGCGGAGAGCGCGAACATCGTCGAGTACCTCGAGTCGACCTACGGAGGTGAGGCCTGATGCCGGACTTCGAGGTCGTCAAGCTCGGCCCCGCGGACAATCCCGGGACGGGCGAGGAGGCGCCCGACTTCACCCGGCCGCTGGTCAACGACGAGTACTGGGAAAACCGCTCCCTCTCGAAGTTGGCCGCCGACGCGGAGCGGACCATCGTCGTCTTCACCCCGATGACCGGTTCGTTCCTCGCCAAGTACGTCTGGGACGAGATCGACGAGCGCGGCTGGAACGACGCCGACGGAACGCGGGTCGTCGGCGTCACCGCCTCGACCCCCTACGGCGTGAAGCGGTTCCTCGAGGAGAACGGCTACGACGCCGCGCTCTTCGCGGATCCCGGCGCCGACGTCGCCCGCTCCTACGGCGTCGAACACGACCTCGACGGCATGGAAGGCATCACCGAACCCCGGCCCGCCA
The DNA here is from genome assembly GCF_000217715.1 of Halopiger xanaduensis SH-6. GTDB lineage: Archaea > Halobacteriota > Halobacteria > Halobacteriales > Natrialbaceae > Halopiger > Halopiger xanaduensis. Next base: position 519,675 of record NC_015666.1, read on the forward strand.
TCTTCGCCGTCGACGAGGAGCTGACCGTCGAGGACGCCTGGGTCGCCACCGACTGGCCCGAGTTCCCCGACTACGACGACCTCGAGGAACGGTTCGGCCTCGAGTAATCTGCGGGTAGCGTCGGTCGAGTTCCGTGCGACGACCATTCCCGCCTTTTCGCGACACTGCGTGACGGTACGCTTTTGCCCGCACCGACGCGAGTAGCGCGTATGAACGCCGACGGATCCGATTCCGAGTTCGAATTCGATTTCGACGGCGACCCCGACGTCGACGCCGAGGCGCTCGAGCGCGCGGCCGAAGCGATCCGCGAGGGCGGCCTCGTGGTCTACCCGACCGAGACCGTCTACGGCCTCGCCGCGGACGCGCTCGATGCCGACGCCGTCAAGCGCGTCTTCGAGGTGAAGGGACGGGACCGCTCGAAGCCCGTCTCGCTGGCAGTGCCGACGTTCGAGACGGCGATCGAGGCAGGGTATATCGAGGCGACCGAGCGCGAGCGCGCGTTCGCCGAGGAGTTCCTGCCGGGGCCCGTCACGGTCCTCTGCGAGCGCCGCGAGGTCGTCCCGGACGTGCTGACCGCGGGCGGCGAGCAGGTCGGCATTCGAGTTCCCGACTGCGAACCCGCCATGGCCTTGCTCGCGGCCGCCGAGCGACCGATCACGTCGACCAGCGCCAACGTCAGCGGCGAGCCCAGCGCCCGCACGGTCGAAGAGATCGGCCAACAGGTGCGAGACGAGGCCGTCGTCCTCGACGGCGGCGAGACGCAGGGCACCGAGAGCACCGTCGTCGACCTCTCGACGGGGACGATCCACCGCCGCGGCGCGCTGGCCGACGAAATCGAAGCGTGGCTCGAGGAGACGGCGGCGTAAGCGCAAACGCGCCAAAGTAACGCGTCGAAGGCTCGAGACCGGCGTTTCGAGGTCGGAACGGTGAGTGAGAAGCGGAAGTGAGAGAGGGGAAGAGGAAGGCGAGCGCAGCGGAGGCGGAAACCGCAGACAGCGAGCGACGGGAGTCGGGTTATTCGGAGTAGTACTGTTCGGCGGCGACGGTGTGCTCGGAGCGACGGCGGTCGACCCAGCGCGAGAGATCGTGGGCGAACAGCGCGGCCGAGGTCCGGAACTGGTGGGAAGCCGGCGAGCGGAACAGGGCGATCAGCGACCACATCGTCCCCGCGGCGAACGCGCCGGCGGCGGAGAAGGTCATCTCGAGGGTGAAGAAGGTCGCCGCGTAGACGAACCCGATTCCCATCGAGGGGAGGCTCGTCCCGAGGGGGACGTTCGCGTTCGCGTTTCGGAGGGTCGGTGCGAGGAAGACGATCGAGAGGCCGCTTCCGAGCATGAAGACGAGATCTTGCCACATCATCATAATCACTTACTCGGTCACGAGTTAATAACTTGCGCGGTATTGAAATGGATCATTAGGCCTGATTGTCGCCGATTTCGGACGGTTCGGCGACCGGCCTACGGCGTCGGTGGTAGTGCCCGGCGAATAACCTGTAATTACGCCGGGGTACAGCGCTCGAATTTCGGGTAGTTCCCGATTAGGAGTCGTTGTGCTGTCCTCAGTCGCGTCCCTGGCCGCGACCGCGCCCTCGACCGCCACGCTGGGCGGGGTCCGCCAGCGTCGCGACGCCGCTCTCCTCGAGGATGCGGCGGCCGGACTCGACGAGCCGGTGGCGCCGGCGCTCGGCGGCGGGGTTGATGAGGTCGCCGTCGTACTTGACGAGATCGCCGTCGACGAGCACCGTGTCGACGTTCTCGATGCCGGACTGGAAGACGATCGTTTCGACCGGATCGTGGGCCGGCGTCGTGTTGAGGTCGTCCGTCTCGAAGAGCACGACGTCCGCCCGCTTGCCAGGGGTCAGCGAGCCGACCTGATCCTCGAGGCCGAGCGCGCGGGCGCCCTCGATGGTCGCGAACTCGAGGGCCTGCCGGGCGGTCAGCGAGAGGTCGCTGACCTGCTCGCCGGCCTCGACGGTCGGCTGGTTGTCGAGGGCGCGCTGAGTCTGCAGGGCGAACCGGGTCTGCGTGAACATGTCGCCGCTGACGTTCGAGACGATGTCGACGCCGAGCGACGGGATCGCGCCGGCGTCGAGCGTCTGGCGCAGCGCCGGCATCCCCATCCCCATCTGCATCTCGACTTCCGGCGTGATCGAGACCGAGCCGCCGGAGTCGCCGATGAGTTCGAACTCCCGCTCGGTGAGCCGGTTGGCGTGAACGTAGTTCAGGTCGTCCCCGAGCAGCCCGAGTTCCTCGAGGGTCTCGACGCCGCCGGGCCCCAGCGAGCCGATGTGCATGGACGCGGGAATCCCGAGTTCGCGCGCGAGTTCGATGTCCCGCGCGACGACCTCGTCGGTCGAGTAGTCGGGACCGCGGATCCCCATCGCCAGCGTCAGCAGGCCGTCGTTGGCGGGGAACCGTTCCCGGTGGAGCCGACGAATGTCGTCTGGGTGGGTCTCGGTGCTCTCCTCCCACCACGTCGCGCTGTCGTCGCCCGGCGGGCCGTGCGCGAAGACGGCGCGCACGCCGGCGTCCTCGAGGCCGTCGATCGCCCGGTCGGTGTGCTCGGGCGAGTTGGCGATGTGGAACCAGTCGAGGATCGTCGTCGCGCCGGCGTTGAGCTGCTCGAGCGCGCCGAAGAGGTTGCCCAGATAGGCGTCCTCGGGCTCGTAGTGGCTGCTGATCTCCCCGAGCATCGTCTCGAGGTACTCCATGAACGACCAGTCGCCGGCGATGCCGCGGACGCCGGCCTGCCACGTGTGCAGGTGAGCGTTAACGAATCCGGGGGCGACGATGGCGTCGCCGGCGTCGATCGTCGCTGCACCGGGCGCGTCGATGTTGCTGTCGATGCGCTCGATCCGTCCGTCTTCGACGAGCAGATCGGCGCTCTCGAGGATTCCGAGGTCGGGGTCGACCGTCACGATCGTCCCGTTCGTAACCAGCAGGCGGTCACCCGCGCTGTTCCCGCGGGCGTTGCCCTTCCCGCTCTTTTCGCCTCCATCAGCGCTGCCGACGGACGCAAACGACAGGCCCGCCAGCGCGCCGGCACCGAGGCCGAGGTAGTTGCGTCGCGAGACGCCGGAGTCGTCCGTCGATCGGTCGTCAGTTGGCATGACTGGACTCGAGTTACCGTACCGGCTGCATCGGAATGGAAATTGGTTCGGCACATTCCAACTCGTTCCGGATAGCTATCACGTTCGGTAACTCTCGGCGGTAGCGTCACTCATCGGTCGGTTTCTCGGCCTCGAGGAGTGCTGGGGAGTGGCAGGAATAGCAGTTGGAAACGAACGGTCAGTTGTGATAGTGGGACCGTGCTTGAGACCCGTAGCCGTCGGTCGTCAGTCGTCGCTCGGCGTCGTCATCGCCTGCACCACGGGATCGCCGGTGTCGGTCGAAACGAAGGTCTCGGCGAGCCACGCCTCGGCGCGCGTCAGTCGGTACTGCAGCGTCGAGGTCGGAACGTCCTCGGCCTCGGCGATCTCCTGGATCGACATTCGGCGCGGCGTCTCGTAGTAGCCGTACTCGACTGCCAACTCGAGCGCCTCGCGCTGTTTGTAGGGGAGTTCGGCGCCCCCGGCGTGCTCGTCGGGCCACTCCGTCTCACCGGTAACGCGCTCGAACTCGAGGGAGAGGCCGTCCCGGAGGTTCGCGCTGAGTTCCTCGTAGACGGGACGGATCGCGACGTCGTCTTCGGCGAGGATACGCCACTTGTACTCGTGACCGTGCTGTTCGGCGCGACAGAGCGCGCCGTCGCCGAGGTGTTTCGCGGCGAGGTACGGAACGGAGCGACAGCCCGCGCCCTCCGACTGGCGCGAGTAGATGAGCCGCCGCGTCGGGCGTTCGGCGAGAGTCTCGTAGCGCCAGTCGATTTGACAGCCGCCCATCCCGCGCAGGCTGGAACACCGCGAGAGGTCCTCGAGGCGGTCGTCGTAGACCGCCAGCGCCTCCGTCGGGCCGGTCACCTCGTCCAGCCGCCACATCGTGTCCGCGGTCGCGTGACAGGAGATCGTCCGCGCGTACAGCCCGGGGTTGTCGACGAAGACGTCCATCAGGTGGTCCGCACCCCGCTCGTAGGTGATCGTGAAGGCGAACTCGCGCATAGGAGAGTCATCGGCGAGCGCCCCAATGAACGCACCGTTGGCATATCTCAACGCCAGTTAGAATTCGAGAGAGAAGAAAACGCGGAGAGCAGAAGCGGTCGGTTCGGACGACGGACTCAGCCCTCGAGCACGCCGTCGGAAACGAGTTCCTCGCGGGCGTCGGCCATCGAGGTGACGACGACGTCGCAGTGGGGTTCGACCGCCGGCTTCGGGTCGAAACCGATCGCCAGTCCCGCGACCTTCAGCATCGGCAGGTCGTTCGCGCCGTCGCCGACCGCGACGGTGTCGTCGAGGTCGACGCCGACGTCGTCGGCCAGATCCTCGAGGGCGTCGTCCTTCGTGCCCTCGATCAGCGGCCCCTCGACCGCGCCGGTCAATTCGGTACCGTCGGCGTTCATCGGCAGGCGGTTCGAGACGATGTGGTCGACCGAGACGCCCTCGCGCTCTAAGGCGGCCGCGACGCCCCGTTCGAAGCCGCCGGTCAGGATGGCGGTGGTGACGCCGGCTTCGTTCAGTTCGGCGATCAGGTCGGCCGCACCCTCGCGCAGGACGACCTCGTCGAAGGCGGCTTCAGCCTCCTCGGCGGCGAGGCCCTCGAGCAGGGCCGCGCGCTCGCGGAGGCTCTCGGCGTAGCCGATCTCGTCGTTCATCGCGCGTTCGGTGATCTCGGCCATGTCCTCGGCGACCCCGCAGCGCTGCCCGAGCAGGACCGTCATCTCGGAGTCCGAAAGCGTTCCGTCGAAGTCGAAAGCGACGACTGTCATCGACCGCCGATTGTGCGGCCCCGAATAAACCAGTTCAGGTTTCCCGCTCGCGCCTCCTCGAGACGGCGAGGATCGCGTCGGGTACGAGGGGGACGGCTCGAACCGACGGGGGTCGACGCGAAGCCACAAGTATATGACTGCCGTAGGGAGTATTTCTCGCGTGACCGACGACGGGGCGCCGCCATCTGCAGAGCCGCCAGCAGCCGACAGACTTGCACCGCCGCGCTCGCCGTTCGACGAGGGCGACTTCTTCCGACAGCTCGTGGCGAACACCTCCGAGGGACTGCTCACCATCGACGAACACAGCCGGATCCTCTTCGCGAATCCGGCCATTGAGGAGATCCTCGGCTACGAGCCCGCCGAACTCGTCGGCGAGTCGAAGATGGTGCTCATCCCCGAACGGCTCCGGCCGGCCCACGCCGCCGGCCTCGAGAAGTACCTCCGGACGGGCGAGAAACACATCGACTGGGACGGGATCGAACTCCCGGCGCTGCACAAGGACGGCCACGAGGTGCCGGTACTGGTGAGCCTCCGCGAGCACAGCTACAAAGGACAGCGGATCTTCACCGGCCTCTTCCGGGACATCTCCGACCGGAAGGAGCGCCGACGTCGCTTCGAGGCGGTTTTTAACAACACGTACCAGCTAACCGGCCTCCTCGAGCCCGACGGAACGCTCCTCGAGGTCAACCGGACGGCCCTGGAGTTCGCCGGCGTCGAGCGCGACGACGTCGTCGGGAAGCCGCTGTGGGAAGCCCCCTGTTTCGCCGCGAACGAGGAGGGACGGACGGTCTCGCGGACGGGCGTCGACCGGGCCAGCGACGGCGAGTTCTTCCGGGACGAACTCCGCGTTCAGGGAGCAAACCGAACCGCCGTCATCGACTTCTCGATCCGGCCGATCGACCGCGACGGGGGCAAGCCGCAACTGCTCGTCGTCGAAGGCCGAGACGTGACCGCCCTCAAGCGGCGCGAACGACACTTGCAGGTCCTCCACCGCCTGCTCCGGCACAACCTGCGCAACGACCTCAACGCGATCCACGGCTTCGCGGAGTTGCTGCTGGAGGAACTCGAGTGCGAGTTCGAATCCGGGGGCGCAGGCGGGGCTGCGGACACAGCCTCACTACCCGCTGATCGTGCCGACGACCTGTGCGCGTACGCCGCTGAGATCGCGGCGACCGCAACCGAACTGATCGAGACGAACGAGACCGCGAAGGAACTGGCCGGCGCGACCCTCGGCGGCGAGCGACCGCGCGAGCCCGTCGTCCTCGAGACGGTCCTCGCCGAGGTCGTCGCCGACCTTCGCGATCAGTACCCCGAGAGCGCGATCGCGGTGACCGACCGCACCGACTCGGGACCGACGGTCGCGGCCGCCGACTCGCGGCTTCGAACCGTCCTCGAGGAGGTGATCGACAACGCCGTCCGCCACACCGACGAGCGGCGGCCGAAAATCGAGGTCGACGTGGTCGCCACCGAGACCGACGTTGCGATCCGCGTCACCGACGACGGTCCCGGCATCCCGGAACCCGAGCGCACGGGAATCTTCAACGACGAGCCGATCACGCAACTCGACCACGGAAACGGACTGGGGCTGTGGCTCGTCGGACTGGTGCTCGAGGAGTACGGCGGGGACCTCGAGTACGAGTCGACCGCCGACGGAACCGGCGGCGGCAGTTGCGTGACGGTCCGCGTCCCGCGAGCGCCGGACGAGAGGGACGATCGAGTCGATGGCGACGCTGACGCGGGCGACGAACGGCAGGAGCAGAACTGAACTGTCCGACTGGAAACCGCACGTTGCGTTTATCTCGAAATACTGACTGGAACCCGATTCGACGGCGGCGCCGATAGCTGACCGCCCGCTCGTGAATCGACGGGGCGCTCAAAATCCAGCGGCTCGCGGGCAGGGACGCGAGGTAGTGCCCGTTCGGAATTGTAACTCGGATCCGCATCAATACTGTCCGCGGCGAGGTAGTTTTTGCCAAGTGCGGACACAACGGAAGGGTTTACCTGCTCGACCTGATTGTCTCGCGCATGAAGGTTCTGGTCACGGACCCCATCGACGACGCGGGTCTGGACGCACTCCGAGACGCCGGCCACGAGGTCGAAACGGGCTACGAACTCGAGGGCGAGGACCTCCTCGAGGCGGTATCCGACGCGCACGGGCTGATCGTCCGCTCGGGTACCGAGGTCACCGAGGAGGTCTTCGAGGCCGCCGGCGAGTTAGTGATCGTCGGCCGCGCCGGCATCGGCGTCGACAACATCGACATCGACGCCGCGACCGACCACGGGGTCATCGTCGCCAACGCCCCCGAAGGCAACGTCCGCGCCGCCGCGGAGCACACCGTCGCGATGGCCTTCGCGACCGCCCGATCGATCCCGCAGGCCCACATCCGCCTCAAGGACGGCGAGTGGGCCAAAAGCGACTACCTCGGCGCCGAACTCAACGGCAAGACCCTGGGCGTCGTCGGCCTCGGCCGCGTCGGCCAGGAGGTCGCCAAGAAGCTCGACTCGCTGGGCATGGACATCGTCGCCTACGACCCCTACATCAGCGAGGAGCGCGCCCAGCGCATCGGCGCCGAGCTCGTCGACCTCGAGGAGAGCCTGAAACAGGCCGACTTCCTGACCGTCCACACCCCGCTCACGCCCGAAACTGAGGGCCTGATCAGCGAGGAGGAACTCGACATGCTCGGCGACGGCTACCTCATCAACTGCGCCCGCGGCGGCGTCGTCGACGAGGACGCCCTCGCGGCGAAGGTCGAGGACGGGACCCTCGCAGGCGCCGCGCTCGACGTCTTCGCCGAGGAACCGCTCCCCGACGACTCGCCGCTGCTCGAGCACGACGAGATCATCGTCACGCCCCACCTCGGCGCCTCGACCGAGGCGGCCCAGGAGAACGTCGCGACCTCGACGGCCGAGCAGGTCAACGCCGCACTGATCGGCGAGCCCGTCGCGAACGCGCTGAACGCGCCCTCGATCGACGAGAGCGCCTTCCCGCGCGTCGAACCGTACATCGACATCGCCGAGACGGCCGGCAAGGTCGCCGCCCAGCTGCTCAACGGCCGTATCGAGAACGTCGAAGTCACCTACGAGGGCGACATCGCCGACGAGGACGTCGAGTTCGTCACCGCCTCCGCCCTGAAGGGCGTCTTCGAGCCCCTCGAGTGGCAGGTCAACGCCGTCAACGCGCCACAGATCGCGGAGGATCGCGGCGTCGACGTCACCGAGTCCAAGACCCGCCAGGCCGAGGACTTCCAGAGCCTGATCTCGGTGACGGCGGGCAACGACGACGATTCGGTGACCGTCGAAGGAACGCTCTTCGAGGGCGTCGATCCGCGCATCGTCCGCGTCGACGGCTACCGCGTCGACGCCATCCCGCACGGCAAGATGGTCGTCACGCGCAACACCGACGAACCCGGCGTCATCGGCCTCATCGGCTCGGTCATGGGGAAACACGGCGTCAACATCGCCGGCATGTTCAACGCCCGCGAAGCCCACGGCGGCGAGGCGCTGACCGTCTACAACGTCGACAGCGAAGTCCCCGACGAGGCGAAGGCCGAACTCAACGAGGACGACCGGATCATCGGCGTCGACTACATCACGCTGAACGGCCAGTCCTGATCGCTACCGGAGCGATCGTATCGCGGTGAAATTTTTTCGTGGCGCGTTTTCGGAGCGTCTCGAGTCGAGCCGACGTCTCGTCTCGGCCGCCCTCCGGTTCACTCGGCAGCGTCGCTCTCGTTGCCGTCCGTCGTCTCGTCCGCATACACCGACTCGAGGTCCGGCGGCGCGCCGACGACCCGCGCGATCCGCCCGTCGATTTCGGACGATTCGACGCCGTCGGAGACGTTCTCGAGTTCCGCCAGCACGTCTTCGGTCAGCGCGCTCTCGTCTTCGAAGAGGAACGCCCACGTCATCGTCTCCGCGTCCGGCGACTCGCCCGAGACGCCCCAGAGGTAGATTTCCTCGACGGTGACGTCCTCGTCCGCGGGGCTGTCGTACTGCCCGGAGATCGTGTTCTCGTGGGGGAGTTCCTCGAAGAGTCGCCGGAACTCGGGATCGATCTCCGTCAGGCGCTCGCCGTCGCCGTAACGGGCGTCGATCCGCTGTTCGTAGTCCGCGCCGACGACGAGGGCGTCGCCGCCGACGGCGATGGGCGGGCCGCCGCCGTCGTGCTCGACGACGCCGTACCCCCTGTAACCGCCGGTCACCGTGAACGCGTCGGCGGCGGCGGCGTTCTCGACGACGGTCTCCGCGTCGAACGAGCCCATGAAGACCTGGCTGAACGACTGGAACAGGTGGGCGTCGACGGTCGCGGGCGACACCTCGAGGAACGACGGCATGTTGGACCCGAAGTCGTCGGGGATCGTGCGGGTGTAATCGAACCGGCAGTTGCCGTCGGTGACCAGCTCGCTGTCCACCAGCCAGGCGCGGAGCGCCGGCACGTCCAGCGCCGGCGGCGTCTCGTCGCCGACCGCGTCCGCGGGATTGTCGATTCCGCCGGACGATTCGTTACCGGCGTCGACCTCGACGTCGGTCCCGTTCTCGGTCCCGTTTCCTTCGTCCGCCGTCTCATCGCTGTTCATACAGCCGGCGAGTCCGGCCGCCGCGAGTGCGACGACGCCGCGCCGTGTCAGTTCGGTCCGCGAGTCGCTCATACGTGACGGGACCACGACGGCACTGATAACGGCTGGCGACTGTCTCGCTGCGTGAGAGGTAATCGAATCGAGACCGTACCGACCGAAATACTGTTCAAATTCGATTACTATCGGAGGAGCCGTGCAAACGCGGTTTCGCAGGAACCGCTACGGAATCGGATCGCTCCGTCACTCGAGTCGCGACTCGAGGTGAGCGGCCAGCCCCTCGCCGATCGCTTCCATGCCGGTATCGCCCGGGTGGAGCAGATCCGCGGCCAGGCCGGTGAGTTCCATCAGCTCGGCGCCCTCGACGAGCGAGAGGGTGTCGTGCGATGAGTCGGCGACGACCTCGCGCAGCGCGGCGCGGAAGTCGGCGGCCCGCTGCGCGTCGCCGCCCTCGATGACGTCCGCGAAATAGGGGAACAGCGTCACGCACGCGATCGGTTTCTCGGGGTGGGCCGCCGCGATCCGGTTCACGAAGTAGTCGGCTCGCTCGCGGAACTGCTCGACGGTGAATCCCCGGTTCGCCATGTTGACCGACAGCGCGAGCGTCGCGACGTCCCAGTCGTCGCGGCTCGCGAGGTAGTCCGCCATCGCGGGTTCGCAGTACGCGGAGCCGGAACAGCCGAAATTGAGGACGTCGGCGTCGATTCCGCGGGCGACGTGGCTGACGTAGTTCAGGTGCGGCGCCGAGGACGCGGCCCCCTCGGTGATCGAGGTGCCGTACGCGAGGTACCGCCGCTCGGGGAGTTCGTCGGCCGTCGGCGGCCGGCAGTCCCCGCTGACCCCGTGCAGTGCGACCGAGGGAGCACGCTCGAAGCGAAGGCGGCAGACGCGCGGGTCGAACCGCCCGGCGTCGGCGCCGGCATCGGCCTCGAGTCGCGCGAGTCGCTCGGGCACGCTGAACGCGTGCGTCTCCGGTTCGGGACCGATCTCGAACGGTTCCCAGGGCCGGAACTCGCCCCAGAACGGCCACACGCGCGTGCGGTCGGCCGCCGAGAGCGTGATCTCGATCTCGACGTCGTCGCCGTCGGGCACGAACCGGAGTTCGCTGTTCGTCGGTCCGCGAACCCGCTCGCGGGCGCTCACGTTCAACTTCGCCCCCACCGAAGCGGGAACGCGACAGAGCTGATCGCCGTCCGCGGTCCACTCGGGAGCGGCGAGTTCGGCGACGTTGTGCAGCGAGACGGAGGGATAGTGGTCTCCGATCATCAATTATGAGAGGGGTTGAAAGGGGACCACATGATTCTACTGGTTCCGGGAGCCCTCGCAGCCCCCTCGAGCGGCGGGGCCGTCGTCGGTTCCGGCGCGACCGGAACCAGCAAAAGACCTATCGCTCCGACGAACATCCACACGGACATGGACGACGCCGTTGCGGTCGATTTCGGCGAGGACGGACTCGTCCCCGCCGTCGCACAGGACGCCGACACCGGCGAGGTACTCATGCTCGCGTACGTCTCGCCGGAGGCCTTGGAGCGGACCCGCGAAACCGGCCGGGCGCACTACTACTCCCGCAGTCGAGACGAGTTGTGGGAGAAGGGCGCGACGAGCGGCCACGTGCAGGACGTCGAGGAGATCCGGGTCGACTGCGACGCCGATACGATCCTCTATCTCGTCGACCAGGAGGGCGGCGCGTGCCACACCGGCCACCGATCGTGTTTCTACCGGACGATCGAGGGCGAGAACGTCGGGGAGCGGGTATTCGACCCCGAGGCGGTCTACGACGACGACCACGAGTAACGGATGATGAGCGACCGCGACGGGTCTCACCGCACCGGCGACGGCGTCGGTGCCGGTGAGCCGACGACCGACGCGACGCCGCTCGAGGAACTCGAGGCGGCCCGCGAGCGCTTCGATCGCGTCCAGCAGCGCATCGAGGACCGCGGCGCGGACACCGTCGAGACCGCCGCCGACGCCTACCGCTCGGCGACGAAACTCCTCGAGGACTACGTCGATCGCGCGACGGGGACCGGTCGGGAGAACTTCAAGGCCTACGTCGAACTCGAGGGGCAGTTCGCCACGCTCGTCGAGAACCTGCCCGACGACCTCGAGCGCCGCGACGCCTTCGAGGACGCGCTGGACGCGATCGACAAGCGCCGGCTCAGCGAGTCCGACTTCGAGCGCGCCCGCGACGCACTCGAGCCGGCCGCAGCGTTCGCCGACCTGCTGGACGAACGCGAGGCGGCCCGGGAGGACCTCGCGGCGGCGCGCAAAGATGCCGCCAAGCGCCGCCGCGAAATCGACGACGAGATCGCGTCAAAGGAGCGGCTGCTCGAGTTGGGCGACGCCGACCTCGACGCGCCGGTCGAGCGACTCCGAGAGCCGATCGAGACCTACAACGAGGCGGTGCGCGAGGCGTTCGCGCAGTACCGTCAGGAAGCGTCGGTCCGCGAGGTGTTCGCCCTGCTCGAGCGCAGCCGGCTGTACCCCTTCGTCGGGTACGACCAGCCGCCCGAGGACCTTCGAGAGTACGTCGACACCAGCGCCGACGGCGAGTACGCGATCCCCGAACTGCTCGAGTACGCCGATTACTCGCGGTCGAAACTCGAGCACTACGTCGCGGACGCCGATCGACTAAAACGGCGGGTCGCGACCCAGCGGACCTTCCTCGACGGCATCGACGCCGAGCCGTTGACGGTCGACTGGCCGCCGGGGCCGGCGGGCGTCCTCCGCCGCCGCACCCGGGAGTACCGGCCGTTCGTCGAGCGCGTCGGCGGCGAGGACGCGGTCGCCGCCCTCCGGGACGTTCGGGCGTTGCTGAACGACCCCGATATCGACTACGAGCGGCTCCAGACGGCCGCGCAGGCGGTCGCGCAACTGACGCCCGAGCAACGCGAGCGACTGGCCGACGGCCGCGTCGCGGCCGAACTCGAGGCCCTGCGCGAGGAGAAACGGGCTCTCGAGGCGGCGCTCGAGGTCGACGATCCGGTGTAGCCGCCCGCTTCGATTGACAGACGCACTGCACGCTTTTCCCGCCGCAGCCCCTGCCCCGAGCCCTTTCCCGCTCGCGCTCGAAGGACGACTATGACCCGGCACTTGCTCGTCCCGATGGACGACTCCGAGACCGCTCGCGGGGCCCTCGAGCACGCGCTCTCGATCCACCCGGACGACGAGATCACGGTGATTCACGTGATCGACGACCTCGAGGCAGGGTACGCCGGCGGACCGGCGGGCGGGGCCGACGAGGTCGAGCCCGATTTCTTCGCGGCCGTGCAGGCGATGGCCGACGAGTACGGACGGTCCGTCGATACGACCGTCGTGGAGGGGACCTCGGCGGACGCGATCCTCGAGTACGCCCGCGACGAGGACGTGGACCAGATCGTCATGGGTAGCGAAGGGCGATCCGGCGTCTCCCGGATGCTGCTGGGCAGCGTCGCGGAGACCGTGACGCGGAAATCGCGGATTCCGGTGACGATCGTCCCGTAACGGTCGCCCAAAGTTCGGATACCGTTCGATCCGTTCGCGGCGGACAATGACGATGGAAACGCCGAGGTTTTCACGCCGAGCGACGAGGGACCGGTATGGACGACCGGACGGGGACGACGCTCCACACCGGCCTGCTGATCTCCACGACGGCCGCGCTGGCGTGGCTCACCGGCCTGCCGATGCTGTTCCCGAGCCTCGGCCCGTCCGCGTTCGTACTCGCGCTCTTTCAGGACAGCGAGGCCGCCTCGCCTCGACGGGTGATCGGCGGCCACGCGATCGGGGCCGCCGCCGGACTGCTCGCCTACCACCTGCTCGGCGGTGGCGTCTCGATGACGACGGCGACCGATCCCGGCTCGATCGCGGGGTTGCGCCTCGCCGCCAGCGGCGTCCTCGCGACCACCCTGACCGCCGGCGGCATGCTCGCGACCGACACCCGCCACCCGCCCGCGTGCGCGACGACGCTGATCGTCTCGCTCGGCCTGCTCTCGCGGCCGCTCGAGGGCGCGCTGATCGTCTGTACGGTCGTCGTGCTCGTAATCGCACATCGACTCCTGCTCGCGACCGAGCGGGTCGGCGCGCGGTACGGGAGCGAGTTGCGGTCCTGACGAGCCCGCTATTTGCCGTCGCGCGAGGGACGCTCCGCTACGCCTCGAGAGCGCAAAGAACGCGTCGACGGCGGCGGGCGCTCCGGTCGGTCGGGTGAGAGTCGCAATCGAAATCCGAAGTAGAATCGGGATCAGGCGTCGGCTTTCGCCTCGGCGAGCGTCTCGTACATCTCGTCGGCCAGGTCGGTCGCGCGGTCGTCGTCGCGGGCTTCGGCGTAGATGCGGACGAGCGGCTCCGTGCCGGAGGGGCGGGCCAGCACCCACGCGTCGCCGTAATCCAGGCGGTAGCCGTCGCGGGTGTTGAGTTCCGCGTCGGCGGCGTGGGCGTGGTTCGCGGCCGCGTCCAGCATGGCGTCGCGCTCCGCGGTCGACTCGTACTCGATGTTGCGCCGCACGTTGGCGTAGCCGCCGTAGGGTCCGACGATCTCGCTGACCGGACGCTCCGCGACGAGTTCGAGGAACCGCGCGGCGGTGAACGCACCGTCGCGCGTGAGGCGGAATCCGGGGAAGAAGATCCCGCCGTTGCCCTCGCCCGCGATCGGCACTCGCTTGCCCTTGTCCTCGAGTTCGCGGATGCGGGTGATGATGTTCGTCGAGCCGATCGGCGTCAGCTCGAGGTCGGCGCCGACCTCGGTGACGACGTCGACGAGCCGTTGGGAGACGTTCACTGCGGAGACCGTCGTGTCGCCGTCCTCGAGTTCCGCGGCCGCGAGCGCGGCGAGGGTGGCGTCGCCCTCGACGTACTCGCCGTGTTCGTCGAAGAAGATCGCGCGGTCGGCGTCGCCGTCGTGGGCGATGCCGACGTCGGCGTCGGTCGCTCGGACGAGGCGCCCGAGGTCCTCGAGGTTGTCCGGGACGGGTTCGGGATCGCGGCCGGGGAAGTGGCCGTCGGGCTGGCCGTTGACGGTGACGACGCGACAGCCCAGTTCGCGGAAGAACTCGGGGCTGGTGAGCGCGCCGGCGCCGTGGCCGGGATCGAGCGCGACGGTGAGGTCGGCGTCGGCGATCCGGTCGCGGTCGGCCGCCGCGAGCAGTTCGTCGACGTAGTCCCGCGTGACGCCGTCGACCTCGCGGACGCGGCCCGTCTCGTCCCACGGGGCGACCGCGAACGACTCCGTCAGCAGGGTCTCCTCGATCGTCTCGAGGTCCGAGACCGAGAGTTCGATACCGTCGGGGCCGACGAGTTTGACGCCGTTGTACTGGGGCGGGTTGTGCGAGGCGGTGATGACGACGATCGGAACGCCCTCGCGTTCGGCGTAGGACTGTGCACCCGGCGTGGGAACGACGCCGAGCCGGTCGACGTCGGTGCCCGTGCTGGCGAGGCCGCTGGCCGCCGCATCGGCTAACATTCGCCCGGTGTATCGCGTATCGCGGGCGATCCCCACCCGGTCGGCCCCCCACGCCGTTCCGGCTGCTTTCGCGACGCGCAGGACGAACGCGGGCGTCAGTTCCTCGTTCGCGACGCCGCGCGTCCCGCTGGATCCGAACACTTCCATCAGGCGCTAGTCTTACCGGCCCCCTCAAAGGAATTCCGGAGCGCCACAGCGTGCGCAGCGCGTCACCACGCACCGCGATCGGCCTCGAGTCGATCGGGACGCGGCGACGACAACGGGGCGGACGGCGCAGACGGAACGCTTTCGGGCGCCGCCGCCTACGTATCCGTATGGATTCGATCGAGGAGAAGCGGGTCTACGGCGACCGCGAGGGCGCGCTCGAGGCGTACGTCACCGGGTCGATGGGCGTCGTTCGCGTGCGCGTCGCCGGCGACGCCGTCGGCGAATTCAGCCTCTGCGAGCGCGGCGATGCCCGGGACGTCGCGACGACGGCGGACGGCGACGCGGTCGCGATCGCGACAGAGACCGACGTGCGCGTCGCCTCGCTCCGGTGGCCCTCGGAGAGCGACAAACGCGAAGACGCCGGTCTCGTCTTCGAGGAAACCGGCTTCGGCGAGGCGGTTGCCGTCGGCTACGACGGGGCGGACCTCGTCGCCGCGGGTCCCGAGGGGAACGTCGCCCGCTGGCACCCCGAGCGCGACGGCGGCGACTGGGAGACGCTCGAGGACGAGACCGTCGCGACGGTTCGGGCGATCGACGGCGACCTGATCGGCACCGACAGCGGCGTTTACCGGGTACACGACGGCGGGCTCGATCACGTCGGGCTGACCGACGTCCGCGATGTCTCCGCGACGGGCGTCCCACTGGCGGCGACCGCCGAGGGGCTGTACAAACTCGGCAACGGCTGGATGGAACTCGCGGGCGGCCCGTTCACCGCGGTCGCCGCGGACCCGCGGACGGAACCGGGCCGACTGACGCGAGCGACCGCCGTGTCCGCGGCCGGCTCGGTGCACGCGCTCGTGGACGACGAGTGGACCGAACGCGAGGGACCCGACGAGTCGATCGTCGCCGTCGGCTACGGCGAGGCGGTCTACGCCGTCACGGACCGCGGCTCGTTTTTGGCGCTCGACGAGAGCAACGACAACGGACCGTCGGCCTGGCGCACCCACCCCATCGGCGTGACCGACGTGACCGGACTCGCCGTCGGCGCGCCCGTCCTCGAGTGATCGGCACCCGTCAGCCGAGCGTCTGACGGGAAGTTAACTACCCGAACTGCAGTGACTCGTACATGCCAGCGCTACCGCGTCGACGACTGCTCGCCGGCGCCGGCACCGCACTCGCGGGAGTGTTAGCCGGCTGCTCGAGCGACGCCAGCGACGACTCCGACGGAACCGACTCCGAAGACGGGAACGAAACCGACGACGGAACCGGCGACGGTTCCACCGCCGATTCCGACGCGGCGCCCGATTCGAACGACGGCGGCGACACCGACGACGGTGGCGACTCCGCAACCGACGGCACCGCCCTCGGCGAGATCAGCATCGAGAACGTCCACGACCGCTCGCACACGGTCGACGTCATCGTCGAGTTCGACGGCGAGATCGAACACTGGACCACCCACGAACTCGAGGCGGGCGACGGCACCACCCTCGAGCGCGACTGGCCGACCGAAGCCGGCTCGTTCCGGCTGATGGCCCGCCTCGACGGCGCCGAACTCACGCAGGTCGAGCCGGCGGAGTGGAACGAGCCCGCCTGTCTCAACCTCGTCGCCATGATCGACCGCAACGGCGCGCTCAAACTGCTGAGCGACACCGACGGCGGTCCCTGCGGCGACGGCGAGACGGCGTTCAGCGGAAACAGTACCGAATCCGGCGCCGGCGGCGCCGAGTAACCGCTCGCCGCCGCCATCGGACCGGCGAACGAAAACCCGTTTATCCGCGCGCGCTGTCCCCTCGAGTATGATCGTCAGCGGATCCGCGTCGCAGGCACTGGCCGCGGCGCTGTCGTCCGAACTCGAGGAACCGCTCGCCGCCGTCGAGTACGACCGCTTTCCCGACGGCGAACTGCTCGCGGCCGTTCCCGGCCTCGCCGATGCCGATTCGAGCCCCGACCGCGCGGTGATCGTCGCCTCGACGGTCTCGAGCGACGCTCACGTCGAACTCCTGCAGTTGCAGGACGCCGCTCGAGAGGCCGGCGCCGGGGAAGTCGTCACCGTCCTGCCGTACATGGGCTACGGCCGCCAGGACGAGGCCTTCGAGGCGGGCCATCCCGTTTCCGCACGTGCGGTCGCGCGAGCCATCTCGACCGGCGCGGACCGCGTGCTGACCGTCAACCCCCACGAGGCGGCCGTCTGCGACTTTTTCGAACCGACCGCGACCGCCGTCGACGCCGCCGGCCGGCTGGCCGAGCCCCTTCCCGAGGACCTCGAGGATCCCGTCTTCCTCTCGCCGGACGCCGGCGCGATCGACCTCGCGGAGACGGTCCGAGACGCCTACGGCGAGGGCGAAACCGACTACTTCGAGAAGACCCGTCACTCGGGCACCGAGGTCGAGATCACGCCCAGCGACGTCGACGTGAGCGGGCGGGACGTCGTCGTCGCCGACGACATCATCGCGACCGGCTCGACGATGAGCGAGGCCGTCGGCGTCCTCGAGGACCGGGGCGTCGGCCGCGTCTTCGTTACCTGCGTCCACCCGTTGCTGGCCCGCGACGCGTACGCGAAGCTCTCGCGGGCCGGCGTCGAGGCGATCTACGGCACCGACACGATCGAGCGCGGCGCCAGCGCCGTCTCGGTCGCGCCCGTGCTGGCGTCGCACCTCTGAGCCCGCGACCCGATCGACGGTATCCGGAGCGAATCGACACTGCTCGTGCGGTCGGTCGACTGCGAGAGATCAAATACGAGCGCGAGGCACGATCTAACAGCCGAGACTCGAGCGGGTAGCGGGCCGATAGAACGAAGCGGGGCGAACGGCAACCGAATACGAGTGCCGACCGTCCGCCGATCGCCCGGCACCGCGACCCGCCGACCCCGACACATGCACGGAATCGTCCACAAAACGCTCGAAACGTACGTCGTCGATCGAACCGACGAGGAGACGTGGGAGCGCGTCGTCGACCGCGCGGACCTCGAGCCGCGGCTGTACCTGCAGGTCTCCCACTACGACGACCGCGAGATCGACGCCGTCCTCGAGACGTTGACCGAGTTAGCCCCACAGGACCGGCGGACTATCGAACGGGGGTTCGGCCGCACCCTCGCCCCCGAACTGCTGTCGACGTTCAACGCCCACATTCGGACCGATCGGGACGTCCTCGAGTTGCTCGCCAACCTCGAGCAAACCGTCCGGGAGATCGATACGGCGACCGAGAAGGCGTCCCTCCCCGACATCTCGAGTCGGCCCGACGGGAACGAGGTGACCGTCACCTACGACACGCACCGCGAGACGACCTACTGCGGGCTGGCCCACGGGGTTCTCGAGGGGCTGCTCACGGCCTTCGATGCGGACGGGACCGTCACCGAGCAGGCGTGCGGTCGCGAGGATGAGGGCGAGGACGACGTCGACGCTTGCCGATTTCTGGTAACAGTCGAGGACGAGGAGTAGAGGGGTAGTCCGGCGACCGCGGCGCAGCGTTACGGGTGCCGCGACCGCAGCGAGCGAACGTGTGCGACTGCGAGAAGTGCGACCAGCGCCGCGATCGCCGCCGGCGTGCCGAACCCGGGGACTTCCTCGAGTTCGGCCGGCGGCCGCGACCGGTTTTCGACGGTGACGACCGCGGACTGCTGGCCGACCGCGACCTCGTACCGCGCCGGGGAGTCGAACCGCAGTTCGCGATCGACCGTCACCGTATCGCCGGCCGCGACTGCGACGGGGACTTCGGTGGCGCCCTCGGACGTCCGGAACTCGAGGAGGGTCGCGCCGGGCCCGTCGCCGGTCGCCTCGACCGTCGCCGTCGCCGTGATCGGGTCGCCGGGCGCGGCGGTTTCGGGGTCGAGCGTTAGGTCCGTCACCTGAACGCTCGAGTCGTCGACAACGACCGCCGTCAGTTTCTCCTCGCCGATTCGGAGGTCGTACGTGCCGAGTTTCGTCGGCGTCCAGGTGAGGTTCGCGGTCGTCGTCGAACCGGCCGCGAGGCGCTGTTCTCGGTAGTCGACGACGTCGCCGTCGACCTGTAGCGTCGCGTCGGCGGTCCCGTTCCGGTCGCCGGTGTTGGCAATCGTCGCGGGTATTCGAACTGATTCGCCGGCGGGGACGGCGATCACGCGTTCTCCGTTTTGCGCTTCCGTCGATCCGAACGACTCGTTCTCGCCGCTCCCGCGCCGCCACGCGCTCCACGGCTCGCCCGCGACGCGAATCCCGTCCGCGTCGATCCCGTACTCGAACTCGGCGACGGGCTGGTCGAAGGCCTCCCAGTGAGCGTCTCGGTCCCACATCTCGGGCGTCGCTTTCGTCCGGGTATATTTCTCCGCGGCTGCGCGAACCTCCGGGCCGCCCGCGTCCTCGAGCGCCGCGAGCAGCGCGTCCTCCGTCACCGGCTCCTCCCTGGCGTTCAGCCGTCGGAAAACGTCCTCGAGCGTGCGGTCGCCGTCGGTAGCGAGCCGAAGTTGGCGGTCGAGTTCGGCGTAGACGAGCCGGCCCTTCACGTAGGGCGTGCGGTCGTCGGTCCAGCTGTCGGACTCGGCGAGGACGTCGGTGTCGTAGGGCGAGCGTTCGCCCGCCGCGAGGTACTCGCGAACGTCCGCGAAGTCGACCAGCCCGCGCTCGAGGGCCACCGTTGCGGCGTGGTAGTCGGCCTGGCCCTCGACGAGCCAGTCCGTCTCGCTCGTCGTGCCGACCGAGGAGCGCGCGTACCCCTGGCGGACGTGGACGTACTCGTGGAGCCAGGCGCTGCCGGGGTCGGACAGTTCGGCGTCGGCGGCGACCCACGCGTCGGCGCGGCCGTACTGGACGCCCTCGGGTCCCCAGTCGGCCTCGGTCGGCGCGGCGACGAAGAACACCTCGTCGCTGGCCGCGCCGACGTCGAGACGGGTCCGGGCCGCCTCGAGTTCGTCGAAGATCGCCTCGGGGTCTTCCCGCAGGTCGGCGGCGTCGGGAACGACCAGCCTGATCGTCCCCGAGCCGTCGTCGACGGCGCGCTCGTACGCCGTCACCGGGCCGAAGACGGCGATGTCGCCGCCGGTCGTACCCGGGCCGTCGACCCGCACCGTCTCCTCGACGCCGACCGGCGCGGTGTACCGGTAGGAGAAGCCGCCGGGCACCTGCACGATGCCCCACTCGCCGGTTTCGACGAAGGAGTAGCCGTCCCGCGACGTGGCGGGCGTCGCCGGCGACGATGGCGACGCGTTCGACGCCGCGCTCGAGATCGAGTCCGACGAGTCGGTCGCCGCGGTGGCTGTCCGACCGACCGCCGTCCGGTTCGCCGGCAGCGTCACCCGAAGCGTCGGCTCGTCGGTTTTCCCGGTCCATCGGAACGTTCCCTTCTCGTCTCCCGCCTCGAACCCTTTGGCCGACTGGACGGTCGCATCGGCTGTGAGGAGGACGTTGAGTTCGGTGACTGCGTCGGGAATCCGGAAACTGAACTCGGCTTCGAACGCCCCCGGCTGGTCGGGGAGTTGACGCAGCGTCGTCGTCCGGTGTAGCGTCGCACCCGAAGCCGACGAGGCGGCCGACGCAGTCGAAGCGGACGAACTTGCAGACCCGATCGAAGCGGTCTCGATACTGCCCGATTCGGCGACGGCACTGCTACCGCTCGAGCCCCCGCCGGCGCCGAGTCCGACGACGGGTGCGGAGAGTGAGCCAACGAGGAGAACGACGAAGAAGACGACGGCAACCCGGGCGCGCATGAACGTACGCTTGAAACTGACCGTCAAGTCCTTTGTGGTGTCGGCCGCCGAAACCGACGGCCGCGGCGCTCGCGGCACGGACTCGAGCGAGACGAAAGAAAAATCAGCGAGCGTTCACACTGTGACGGTCAGATCAATCCGACGCCTCGGCCGCCGCCAGCGGCTCGATCGCGATCTCCATCGCGACGCCTTCGACGTCCCACTCCTTGCGGTGCCCGTCCTCGACGGTCCGGAGTTCGTCGGCGCGGACCTCCTCGCGGATCAGGTCCTCGCGCTCGTCGACGAGGTCGGCCACGCGGTCGTCCCCGATCTCGAGGTCCAGCGCGATGCGCTCCTCGACGTCGAGATCGAGGTCCTTGCGCATCTCTTGGACGCGGCGGATGACCTCGCGGGCGTAGCCCTCGCTCTCGATGTCCTCGGTCAGCGAGGCGTCGACGTAGGCGACGCCGCGGTCGTCGCCGTCGAGGCCGAAGGCGGTGCCGGCGATGTCGTCCGGCGTCTCGGTGACGAAGGAGACCATCGACTCCTCGAGCGACTCGTCGTCCTCGAGCACGTCATCGACGGCTGCTTCGAGCGCCTCGAGCGTGGGTTCGTCGATCCGAGCCTCGTTGAGCGCGTTCATGACCTGCCCGGCGCGGTCGCCGAAGGCGGGGCCGAGTTCGCTCATGTCGGCCTCGGCGCTGTACTGCAGTTCCTCCCAGCGGTTCTCCGCGGAGACGAGTTCGATCTCGCGGGCGTTGAGCCGGTCCTCGAGCAGGTCGGTGTGGCGGGAAACGGCCGCGGCGACGCGCTCGTCGTCGGCCGCGACGACGACGCGCGGAACCGGCCAGCGGAGCTTGCGGCCGGCCTGCTGGCGGGCGTTCGCGCCGGCTTCCTCGATCGCGCGGAGGAAGGCGACGTCCTCCTCGAGCTGCTCGTCCTGCCAGTACTCCTCGACCGCGGGCCAGTCCTCCATGTGGACGGTGTCGTACCCGTCGTCCCCGGTCAGCGTGCCGTAGATCTCCTCGGAGATGAACGGCGCGTAGGGAGCCAGCAGCGCGACGGTCTCGCGGAGGACGCGGTAGATCGTCGCGTAGGCGGCCGCCTTGGAGGCGCTGTCCTCCTCTTCCCACATGCGCTCGCGGACGGCCTGGACGTAGAACCGCGAGACGTCCTCGACGACGAACTCGATTAAGGCGTCGACGGTCTTGTCCTGCCGGCGGTCCTCGAAGTGCTCGGTCATCTCGGCCTTCGTGGACTGCAGGCGTGCGAGCACCCACTCGTCGATGAGCTCGAGGTCGTCGTCGACGTCCTCGAGCGTCGTCTCCTGCGGGTCGAAGTCATCGAGCCGCATGTACGGGAGCGGGAAGCGGAAGACGTTCCAGAGGGTGCGGAGGTGGTTCTCCATCGTCTGCATCCCGTCCCAGTCGAAGCGCATGTCCTCGCCCTGCGGGTTGTTCGAGAGCAGGAACGTGCGCATGACGTCGCGGCCGTGGCGGTCGATGGCCTCGTGGGGGTCGATGAGGATGTCCTTGGACTTGCTCATCGCGCGCCCGTCGGGCATGAGCGCGTGGCCGTGCATCAGCACCTCCTCGTAGGGGATGTCGCCGATCGCTGCGCTGCCCATCCCCAACTGGGACCAGAACCAACCCCGCGTCTGGTCGTGGGCCTCGAGGATGAAGTCGGCGGGCCAGAGTTCGTCGAAGCGGCTGTCGTCCTCAGGGTAGTTCAGGGTGCCCCAGGAGGCGACCGAGGAGTCGAGCCAGACGTCGAAGACGTCGGGAACGCGGGTGTAGGTGGTTCCGTCCTCGGTGATGGTTAGCTCGTCGACCGTGTCCTTGTGGAGGTCGACCTCCTCGGGGTCGACGTTCTGGTCGACCCGCTCGGCGAGT
Organism: Halopiger xanaduensis SH-6; assembly: GCF_000217715.1. Lineage (GTDB taxonomy): Archaea > Halobacteriota > Halobacteria > Halobacteriales > Natrialbaceae > Halopiger > Halopiger xanaduensis. Next base: position 542,238 of record NC_015666.1, read on the forward strand.
TCCTCGCGGTCGCCGACGACGATCATGTCCTCGTCGTCGTCGCGGTCCTCGGGCGTCCAGACGGGCAACGGGATGCCCCAGTAGCGCTGCCGGGATACGTTCCAGTCGGGGGCCTCCTCGACGAAGTCGCGGAAGCGGTTGTCGCGGGCCCAGTCGGGGTGCCACTGGCTGTCCTCGATGTTTTCCAACAACTCGTCCTTGATGTCGGTGATCGTGATGAACCACTGGTCGGTGACGATCTGGATGATACCCGTATCGCAGCGCCAGCAGTGGCCGTAGCTGTGGGTGATCGTCTGCTCGGCCAGCAGCGAGCCGTCGGCCTCGAGGTCGGCGACGATGTCCTCGTTGGCGTCGCGGACGAACTGTCCCTCGTAGTTGCCGGCTTCTTCGGTGTAGACGCCGTCCCCGCCGACGGGACAGAAGATCGGGAAGCCGAGTTCGCGGCCGCGCTCGAAGTCCTCCTCGCCGTGACCCGGCGCGGAGTGGACGAGGCCGGTGCCGTCGCCGTGGGTGTCGACGTAGTCGGCGGCGTAGACCTCGCAGGCCCCCTCGTGGTCGGGGTAGTCGGGGACGCGTTCGGCCATCGGATGCTCGTAGGACCAGCCGATCAGCTCCTCGCCGGTCAGTTCCTCGACGACCTCGTAGTCGTCGTAGCGGCCCGCCTTCAGGACCTCCTCGAACTTCGGCTCGGCGACGTAGAGGAGTTCTTCCTCGCCGTCCGTCTCGGCGCGGACGCCGACGTAGTCGCCCTCCTCGTCGACGGCGACGAAGGTGTTCGCGGGGATGGTCCACGGCGTGGTCGTCCAGATGACGATCTTCCCCTCGCGGTCCTCGAGGTCGAATTTGACGTAGATCGAGGGGTCCTCGACGTCCTCGTACTCGACCTCGTTGTTCGCGATCGCGGTCTCGCAGCGGGGACACTGCGAGATCGAGCGGTGGCCCTTCTCGACTAAACCGCGCTCGGCGGCCTTCGAGAAGCCCCACCAGGCGGCCTCCATGTACTCCGGCCGGACCGTCTTGTAGGGGTCGTCCCAGTCCATCCAGACGCCGAAGTCCTGGAAGTCCGACTGCAGGCCCTCGAGTTGCTCCTCGGCGTAGTCCTTGCACTCCTGGATGAAGTTCTCCTCGCCGAACTCCTCGATGTCCTTCTTGTTCTCGAAGCCGAGTCGCTCCTCGACGCGGGTCTCGATGGGGAGCCCGTGCATGTCGTAGCCCGGGCGGTCGGTGACGTCGTACCCCTGCATCCGGAAGAAGCGGAGGTAGACGTCCTTCAGCGTCTTGTTCCAGGTGGTCCCCATGTGGGCCGACCCGGAGGTGTACGGCGGCCCGTCGACGAAGAAGAACGATTCCCCGTCCGATCGGTGCTCGACCGTCTGCTCGTAGGCGTCGACCTCGTCCCAGTACTCGAACACCCGCTGCTCGAGTTCGTGGGGGTCGTACTGGTCGTCGACCTCGCCGAACCTGCTCATACGTGACGTGATTCGCTCCGTCATTAAAGGGGAATCGGTCCCGCAGGCGCGGACGCGGGAGCGAAGGGAGGGACGCGACGCCGCTCACCGGGCAGCGGCGCGGCCTCGAGTGAGGAGAAGCGTCGTACAGACGACGCGGGCGGAGAGAACGAACGTCGAAACGAAAACCGGACGAGAGCGGGTACCGACCCGACCAGCGATCGGATCAGTTCAGTCGCGCCTGCACTTCCACGAGCAGTTTCTGATAGCCGAGCCCGTAGACGCCGGCGTAGATCATCACGGCGCCGATGGCGGCGAGCCAGAGGGCGACGGTCTGGTCGCCGGCGCCGAGGTGTTGCGTGCTCGCGTACTCGGCGGCGATGCCGCCGATCGTGAGCGCGCTGGCGGCGATCGCGTAGAAGACGACCGACAGCGATTCGATGACGAGTTCCGGGTCGAGCGACGTCATTACCGCTGAAATGCCGCTGGGAGACCGTAAACTTGTCCCATCGTGTCCGCGCGAAGACACACACACACTCCAACCCGGGCAACCTAAACCCGCTGAGCACCGAAACGCGGGCGTGTCCCCACCGAACGCTTCGTCTCCGTCCGACTCGAGTGCCGACGCGGCCGCGGATGCAAGTGCAAATGCGGACTCGAGCACCGCCGCCGATTCGGATGCGAGCTCGAGTTCACCCGCCGACCCGCCGTTCCCCCAATCCCGCAACGTCATCGAACCCGACTGCGCGCGCTGTCCCGCGCTCGCCGAAACCCGCGAGTGTATCTCGTGGGGGACCGGCCCCCTCGACGCGAGCGTTATCGTCGTCGGGGAGGCGCCGGGGCCCGGCAACCCGGACGCCGACCGCTGGAAGGGCGGCAACTGGACCGGCAAGGGCTACACCTCGCGCCACTCCGGCCGGCGCATCCGGCGCATGCTGGCCCAGGTCGGCTACGACGAGACGGCCTACTACACTAACGCCGTCAAGTGCTTCCCCGCCGACCCCGAGGACCCCTCGAGCAACCGCGAACCGACGCCCGAGGAGCGGGCGAACTGCCGGCCCCACCTGCTGACAGAACTCGAGACTATCGATCCGACGGTCGTCCTCGCGACCGGCAAGCACGCGACGAAGACGGTGCTGGCGGCCGAAGGGAAGGAACTGGACGGATTCATCGACTGCGTGCTCGAGCCGGTCCGCTGCGAGGCGTTGGACGTCTGGCTCGTGCCGATCCTTCACCCCTCGTACCAGGACGTCTGGATCGGCCGGCTCGGCTACGAGCCCGACGAGTACCTCGCGGCGATTCGGGAGACGCTCGAGGACGTAATCGACGGCGCGGCGCAGTAGTGTAGCGTCGCGGCGCCTAGCAGTCACTACACGGAAGCGGCGAGTTCACGCGGAAAGAAATCGAGGAGTCGAACCGTTGCGGTGGCGGCGGTTTCGGTGGTGAAGGTGGTGGGTGATCGTGTGGTCCGGGTGTGTCAATGCGTGAGGGTGGTCCCCCGCCAGCGCGACGATGCCCACGCGGGGCAGTTCGTCTCGAGGAACGGGGTGATAATGAAGACGGTGACGGTACACGCTAATTCCGGACAGTTTACCGGAATTATCGCGAATAGATGATCGTTTACCGCGGTAAACTGTCAGTCGGACCGACCGGTTCGGCGGTCACGCGTGGGCTTCAGCATCGGACCGAGTAACCTTCTTACGCCGAGCCGACACATACTCGCGTATGAGCACGATCTTCAGCCAGATCGTCGAGGGGGAGATCCCCGCTCGAGTCGTGTACGAAGACGAGACCACGCTGGCCTTTCTCGACGCCAATCCGCTGGCGCCGGGCCACACCCTCGTCATCCCCAAGGACGAGTACGAGCGGCTGAACGACGTCCCGGAGGACGTCGCGACGGACCTCTACGACACGATCCACCGGATGGTCCCGGCCGTCGAGGAGGCCGTCGACGCCGACGCGACGACGGTCGCCTTCAATAACGGCGAGGCCGCCGGCCAGGAAGTGCCCCACGTCCACTGCCACATCGTCCCCCGCTTCGAGGGCGACGGCGGCGGCCCCATCCACGCCGTCGCGGGCAGCCGGCCCGACCTGGACGACGACGAACTCGACGACATCGCCGAGGATATCGAGTCTCGAGCCTGAACCGCCCGTTCGATTCGGCCTCACTTGCGCCACGCCGAGCCACTGGACGGCCGCGCGACGCCGTGATTGTTTTGCCGGTCCGGCGTGAGCCTCGAGTATGCCACTCGTCAGTATCGTCGCCCGCTTTCGGGAGCGGCCCCTCGCCACGGCGCTCGAGGTGGGCAGCGTCCTCCTCTGCTGTCTGCTGTTCGTCGTCACGTTCGTCCTCCTGCTGAACGAGCCGCCGGCCGGCGGGGAACGGCCGTGGCTCGCGATCGTCGCAATCGGTACCGTGTTCGTCGTCTTCTGGACGGCGCTGGTGCCGCTCTACGAGCGGTTCGTCGGGTTCGACTGAGAGCGTCGAATCGCGACCGAGAAAAACGGAACCGGAAGCGTCAGAAGAACGCGCCCAGCAGCAGATCGCCGTAGGTCACCGCGATCACCAGCCCGACGAACACCGGCACCAGAAACGGCGTCCCCGGTGAAATCCAGACGGTCTCTTCTTCCGCGACGACGTCGAGCCCCGCCCGGAGCTTCGCGGGCGTCGTCCCGTAGGCCGATCCTTCGATATCCTCGAGGAAGGCCTCGGCACCCCAGGGATCGTCGAACGTCCGCTTTCGAGCGGGCGAGGACTGCGGCGGGTCCTGCACGAGAGCGCCGGTGCCGCCGTCGCCCCGCACGTCGGCGTCGACGGCCCCGTCGGTCGGCGGGTTCGGTTCTTCGGGGAGCGTCGCCGGGTCGCGGTAGGCCTCCGGGTGGGCGCGCACGTCGGCCAGCGAAAGCCCGCGCCAGCGGAGGTACATCCGCAGGGCGTCGAGGTCGAGGCCGCTCAGGGAGACGCCCTCGGGCGTCTCGAGGAGCTGGCCGTGGCGCTCGGACAGCGACTCGGTGGCGACGGGCCAGCCCAGCACCATGACCGGCGCGATGCGGCCGGCGACGGCGTTGCGAACGGCCAGGACGACCGGAATCGCGACGGCGACGACGACGGCGTTGGTCAGGATCGTAAACGAGAGCGCGCCGAGCGGCGACGTCGTCAGCGGGAGCGTCCACGAGCCGACGGCGTACTCCGGGAACGTCGGAAACAGCAGCGCGAGGACGAGCAGCGCCTTCGCATCGGCGCCGCCGAAGCCGCCGAACCACCAGAACAGGTACGCGATCGGGACGACGAAGCCGAGGCTGATCGCGGCCGGCACGAGGAACTCGGCCGTCCACGCGTGCGGCCCCGCGGCTCGCGCCAGTTGCGCCTCCCAGACGAGCAGGGCGGCGCCCAACAGCGCGAGCGGAATCCAGACGGTGCTCGAGACGCGCCTGGTCTTGATGTCGCGAACGGCGACCCAGGCGAAGACCGGGAGGGCGACGAGTCGCAGGAGATCCGGACCGGTCGCCACGGTCGCGGCTACGGCGGGTGTCACGTTCACTGTCTCTCGAGCGCGGGGGTGTTATTGTTTCGGCTCGAACGGGAGCCGGAGAGATCGCCGGCGGGCGATCGGCCGTCGCCGACCGCCGGTCACTCGACCCGCTCGCCGAGCGCCTCGATCTTCTCCTGCTGTTCCTCGTTCGCCGCCGCGACGCGGCTGATCTTCTTGGCGACCGTCTGGGCGTTCTCGGCGGTCGAATCGACCATCGTCGCGACCTCCTCGGTGGAGGACGCCTGTTCGTCGGTCGCGGTGGCCACCTCCTCGGCCCCCTGGGTCGCCTCGGTGACGGCGTCGTCGATCTCCTCGAGGATGTCGACCGTCTCGTTGACGTGTTCGATGCCGGTCTCGACTTCCTCGTTCGCATTGGAGATCTGCTCGACTGTTTCGTCGGTCTCGTCCTTGATGTCGGCGACGAGGCCCTCGATCTCCTCGGCGTTCTCGCGGGATTCCTCGGCGAGACTCTTGACCTCGTTGGCGACGACGGCGAACCGGTCGCCGGACTCGCCGGCGCGAGCCGCCTCGATGGAGGCGTTCAGCGCCAGCATGTTCGTCTGGTCGGCGATCTCGTTGATCACGTCGACGATCGTGTCGATCTCGTCGATCCGCTCCTGCAGCCGGGAGACGGCCTCGGCGACGTCCGCGTTCGCGTCGTCGACGTTATCCATCGCGTCGATGGCGTCCTCAGCGACGTCGCAGCCGTCGTCGGCGAGGTCCTCCGCGCTGCTGCTGACTTCCTTAACCTGGTTCGAACTGGCCGCGATCTCCTCGACGGTCGCCGAGAGGGTCGAGACCTCGTCCGCGATCTCGTGCATCGTCTCGGACTGCTCGTCGGCCAACTCGCTGATCTCCTCGGAACTGCCGGAGACCATCTTCGAGATATTCAGCAGCTCCGTTACGGAGTCGCCGACCTCGTCGGCCAGCGTCCGCTCGGCCGGGTCGGCGTTGCTGCCCCCGGTTTCGTCAGTCATACGCGATTCCATCCGCGCAGCCGACATAAAACGAACGGCCGGTGGCAGAACCATCATAGACAGCGTCTGCCGCCGATCGAGGATATGTCGGCAAGAAAGTTTACCACGGTTCCGCGGAATTTCCTGCCATGGCACAAACAGTTGCGGCCGACACGGACCTCTACACGATCGAGTGGGACGGCGACATCGACACCGTCACCTTCACCTGGGACGAGTTCGCCAGCGGCGAGCGATTCAAGGACGGCGCGAACGCGCTCCTCGAGTACGTTCAGTCGAACGATGTCGCGAAAGTCATCCACGACACGAGCGGCATTCAGGCCCACGACGACGAGGATCTGGCGTGGCTCCAGTCGGAGTGGTATCCGAAGATGGTCGACGCCGGCCTGCGGTACTCCGCGATCGTCCATCAGGAGAGCGTGATTTCGCAGATGGACACGGAGGACTTCGTCGAGGACGTCAAGGACATGCCGTACAAGCTCATGCACACGGCGGACCTCGAGGAAGCGCGCGAGTGGATGGCCGGGAACTAACCGCTACCGGTACCGGTGCTAGTACCGTCGGCGGTGACCCGATCGTCGACGACGGGACGAATCGAGCCGTAATCGGGACGGGATTTTCGACGGCAACAAAGCGCCGACCCGTAGAGACGACCGCGACGCGAGCATCACGAACGCGGGAGAGCGAGAAGCGGCGCTACCGCTCGAGCGGACCGGGGCGGGCGCGCAAAAAATCGGAAGCTCGGGCGGGTGCGTCAGTTTAAATGACGCGGTTCTGCAGGTAGTCGAGGTGCTTGGCGTTGTAGACGATCTTGACCTCGTCGGTCTCGGGCGAACCGATGCAGGTCAGGCGGACGTTCTTCTCCTCGACCTCCTCGTCCGAGAGGATCTGCTGCATGTCCATGTCGATTTCGCCGTCGACGACGATGGCGGCGCAGTTCGCACACGCGCCGGCGCGGCACGAGAAGGGCCAGTCGTAGCCCTGCGCCTCGGCGGCCTCGAGGATGTACTCGCCTTCGGCGACGTCGAGCGTGCCGTAGTCCTCGTCGTCGAGGCCGGCGTCGGCGGCCTTCTCGAAGACTTCGTCGTCGTAAATGTCCCAGCCTTGGTCGTCCACTACTTCGTAGTTGAGGTATTCTACCGTGGGCATCACTCGATGATTCACGGGCCGCACTGGTATAGCTTGCTGTTCAGTCCTAAATTGTCTTTACACATGAATTGCCAATTCGACGGAAAGTAAGTCAAGGAATGCCAGAGTATCGGGATCGAGCCGGAAAGAAAAAAGAACTCAGAACATATTCGGGCCGAAACCACTCGTTTTCAATTGTCCGCGAAACCAGAGGTACAGCGCCTCTATCACCTCATATCGAACGTGTCGACCTGGTTAGGAGTGTCCGAAACGGAACGGATCCGCACGAGCGGGCCGGCGGCGGAAGCGAGACCGATCAGCGGACGGTTCCGGGACCGGTCGAACTCAGAAGCCGAAGAGCGGCACGAACCGGAACGTCAGGTACGCGCCGACCGTCGAGATGATCGGGACGACGTTCTGCATGAGGATCACCCGGGCGGTCGTCGAGGGATCGAACAGGTCGGAGGCCTTCGGGATGTCCTCGGGTTCCTCCTCGCCGATCCTCGGGGCCTGCTCGCCCTCCTCCTCCGCGGTGAGGGCGCCGACCGAGACGCGGGTTTCCTCGCCGCGGCGGGCGTCGGAAAGCGTCGTCGTCCGCGTCGCTCGGCCCCAGCCGAGGCCGATGATGCTCATCGTCGCGATGACGACGAAGCTCGCGGGGACCCCGATCGAGGAGAGCACGATGACGATCGTCGAACTGATGACCGCGACGACGATCGCCGCCGTCAGCGGCAGGTTCGTGATGTCGTTGCCCAGCGTATCCAGCGTCCGGCGAGCGATCGTGAAACAGCCGATGGCGACGGCCGCACCCCCGATCAGGATCAGCGTCCCCATCTCGAGGGCGCCGGTGCCGTAGATCGGCGCGATCGCGTTCGCGATGTTGCTCGTGCCCGACGAAAAGCCCATCAGACAGCCGATCGCAACGACTACGAACGCGCCTGTGATCTCTCGCCGGGTGGCGTTCTCCTGGAACTGAAGTCGCGGCACGGCGCCGGAACGATCGACCGTGATCATCTGTCGGCCGTCGCGGTTGGCCTCGATGGCGACCCACTCGTTGATCCGGGGGTAGAAGTACCGGCCGACGACGCCGGCGACCCAGAAGCCGATGATGGGGGCGACGATCCACCAGACGACGATCTCGCCGAGGACGCTCCAGTTGAGTTCGCCCGTCGCGAGGCCGAGCGCGGCGATCGCGCCGACGGCGGTCATCGACGTCGAGGCGGGGACGCCGGCGTAGTTGCCGACGAACAGCGCGCCGCCGATGAAAAAGAGGACGGCGACGTTCGAGCGCATGGTGAAGATGTCGGTCGTGTGAACGAGTTCGTTGCCGAGCGTGTCGACGACGTTCGGTCCGATCGTCCACGCGCCGACGAAGAAGAAGATCGACATCAGGCCGGCCGCCATCAGCTTGGTGATGACGTTCGCGCCGACGGCCGGACCGAACGCCGGACCGGTCGTCGAGCCGCCGATGTTGTAGCCGACGAAGATTGCGGTCAGGATTCCCACGATAAGTAGTACTTCCGTCACAACAGGAGATCACGCGATTGAAGCCTAAAAAACGCGCCCATTCGCGGTTCCGGTTGTCGTCCGGCCGACCGGTCGGACCGGGTCCGAGCGCTCGAGCGCGGCTCGAGCGTCCCCGTGCAACTCGCCGACCGGCGCTCCGACGGGGGCGTGCTCGAGGCGGCGGGACCTACCGAACGACGACCACCGGCACCGGCGAGCGACGAACCACCCGTTCCGCCACGTTTCCAACGAAAACTCGGTCCGCGACGGTTCCGCCGTGGGTCCCGATCACGACAGTCTCGTAGTCGTCGGCCCGGTTGATGATCGCGCGGACGGGATGGCCGAGTTCGATCTCGGTATCGAGCGTCACGTCGCTGTCGGCGTCCGCGGCGATTTCGCGTGCGCGGTCGAAAATCACGTCCGCGTGCTCCCTGGCTTTCGCCTCGAAGTCGTCGGCGAGCGCGAGTCCCGTCGCCTCCGCCCACATCGGCGACGGTCCGCCGACGACGTGCAGGACCGTGAGCTCGGCGTCCGGATAGACCTCGAGGGCGTACTCGAGCGCGCGTTCGCTCATCTCCGACCCGTCCATGGGGACGAGGACGTGCGAGACCATACGCGCACTCCCACGGCGACGAGGATAAGCGCGTGGGTGGCTCCGAGCACAGCAGACGGGGATGGCACCGCTGCCCCCAGTACCAAGAGTGCGCGTGTCATAGACTCGCATGGATCACGGGCCGACCATGGACACCGATACGCCGCGAAGCGGCGGCACGAACGTCGACGACGAGGCGCCGCGGATCGAGCCGACGGTCGAAACCGACGCCGCGACGAAGACCGACGACGCCGAACTCGAGCGGACGCTGGGGCTCGCCGGCGGCCTCGCGATCGGGATCGGGACGATGATCGGCGCGGGTATCTTCGTCTTTCCCGGTCTGGCGGCGGGGCGGGCGGGGCCCGCGGCCGCGGGCTCGTTCGCGATCGGGGCGGTGATCGCGCTCCTCGTGGCGCTGCCGGCGTCGGAGCTCGCGACCGCGATGCCGAAAAGCGGCGGCGGCTACTACTTCATCTCGCGCGGGCTCGGGACCCTCGCCGGGACCGTGGTCGGCCTGTCGCTGTGGCTGGGGCTCGTGTTCGCGACGGCGTTCTACCTCGTCGGCTTCGGGTACTACGCCGTCGACACGCTCGCGGAGGTCGGCGTCGTCGTCGGCAACGGGTGGGTCGTTCCGCTGGCGCTGGTGTTCGGCGCCGGCTTTACGGTGCTGAACGTCACGGGCACGGAGAACGCGGCGAAACTCCAGAACGGGATCGTCGCCCTGCTGTTGTCCATACTGGCGTTCTTTCTGGGATTCGGCGGGCTCGACGCCCTCGGTTTCGTCGGCGAGTCGGCCACGCCCGAGCGGTTCGCGCCGTTCGGCGCGGTGCCCGTGCTGACGACGGCGGCGCTCGTGTTCACCTCGTACCTCGGCTTCGCACAGATCGCGACCGTCGCCGGCGAGATGCGCGATCCCGGCCGGAACCTGCCGCTGGCGATGGTCGGCTCCGTGGTCGTCGTCGGCGTCCTGTACGTCGCGACCATCTTCGTCGCGACGAGCGCGTTCGGCAGCGAGCGCCTCGCCGACCTCGGCGAGACGGCGATGGTCGAGGTCGGCCGCCACTACCTCGGGCCGCTCGGGGCGGTCGCGATCGTCTTCGGCGGCCTCCTCGCGACGGTCTCGAGCGCCAACGCGTCGATCCTCAGCACCTCGCGGGCGGTCTACGCCGTCTCGCGGGACGCCCTGCTCCCGCGGTGGGCGAGCCGGATCAACCTCCGGTACGGGACGCCCCACGTCGCGCTCGGGTTGGCCGGCGGGCCGATCCTGGCGTTGACCGCCACCGGTCGGGTGACGATCCTCGCGGAGGTCGCCTCGTTCCTCCACCTCGTCATGTACGGCCTCATCTGCGTCGCGCTCGTCGCTATTCGCCGCGACGAGCCGACGTGGTACGACCCCGACTTCCGGGTGCCCGGCTATCCGGTCGTGCCGGCGGCGGGCGCGGTCGCCAGTTTCGGCCTCATCGGGTTCATGCAGCCGACCTCGCAGCTGATCGGCGTCGCGGTGATGGTCGCGACCGCCGGCTGGTACGTCTATTACGCCCGAAACGTAACCCTCCGGGGTGTTCTGTGATGAGCCGCATCCTCGTTCCGCTGGCCGTCCTCGAGGGCGAGTCCGTCTCGCCGGGACTCGTCCGCCTGCTCGAGCCCGCCGACGTGACCGTCCTCGGCTACCACGTCCTGCCCGAGCAGACGCCGCCGGACCAGGCGCGGGTCCAGTACGGCGACCGAGCGACCGCCACCCTCGAGACCCTGACGGCGACGTTCGAGGCGGGCGGGGGCGCGGCCGACTACCGGCTCGCGTTCACGCACGACCGGGATCGAACGATCGACCGCGTCGCCGCGGAAACCGGCTCGCAGGCGTACGTACTGACGGGCATCGCGGACTCGATCGACCGGCTCCTGGTCCCCCTGACCGGGGACGTCGCCGCCGACCGCGTCCTCGCGTTCGTCGCCGACCTGATCGACGACCGCGAAATCGGCGTGACCCTATTTCTCGCGACCGACGCGGAGGCCGACGGTCGACTGTTGCTCGAGGAGGCCGCCGAAACGCTCTCGAGTCGCGGCATCGATACCGAGTCGACGCTCGTCGTGAGCGAAGGGGCGCTCGGCGGCCGCACGTTCGACGCGCTCAGGGAGGACGCCGCCGCCCACGATGCCGTCGTCGTCGGCGAACGCGCGCCCTCCCTCCAGTCACTGCTGTTCGGCGACGAAGCCGAGCGGCTCGCCGCGGAGTCGGTCGGTCCGGTACTGGTGGTTCGGCGTCCGGACGACTCGTCGGCGGAGGGGGAATCAGGATCAGGGTCAGAGTCAGAGCCGAAGCCGTAAACCACCTGAGCGGCGTCGACTCACGCCGACGGCCCGTCTCGAGCCGCCTCGTCGTCCTCCTCGAGGTACTCCCCGCGGACGACCAGGACCGGATCGGCCGTTCGCTTCGCGAGCCGTTCGGCGCGGTCCCGGAAGACGTAGCGGCGAATCGAGGGGCGGCTCTCGCCGGCGACGAGCACGTCGTGGTCCTCGGCGGCCGCGAGGATCGCCTCGGTCGGCGAGTCGTCGACGACGACCGATCGTGAGACGCGGTCGGGATCGAGTCCCGCGTCCTCGAGCGCCGTCGCCATCGTCGCGAGCAGTTCCTCGCCCCGCTCGCGGTCGCGCTCGTCCCCGACGACGTGAAGGAGCGTAGCGTCTATGTCGGTGTCCTCGAGGACGGTGGCGACGAGTCGTGCCTTGTGTTCGACGTTGATGTCGCTTCGAATCGCGACGAGCATCGACTCGAGGACGGGCGCGGGATTGAGGATCAGGACGGCGTCACAGCCCGCGTCGACCGCGACGCGTTCGAACGTCTTGAAGCGGTCGTGGGTGAACACGAGCCGCGAGGTGACGGGGCAGCCGGCGGCCTCGAACGCCGAGCAGCGCTCCTCGAGTTCGCGCGCGGCTCGCCGCTGGAACTGCTCGCGCGCCTGGTCCGGCGGCGTCTGTTCGGGGATTTCGTGGTAGCCGAGCAGGAGAACCGGGATCGACGCGAACGCATCGATCAACGTCGTGGGGACGCTCTCCCCGCCGAGCACCGCAACAGGAACGAGCACGCGGTGGTCGGTAGCGGCGGTATCGTGGGTGTCGGGCATCGGCGACTGCCTCCTCGTCACGTACGGGCTGGCGCATCATATACCCCCGGCAGGACCGCGCGAGGAGGGCGAGAGCGCTCGACCCGCCGCTCGAGTCGGCGGTATCGGGGATCGGGAGCTGTACGACGATCGAACCGGGTCGAAAAAAGCGCGACCGGACGGGTTTCGGACTCGAGCCCGGGTAGCGGTGGCGGTGGCGGTGGCGGTAGCGTTAGAGGCCGAAAATCGGAACGAATCGGAACGTGGCGTACGCCCCGATCGTCGCGATAGCCGGCACGACGTTCTGCATGAGCACGACGCGGGCCGTCGTCGCCGGATTGAACAGGTCCGCCGCGCTGGGGATCCGCTCGGATTCTTCCTCGCCGATCGGCGGCAGTTCGTCGCCTTCCTCGTCGGCGGAGAGCGCGCCGACCGAGACCGGCGCGTCCCCTTCCCCGCGCACGGCGTCGCTCACCGTCACCGGGCGGGTCGCCCGCCCCCATCCGAGGCCGATGATACACATCGTCGCGATGATGACGAAACTCGCGGGAATGCCGATCGCCGAGAGGAAGATGACGAGCGTCGAACTCACCGTCGCGGTGACGATCGCCGCCGTCAACGGCAGTTCCGTGAGTTCGCTGCCCATCGTCTCGAGGGTCCGACGCGCGATGGTGAGCGTGCCGATCCCGACCGCGAAACAGCCGATGACGATCGCGGGGTTCATCTCGAGTTCGCCGCTGCCGACCAGCGGCGCGACCGCGTTCGCGATGTTTGAGGTCCCGGAACTGTACGCCATCACGCAGCCGATGGCGATCACCATCGCCACGCCGCCCAACTCGCGCCGGTTCGTGGTCTCGCTCGGGACCGGAATCGGGACGGCCCGGGAGCGGTCGATCGTAAAGAGCGGCCCCTCGCTGCGCTCGATTACGATCCGCCGGTTCAGCGCGGCGTAGAAGTACCGACCGATGATCAGCGACACCCAGAAGCCGATGAAAGGCGAGACGATCCACCAGATCGCGATCTCGCCCATCACCGCCCAGTCGAGTTCGCCGGCGGCGAGTCCGAGCCCCGCAATCGAGCCGACGGCCGTCATCGACGTCGACGCCGGCACGCCGAAGAAGTTCCCGATAAACAGCGCGACCCCGATGAAAAAGAGGACGCCGACGCTGGCCTCGAGCGTGAAGATGGCGGTGTCGGTAACGAGTTCCCGGCCGAGCTTATCGACGACGCGACGGCCGATCGTCCACGCGCCGACGAAGAAGAAGACGGTCATCAACAGTCCGGCGGCGGTTTTCGAGATGGCGTCGGCGCCGACGGCCGGCCCGAACGCCGGCCCCGTCGTCGCCCCGCCGATGTTGTAACCCACGAAGACGGCCACGAGAATCCCGACGAGCAGCAGCGCGGACACCATACTGTTATCTGATCTGCGACTTTTACCTGGATTCGGATATTCGTTGTGCTCTCTCGGCCGCCGAGCGGATCGGCGGACGCGGCCTCGGACTCGGGTTCGGACTCGAGCCCGCGCTCGCGCTCGAGGGTCTCGAGTCCGGGCCGAGCCCGGTCCCCGAGCACCGACCGGGACCGAGATCGGGACCGAAAGGTCAGCGATCGGATCTTTCGGCGCCGTCCCTGCCGGCCGCGTCGTCGGTCGCATCCTCGGCAACCGTCTCCTCGAGGAGGTCCTCGATCTCGTCTTCGCGTGGCCGCCGGTCGATGCGTTCGTCGACCGTTTCGATCTGGTCCTGAACCGCGTCGACCTGCTCGCCGATCGACTGTTCGACGGCTTCTTCGACCGTCGCTTCGACTTCCCTCGTCATCCACTCCGGATCGAAGCGCGCCATCTTCCAGATGACGTGTAAGGCGTACGAGACGAGGACGCCCAACCCGAGCGCGACCCCGACCCGCGTTCCCTCGATGACGATCAGCACGACCGAGACGAAAATCAGGACGCCGTAGGCGAGATCGATGATCGCGTCGATACGACTCGGATTCATCGCTCGACCACCCCCACCGGCGCGGTCGCGGTGTCCGGGTGGTTACGAACGCGATCCTGACGGGCACTCAGCATCTACCAGTAGTTTAGCGCAGCGTGTGAAATTACTTTGGGGATCGACGTCAGACGCCCCAAAAGAACGCGATTCCGAGCACCGTCACGACCGAGAGTATCAACTGCAAGGGGGCGCCGATGCGAGCGTAGTCGGTGAAGCGGTAGCCGCCGGGCCCGTAGACGAACAGGTTCGTCTGGTAGCCGATCGGCCCCAGAAAGGCCGTACTGGCGGCGAAGGTCACGGCCAGCACGAACGCGAACGGGTTCGCGCCGATCCCCGCCGCCGCGGCCGCCGCGACCGGGATCAGCAGGACGACGCTGGCGTTGTTGCTGATGACGTTCGTCAGCAGCGCCGTGAGCATGTAGAACAGCCAGAGGACGGCGATCGTCGGCAGCACCGACGCGGTCTCGACGACCGCGAACGCGAGCAGCGCCGCCCCGCCGGACTCCTCGAGCGCGATCCCCAGCGGGATCACGCCCGCCAGCAGGAAGATGATGTCCCACTCGACGGCGTCGTACAGTTCGTTCGCGTCGAGGACGCCGGTGACGACCATCGCGACCACGCCCGCGAGCGCCGAAATCAGGATCGGGTAGATCTCGAGGGCGGCGACGGCGACGACGCCGATCATGATCGCGACGGCGACGGGCGCCTTGTCCGCCCGGTAGTCAGGCTGGGACGGTTCGCGGGCGACGATCACGTCGTCGCGACGCGAGAGTCGCTCGAGCGTCTCCGGCGCCGCCTGGACGAGCAGCGTGTCGCCGACCCCGAGGCGCGTCCCGACGATGCGCTCGGCGATGAGTTCGCCCCGGTGTCGCAGGCCGAGCACCGCGGCGTCGAACTCCTCGCGGAACGCTTCCGGATCGAGCCGCTCGCCGATCAGCCGGGAGTCGAGCGAGACGACGAGTTCGGTGATGATCCCCTCCTCGGCCGAGAGATCCCCGTCCAACCGGGGTTGGCCGACCGGCTCGATTCCCTCGGCGTCCTCGAGCGCCGTGATCGCGTCCCGATTCGTGCGGACGACGAGGACGTCGCCCTCGTGCAGCCGCGTCTCCTGGCGCGGCGCGATCGACCGGTCCGCGTCGCGGACGACCTGCACGACGTCGATTTCGGGGCCGAGCGCCGCGGTGGCGTCGCCGATCGATTCGCCGACGAGCGGGGAGCCCGGCACCACCGCGACGTCGGCGACGTAGTTTCCGACGTCGTACTCCTCGAGGTAGTCCGCCCGCGGGGGCACACGCTCGGGGAGGAGATAGTGACCGGCGAAGATCAGGTACAGGCCGCCGACGAGGGTGACGAGTGCGCCGAGTTGCGTGAACTCGAACATCGAGAACCGGTGGAGTTCGGGGTATTCGCTCCCGAGCCGGCCGCTGATGTCGCTGGCGAGGATGTTCGTCGAGGTGCCGATGAGCGTGAGCATGCCGCCGATCTGCGAGGCGTAGGAGAGCGGGATCAGCAGCTTCGAGGGTGAGGTGTTCCCGCGGTTGGCGACGTCGGTGACCACCGGGACCAGCAGGGCGACGACCGGCGTGTTGTTGAGGAAGCCGGAGACGGGGCTGGTCGCGGCGACGGTGGCGAACAGCTGTCTGTGGATGCTGTCGCCCGCGAACGCGGCCATCCGCCGGCCGAGTTCCTGAACGAGGCCCGTTCGGCTGATCCCCCCGCTCAGGATGAGCATCGCGAGGACGGTGATCGTCGCCTCGTTCGCGAATCCGGAGATGCCGGTTTCGGGGTCGATCCCGGTCCACGGCTCGAGGACGACCAGAATCACGATCAGTAAGATCGCGGTGACGTCGATCGGCAGGCGCTCGGTGAGAAAGAGCACGAGCGCCACGAGGACGACGCCGAACACGACGAGCGCGTCGGTCGTCAACGCGGGTTGAGCCGCCGGTTCCTGGACCAGCGGCGCGAGAACCGCCATCGTAATGCGATCCACACCGGGCGAACATGTAATAACTCCGCAAGGAAAGCGGACTGTAACGGACCGATGACGACCATCGGCGTCGACAGACGGTCGAAACCGCCGGCTCGACGGCGGCACGCGGGTCGGAACCGTCGCCTTTACTCGAGTCGGGCGCGCTCACACGCGTATGAACGATCAGTTCGATACCGAGTTCGAGGTCATCCCCGCCGTCGACGTGCAGGACGGCGAAGTCGTCCAGCTCGTCCAGGGCGAGCGCGGGACCGAGAAGACCTACGGCGATCCGGTCGAGGCCGCCCGACGGTGGATCGACGCCGGCGCCGAGTCGCTGCACCTCGTGGACCTGGACGGCGCATTCGAGGGCCAGCGCGCGAACGCCGACGCCATCGAGGGGGTGCTCGAGGCCGTCGACGTGCCCACGCAACTGGGCGGCGGAATCCGAACCGCTGAGGACGCCGCGGGTCTGCTCGAGCGGGGCGTCGACCGGGTCATCCTCGGCACCGCGGCGGTCGAGAACCCCGAGATCGTCCGCGAGATCAGCGAGGAGTACCCCGACAGCGTCGTCGTCAGCCTCGACGCGAAGGACGGCGAGGTCGTCGTCGAGGGTTGGACCGAGGGCGCCGGCGTCTCGCCCGTCGAGGCCGCCGAACGCTACGAGGACCTCGGTGCTGCCGCGATCCTGTTTACCAACGTCGACGTCGAGGGCCAACTCGAGGGCGTCGCGACCGAGCCCGTGCGAGAGCTGGTCGAGGCGACCGATATTCCGGTGATCGCCAGCGGCGGCGTGGCGACGCTCGAGGACGTCCGCGCGCTCGCGGAGGGGGGTGCAGCCGCGGTGGTCGTCGGCAGCGCGCTCTACGAGGGGAACTTCACGCTCGAGGAAGCGCAGGCGGCGGTCGACGGCGAGCGGGAGCACTGAGTCGCCTCGTGCTATCGTCCGGGACAGACGCCTTGATAGGTCCGTAGTCCGTAGGGTCGCGCGTGCACTCGAGCGATCGGGACCGGCTGGTACTCGCCGCGGTCGTCTTCGCCGTGTTGTTCTCCCAGCTGTTGCTCTACCCGGGGGTCGCGACGCTCGTCGAGACGCTGGGCGCCGACGCGTCCACCTCGGCGTTCGCGGCGACGCCGCTCGACGCGAGCATGTGGTTCCTCGTCGCCGAGTTCGCCGCCTACGTCGCCTTCGTCGGCGTCTGGGGGATGGCCAGCGACGTCACCGGCCGGCGAACGCCGTTTATCGTCGCCGGCTCGCTCGCCGGGGCCGTCGGCTACGCGGCGCTGGCCGCCGTGCCCGCGATCGGTTCGATCCCCTTCGAGGGCGTGCTCCTCCTGCGGCTCTTCCAGGGCGCGATGACCATCGGCGCGTTCTCGCTGACGATGACCATGCTGATGGACTTAGACGGCGGCCACGGCCGAAACATGGGCGCGGCGGGGATCGCCATCGGGCTCGGCGCCGCGATAGGCGCGCCGGTCGGCGGCCAGCTAACGGAGGTCGATCCGATCGCGCCGCTGGTCGTCGCCGCCGGCCTGCTCGTCGTCGTCGGGGCGGTCGTCTCGCTGATCGAGGACCGCACACCGAGTCAGAAGCGGACCGCCCGCGCGCTGCTCGAGGGCGTGCGCCGGCGGCCGACGCTGTCGATCCCCTACGCGTTCGGGTTCGTCGACCGCATGACCGCCGGCTTCTTCGCGCTCGTCGGGACGCTGTACTTCCAGGACGTCTTCGGCGTCGACGCCGGAACGACCGGCCTCCTGCTGGCGTGTTTCTTCGCCCCCTTCGCGCTCCTGCAGTATCCGATGGGGGCGCTGTCGGACCGGATCGGTCGGACGATCCCGATCGTCGTCGGTTCGATCTGCTACGGCGTCGGCATCCTCGCGCTCAGCGCCGCGCCGACGGTGGCGACCGCGGCGGTCGGCATGGTCGGCATCGGCGTCCTCGGCGCCCTCGTCTCCCCGACGACGATGGCGCTGGTTACCGATCTCGCCGACGAGGGCGAACGCGGCCTCGCGATGGCCGGCTTCAACCTCGCCGGCAGCCTCGGCTTCCTCGGAGGCTACCTCATCGGCGGCACCGTCGCCAGCAACTACGGCTACGGCCTCTCCTTTCTCGTCGTCGGCGGCCTCGAGATCGCGATCGCCGTCGTCACCGTGCCGATCTTCCTCAAACTCTCGCTCGAGCCGGGGACGCGGTTCGGCCGCGACCACGAGACGACGGAGTGACCGATCAGCCTGGTCCCCGGTCGAATAAGCCGAGGAATCGACGGCGCCGATCGAGTCGATAAAAAGGTATCTGGCGGGGTTCGATTTCGACAGTTGTGGTATGTGAGTGCATAACTTTGTAGGGTAGGAGGGTGTCCATTTTTATGTTGCCAGCCCTAACTCCGGAGTGATGACACGAGAGAACGCGGTTTCCCGCCGAAAAGCGCTCAAGGTAACCGGCGCAGCAGCAACCACGGCGCTCGTCGCCGGCTGTGGCGGAGGCGGCAACGGTAACGGAAACGGCAACGGTAACGGTGACAGCAACGATAGCGGCAACGGTGGCGGCTCCAGCGGCACCGAAATCGAGCCGGGTACGACCATCGAACTCGACGCTCAGACGACCGAATGGACCGGCATCGCACCGGACAGCATCGCCGACGCGTCCAACCCGACGCTCATCCTCACCGAGGGCGAGACCTACACGATCGGCTGGCCGCAGGGCGACGGCGGTACTCACAACATCGAACTCCGCAACGACAGCGGCGACGTCGTCGAGGGCTACGAGACCGAGACGACCAACGAGGAAGAGCCCGGCGACAGCCAGATGATCGAGTTCGAAGCCACCAGCGAGATCGTCGAGTACGTCTGCCAGCCCCACGAGGCGCAGATGGTCGGCGAGATCCAGGTCGAATAACGACACACCGCTTCGATTCCGATTCCGTTTCCGTTTCTCGCGGCTTTTTCGTTCGCCGACAGCCGAGTAGCGACCGCACTCTCGTCGCCGCCCGTTCCCCCCGCTCCCGTGCTGACACGTTCGGTTATCGAGACGGTTCCGTCACACGGTCGAGAGGCGCCGAATACGCAACGGCTCGAGCCCGGCGGCGACGGCGCGGCGGACAACTCGATTTCGACACGGCATCAAAAGTACCATACCGTCGGGTGACGCAGTAAGCCGTACTCAGGTGGTTTCCGTGACCGAAAAACGCGAGTATACCGACGACTATCCCGACAAGACGCTGTACATCCCCGGTCCGACCGAAGTGCGCGAGGACGTCATCGAAGAGATGAGCCAGCCGATGTTCGGCCATCGGATGGACCGCATGACCGACCTCTACACGACCGTCGTCGAGGACACGAAGGAGTTCCTCGGCACCGACAACGAGGTCATCATCCTCACCGGCTCCGGGACCGAATTCATGGAGAGTTCGATCCTCAACCTCGTCGACGAGGACGTCCTCGTGACGACCTGCGGGAGTTTCAGCGAGCGCCAGGCCAACGTCGCCGAACGGCTGGGCAAGAACGTCGACACCCTCGAGTACGAGTGGGGACAGGCGGTCAAACCCGAGGGCGTCCGGGAGAAACTCGAGGAGAGCGACACCGACTACGACGCCGTCACCTGCGTGATGAACGAGTCCTCGACGGGCGTCCGCAACCCGATCGAGGAGATCGGCGACGTCGTCGCGGAGTACCCGGACACCTACTTCATCGTCGACGCCGTCTCCGCGCTGGGCGGCGACTACGTCGACATCGACGAGCACAACATCGACGTCATCTTCACGTCGGTCCAGAAGGCCTTCGCCATGCCGCCCGGACTCGCGGTCTGCGTCGTCAGCGACGAGGCCTACGAGCGCGAACTCCAGAAGGACAGCGCGTCGTGGTACGGCGGCTTCCAGCGCTCGCTGGATTACTACGACCGGAAGGGCCAGACCCACTCGACGCCCGCTATCCCGGTCATGCTCGCCTACCGCAAGCAGATGAAACACATGCTCGAGGAGGGCCACGGCGCCCGCGACGAGCGCCACCGCGAGATGGCCGAGTACACCCGCGAGTGGGCCCGCGAGCACTTCGCCATGTTCCCCGAGGAGGGCTACGAGTCCCAGACGGTGTCCTGCATCGAGAACACCCAGGGGATCAACGTCGCCGAGACCATCGACGCCGTCAGCGAGGAGTACGACTTCGTCTTCTCGAACGGCTACGGCTCCCAGCTGGGTGAGAAGACCTTCCGCATCGGCCACATGGGCAAACACGACCTCGAGTCGATCGAGCGGCTGACCGACGCGATCGAGGACGTCGCCGGGCTGTAACCGGCGGTCACGGACGACTCGGATTCCGCTTTCGGTCGCCAACGATCAACGGAACAGCCCGTTGAGCCACTCGACGAAATCCCGTATCGCGTTCGCGAGCCACTCGAGCGCCGCCTCGAGTCGATTCCCGGTGCGTTCGCCGTCCCGATCCGCGCCGCGGTCGGGCTCGTCGTCGACCGCGCCGTCCTCTGCTAGTGCCGCACGAGCGTCGACGAGCCCGTACCCTTCTTCGCAGTTCTCGAAGACTGGCTCCGCCGACTCGGTGAGAGCCTGCCGAACCGCTTCGTTCGGGCCGGGTCCGTCCTCGTCCACGGTCTCCCAGACCAGCGCCGCGACGCCGGTGACGAACGGGCAGGCCATGCTCGTCCCGCTCGCCTCGGCGTACTCGTTGTCGACGACGCTCGAGACGATGTTCGTACCCGGCGCGAGCAGGTCGACCGCGGAGCCGACGCTGCTGTAGGACGCCAGCGAGTCGTCCTCGTCCGTCGCGGCGACCGCGAGGACGTCCTCGTGGGTCGCCGGGTAGGTCATCGTCTCCGCGTCGCAGGTGCCGTCGCCCGGATTCCCCTCGTTTCCGGCCGCGGAGAGTAGGAGATGGCCCTCCTCGTGGGCGCTCGCGATCGCCTCCGCGAGCGTCTCGCTCTCGGTCTCGCCGCCGAGGCTCATCGAGATGAGCTCGACGTCGTTCGACATGCACCAGTCGATCCCGGCGATCAGTTCGCTGTACCGGCCGCGGCCCTCGTCGTCGAGCACCTTTACTGCGTAGCAGTTCGCGTTCGGCGCGGTCCCCACGACGCCGAGATCGTTGTCCAGCGCGCCGGCGATGCCGGCGACGTGGGTCCCGTGCCCGTGCCGATCCTCGTAGTCGCCGGGCGGCCCGGACGCCGTGAAGTTCCGGCCGCCCGCAACCTCGAGGCTACAGTGGTCGGTCTGGATGCCCGTATCGAGGATGCCGATGTCGACGCCCGTTCCGTCCGGCTCGACGTCGTCGGCGCCGATTCGCTCGTGCCCCCACGACGCTCGCTGGTCCGGGTGGGTCGAACAGTCCGCCCTGTCCGGGGGCAGTAGTACGTCCAGTAGCGAGGGATCCCAGTCGTCGGGAATTCCCGTCTCGTCGTCCTCCTCGACCGCCGCGACGCCGGTCGCCGAAAGGAGGTCGTCCAATCGGCTCTCGGGAACCTCCGCGACCACGAAGTCGAAGTTGTCGTACTCGAGAACCGTCGTCCCGCCGACGGATTCGACGACCTCGAGGAGGTTGCCGAGCAGGCCGTTCCGCGGGTGGACGAACACTCTGCGGGTGTCCGTCCTCGAGCCTGCTGCCGACGCCGTCGTTCCGAGTACCCCAGTCGCGACGCCGGCTCCGACGCTCTGCAGAAGCTGCCGACGGCTGAGAGTCATGCGTGCTGGAAAGTCAAGCCTCGAGATAAGCTTTCTGTGCTGCCCTCATTCGTGGTAGATAGATTTCAGATGAGACTGCAGGTGAAATTGCTGGCCGTGAGGACGCTCCGAGCACTTCGAGGAGCGTCCGAACCGGGGAAGGGCAGGCTACTGATACACGGAGCGGAAAATAGCTGGGCAGCAGCTGCTGAAGCGAGCTACCAGCGTACTGTCGGCGAGCGAGCGGTTTGAAAAACCCGAGCGACGCCGTTCACCGAGCGCGTAGCGCTCGGGCTGACGACTGATGTGTGCGAGTGAAACGAGTGAACGGAAGGAGGATGTTTTCAATCGAAATTTTGCCGAGGGACATCGCGCTGTGTGGCAACGCCACCAGCGCGATAGACCGCAGCGTAAAATTTCGGTCTACTGGATATGGCCTTCCTCGCGCAACTGGTCGGCTTCGCTCTTCTCGTAGCGCCAGGTGATATCGGCCTTCTCGTCCTGCCAGTCCCAGGGTTCGACGAGGACGACGTCGTCCTCGCGGATCCAGATGCGTTTCTGCATCTTCCCCGGAATGCGCGCCGTTCGTTCCTGGCCGTCGGCACAGCGTACTTTCACCCGATTCGCCCCGAGCATGTCGGTGACGGTCGCGAAGACCTCGTCGTCCTCTGGCATCCGGAGGTTCTTGCGACCGCCGTCGCCGTCGTCACTCATACGGGAGAATTCGCGTTGGAGGCGTTTAATCCTTTATCGATTTCCGCGCGGGGATCGCCCTACGTCGGAGAGACGAGCGAACGGGGGCCGCGGCGTCCGCTGCGAACGCGCGGACGACCGCTCGAGCGGCCGGCAAACCACGTCGTTTATTTCCGTCGCCTGACCACTCCTGCGTATGATCGACAAGATCGGTCCCCTCGGGATCGTCGGCGTCGTGGTGTTACTCGGCGGTATCGGACTCATTGCCTACGCGAACCCGATCATCGCCGCGGGGATGGCGCTCGTGCTCGTCGGACTCGGACTGGTCGTGAAGTCGCTGGTGTCGGGCATGCTCCAGAGTTTCGGCATGTTTTGATCGGTCGAGGACGGGGTGCTCGAGCGGACCGTGTGGCTGCGAACCCGCGTGGCCGTGAGACTGCGAGACCGCGAGACCGCGAGACCGTGCCATCGCACCCCCGACCGTTTTCCCCCCGCAGTGTCTCCGTCCGCGTATGGGCTACTCGCTGCACTACTACGATCTCGTGTTGGGGTGTATCGGCGGCAGTCTCGCCGCCGGGGCGCTCATCGGCTACTTCACGCCGATCGCCCTCGAGGTCTCGATCGCCGCGCTCGGTGTCGTGGCGCTCGCGTTCATCGGACACGCGCTGTTCGTCAACGGCCCGGTCGACGATACGGAGGATCTGACCGAGGAAGTCGACGTCGATGAGGTCCCGCAGGTGCTCTCGCCGACGGAGTCGGCGGACTGAACGGCGGCTCGCGGTCAGGCATCGCAGAACGAACCGAGAAAATCGCGGCGTCTCGACCTTAGACTTCGTTGTTGCCGGCCCGGTGCTCGCTGATGAGTTGGTCGACCATCTCGGCCTTCCGGTCGAGGCGGCGGTCGCGAGCGCGCTCGTGCCAATCGTCGATCACCGCCTCGACGTCGTCCTCGCGGGCGACGGCGAGTTCGTCGACCTCCTGCATGGCCACGTCGTCGGCGGGGCCGACGGGAATCTCCTCGTCGAAGAGGATCTCGTCGGCGATCTCCGAGAGTCCGCCGTCCTTGAGGATGACCCGCGGTTCGAAGTCCGCGAGTAGTTCGGCCGTCGAGCGACCCGCGCCGCTGGCGTCCCGGAGGTAGACGACGTCGCCGGGGGCGATCCCGTACTGCTCGTCGGCCTCCCGAATGGCCCCCTTGGTGAACTTCTCGACGACCTTCACGGGGACGAGCCCCTCCTTCTTCGCCGAGACGTCGCTGAAGTTCGAGTGGTCGAGCTTCCAGAGGGCCTTCATCCGCTCGACTTTCTTCTCGAGTTCCTCGACCTCCTCGCGGGCCTCGTCGCGCTCGTACTCGAGGCGCTCGGCCTTGCGGCGGTAGCGGGTGACCTCGCGGTCCTTCCGGACCTCCTTGCGCTCCTTGCGGCGGGCGGCCTCGAGTTCGGACTCGAGGTCGTCGATGCGGTCGTCCTTCTGCTCGAGGCGGTCCTCGAGGGTGTCGACGTGGGACTGGAGGCGTTCGACCTGGCGCTTGAGGTCCTTGATGCGCTTCTCTTCCTCGGTGAGTTCGCGGGGCTGGTGCTCGGTCTCGTCGGTCTCGGACTCGTCGTCGTCCTCCAAGTCCGCGAGGACGGCCTCGACGCTCTCCTCGCCGGCGACGACGCGGGCGGTCACCTCGCCGCGGTCGACGCCCGGCGGGAGCTTCCGAGCGATGCGCTCGAACTGGTCCTCGCGGGCGTCGAAAGCGTACAGCGCGGCCGCCATGGCGTCCCGCTGGTGGTCGTTCTCGTAGGGGTGCTCGCGCGTGCGGTGTTGCTTCTCGTCGACGGGGAGGTCGGTCTCGGGGGCCCAGCCAGCGGCGTCGAAGCTCCGGCGGAACTTTTCGACCGTCTCGGGCATCGGCGTCACGTCGGCCGCGACGACGATCGGCCGGCCCCGCTCGACGATCCACTCGATCACCTCGGCGGTGTCGCTGGTGCGGGAGCTCCAGACGTCCAACACCTCGCCCTCGAGGCCGACGATGGCGACGGCGGTCGTCGTCCCGGGATCGATTCCGACGATGACGTGGTCCCGGCGCTTGGCGAGCGGCCGGAACTCGATCCCGTCCCGTCGCTCCCGTTCGATCTCGACGCGGACGTCGCCCGAGCGGTTGCGGGAGACCGGAATCTCGCTGGGCTTGGCTTCGACGGTGAAGATTGCGTTCGCGTAGCCGCCGTAGGCCTCGCGGGTATCCGTCTCGTACGCGAGGTTGGCCTCCTCGAGTTCGGACTCGACCTCGCGAGCGCGGCGCTTGACCGAGCCGTGGATGCGGCGGGTGTATCGGTCCTCGCTCCAGCCGCCGCTGCCGGTCGAGCGGCCGCGGGCGACCTTGACTTCCGTCGTATCGGTGAACGCGGAGACCTCGTAGCCGACGTTGTGGGCCGCCAGGCGGGCCGCGGCCTCGGCCTCTTTCATCGGCTGCTTGCCGTAGGGGATTCCGTGGCGCTTCGCAACCCGGGAGAGGGGCTCGGGCTGCTCGGCGCCGGTCACCTGGACGAGCTTCGTGCCGGAGGGCAGCGAGCCGAGAAAGTGGATGAGCTGGTCCTTGTCGGCGGCCAGCTCGTACATGTTGTCCGTCGCGACGATCGCCGGCTCCTCGTCGTCGATCAGTCGCCGGAGTTTGCGGTGGGAGACGACGTCGCGGCGGACCTCCTCGCCGTCGTACCTCACCAGTGCGTAGGAGGGCGCGTCGCCCCGCACGTCGCCGCTTTGCACGTCGACTCCGAAGACGACTGCATCGAGCGCACTCGTTCGGGTGCTCACGGATACCGTTAGGCAATCCCCGAATATAAACCCATGGCGGGCGGTAACGGTGGTTCGCTCTCGAGAAGCAACGTTGAGACGCTGTACGACAGTCTATCTACAGTGTTACGATCCAACTAGATCGATCGCGAGCAGGAGCAAAAACGGCGCCAGCATCACGAGCAAGACCGGCGCGAAATCGGGGACGACGGTAAGGACGCCGAGACCGCCGATCGAAAGAACGAGTCCGACCGTCAGCGATCGCACCCGCGACTCGAGGCGCTCGATTCGCGCTTCCAGTTCGTCCGCGGAGGGCTGATTCACCATACGTCGGTAGTTAGGTTCCTGTCAGAAATACGCTGCTGACGTCGAAGCTATTTGATGCTTCGGGAGGGAAACCCACGCATGGAGTACACCACCCTCGGCTCGACCGGGATGGAAGTCAGCAAGATCTGTCTCGGCTGCATGAGCTTCGGCACCGACCGCAACTGGATGTTAGATCCCGAGGAGAGCCGCGAGCTCATCGAGCGCGCGATCGACCTCGGCATCAACTTCTTCGACACGGCGAACGTCTACTCCGCGGGCGAGTCCGAGGAGATTCTGGGCGACGTGCTCGCCGACTACGACCGCGACCGGATGGTCGTCGCCTCCAAGGTCCGCTTCAGCGGCGCGACGGATCACCGGAACGCGACCGGACTCTCGAGAAAGACCATCGAGCAGGAACTCGAGCACTCCCTGGATCGACTGGGGATGGACACCCTCGATCTCTACCAGATCCACCGCTGGGATTACGACACGCCGATCGAGACGACACTGCGGGCGTTAGACGACGCGGTTCGACGCGACAAGGTCCGCCACGTCGGCGCCTCGTCGATGTGGGCCCACCAGTTCCTCGAGGCCCGGCGGGTGAGCGAGCGCGAGGGGCTGGCGCCCTTCGAGACGATGCAGAACCTCTACCACCTGGCCTACCGCGAGGAGGAGCGCGAGATGTACCCCGTCTGCGAGCAGTACGACGTCGGGACGATCCCGTGGAGTCCGCTCGCGGCGGGCTACCTCGCGCGCCCTCACGAGGAGTTCCAGACGACAACTCGCGGCGAGCACGAGGCCAAGGAGGCCGGCGTCCCGTACCACGAGTTCCCGGGCAGCGAGGAGATCAACGAGCGGGTGCAGGAATTGGCCGACGAGAAGGGCGTCACGATGGCCCAGATCGCGCTGGCCTGGCACTTCCAGAACGACAACGTGACCGCGCCGATCGTCGGGACCTCGAGCGTCGAGCACCTCGAAGAAGCGGTGGAGGCGCTCGAGATCGACCTGTCGGATTCGGACGTCGACTACCTCGAGGAGCCGTACGAGCCGGTGCCGGTGTACGGCCACGAGTAGCGCCGCTGCCCCGAGCTCACTCCTCGTCCGAATCCGGATACGGAATCTCGAGTTTCTGTCCGTCCTCGGGGACCAATACATCACCGTCGAACACCTCGCCGGCTTCCCGCTCGTGGTCCTCGACGTGGCCCGCGTACCGCGAGGAAATGTGCATCAGCGCCAGTCGCTTCGCGCCGGCCCGGTTGGCGATCTCGGCGGCCTGCGTGGCCGTCGCGTGGGCCGTCTTCGCCGCGCGGTCGGCCCGATCCTCGGCGAAGGTCGCGTCGTGGATCAGCAGGTCCGGCTCGTCGGCGACCTCGAGCGTCGCCGCCGTCGGCCGGGTGTCGCCAGTGTAGACGATCGTCCGGCCCGGCCGCGGGTCGCCGACGACCTGCTCCGGTTCGACGACGGTACCGTCCTCGAGTTCGACGGGGGTTCCCTCGTGGAGTTGGGAAAACTTCGGCCCGACCGGAACGCCGAGTTCCTCGGCGCGTTCGCGGTCGAACCGGCCCTTGCGGTCGTCCTCGACGAGGGCGTAGCCGACCGACCGGGTATCGTGGTCGGTACCGAAGACCCGAATCTCGTACTCGTCGGCCCGGTAGGCGACGTCGCCGTCGCCGACCTCGTTGATCCGCACCGGAAACGCCGGGTCGTTGTCGAGGGCGTTCACGAGCGACTTGAGCTTGCGCCGCGTTCCCAGGGGCGTGTGGATCGCCAGCGGCTCCTCGCGGTCGTTGAAGTCCATCGTCTGGAGCAGCCCCGGAATCCCGAGGACGTGGTCGCCGTGGAGGTGCGTGACGAACAGGTGCGAGACGGAAAAGCCGGTGCCGAAGCGCATCATCTGGCGCTGGGTCCCTTCGCCGGCGTCGAACAGCAACCCCTCGCCCTCGCGGGAGACGAAGATTCCGCTCGGATTCCGCTCGGTCGTCGGAATCGCACCGGCCGTCCCCAGAAACGTCACGCGCAGTGGCATCGGGTCGAGATGGGGCCGGGACAAGTATACCGCCTTCGGATCTCGACGCTCGAATTTCGAATCGGGGCCTCGGCGTAGACGCCGACCGAGAACGACGTCTTCTCGACGACCAGGCCCGCGTGCCCCCGCAACGCGTACCCGTTCGATCGCCCCGCGGTCGGCGAGCGACTCGAAGGAGTCCCCGGAACGACGCGGGGCGGGCGTGTCAAATGCACAATCAGCAGCAGAACTCAATGTTTACATCGGTGCGCCTCGAATCGTCGGTGACTGCGAGCCGTCGTCCGATCGGAGACGGTCCGCGACTACGTCACAATGAGCTCGAGATCGACCTTCGGCACGATCAAGCGCATCGGGGCGATTTTACTCGCGATCGCGGTCGTGCTCGCCGCGGGGATACTCGTCGGACAGGCGCCGACCCTCTTCGGCGTCGAGGAGAACCCGGAGGCGTCGATCACGTTCGCGGACCAACAGGGCGACGGGACCAGCGTGACGATCGACTCGGTCTCGCTGTCGGACGGTGGCTTCGTCGTCATCACCGACGGCGGTTCGGAGCCGATCGCCGTCTCCGACTACCTGAGCTCGGGGAGCCACGAGAACGTCACCGTCGAACGCGACGAGGCTGCAAACCGGGAACTGACCGGCCAACTCACGGCGACCGTCCATCAGGACACCGACGGCGACGAAACCTACACGTACGCGGAAAGCGAGGGCGAGGAGGACCGCCCCTACCTCGAGGACGGGTTCCCGGTCAGCGACACCGCGACGGTGACGACCGCCGAAGAACAGGGGCTGACCAACTCGTTCGCCGTCGAGTCTATCGACGTTCCGTCGTCGGCGACGACCAACGGAACGATCGACGTCAACGCGACGATCAGCAACCCGACCGAGTTCACGACCCAGCAAAACGTCGAGGTCCGCCTCGACGGCGCGGTCGTCGAACGCCAGCTGCTGGAACTCGAGGCAGAGGAATCCCGCGACGTGACCTTCCAGGTCGACGCCAGCGAGGCCGCACCCGGCGAGCGGACCATCGGCGTCTACACCGACGCCGACGGCGCCCTCGAGACGATCGAGTTCGAGTTCCACACCGATCCCGCCATCACCGTCGCGAACACGAGCGAGAACGAGAGTACGGTAACGTTCAACGTCGCGACCCCCGCGGACGGGTTCGTCGCCGTCGAGGACCGGGCCGACGGCAACGCCAGCGACGGCGACAACGCCAGCGTCGTCGGCACGAGCGCCGCGCTCACGCCGGGCGAACACGAGAACGTCAGCGTCGCCCTCGGGGGGGTCGGCAGCGACGACGAACTCACGGCCGTCCTCTACGAGGGCGACCCCGCCGACAACGAGTCGGCACCGCCGATCGAGCACGACGGCGAGCCCGTCGAAACGACGTTCACGCTCGCGGACGGAGAGATCGAACCCGCGGGAGACGGCGGAAACGGCGCCGCGAACGAGAGCGGCAACGAAACCACAGCTGACGGGAACGAGTCCGCGAACGACGGCACCGTGAGCGTCGAGCCGGCCGACGGGTAACCGCGCCGCGTACTGCACACCGCACACCGCGGACCGCGGGCCGCCTCGAGCCGATCGAACAATCGACCGATTCTTACCCGCGCCGCTCCTACCGGCGGTCGATGGACGCGCCGCTGTGGACCGATACGCACGCTCCCGAACTGGCGGAGTTGCCCCAGGACGACGTTCGCGAGTACTTAGAGCGGGCCGTCGACGAACCGATCAACCTCCTGCTCCAGGGGCCGCCCGGCAGCGGGAAGACGGCGGCGGCGCGCGCGCTGGCTCGCGAAGCACACGTCGATCCGGACAACGACCTGATCGAGATCAACGTCGCCGACTTCTTCGGCCGGACGAAGACCGAGATCAAGAACGACCCCCGGTTCGCGCAGTTCCTCGTCGGCCGCTCCTCGATGTCCAAGCGAGACATGATCAACCGCGTGCTCAAGGAGTCCGCCAGCTACTCGTCGGTCTCGGGCGAGTACAAGACGATCCTGCTGGACAACGCCGAGGACGTCCGCGAGGACTTCCAGCAGGCCCTGCGCCGGATCATGGAGCAACACCACCGGACGACCCAGTTTATCGTCGCCACGCGCCAGCCGACGAAGCTGATCCCGCCGATCCGCTCGCGGTGTTTCCCCGTCTCCGTCCGCTCGCCGACGACCGACGAGACCGTCGCCGTCTTAGAGCGTATCCTCGAGGCCGAGGACGTCGACTACGACGCCGACGGCCTCGAGTTCGTCGCCAACTACGCGGACGGCAACCTCCGACAGGCGATTCTGGGCGCCCAGACGACCGTCGAGGACGAGGGCGAACTGACGATGAACGCGGCCTACGAGACGCTCGGCGAGGTCGGTCTGGACGACGAGATCGAGTCGATGCTCGACGATGCCGAGGCGGGCGAGTTTACGGACGCCCGGAGCACGCTCGACGACCTGCTCGTCGACGAAGGACTGGACGGCGAGGAGGTGCTCGATGCGATTCTTCGGATCGGGCGCAAGCGCTACCAGGGCGAGAAGTTGGCCCGCATTCATCGACTGGCTGCGGACATCGAGTTCGAGTTGCACGAGGGGACGAGCGACCGGATCCACGTCTCGCACCTGCTGGCGGAGCTAGGGCGAGACGCCTGACCGGTGCGGCCGGTCCGACGGCAACCGTCTCCCGCCCACCGGTCACTCAGTTCGATTCTCGAGCCGCGCCATCGCGCCCCCAGCAGTCCGACCAGCACGGCGCGAACCCAGCGGGGCGACGTCGGTCGCTGCCGGTCTCGAGCCACGCGAGCCGCTACGAGGAGCCGGTCAATAAACGTCGGCTATCTCATAGGTCAGGCAGGCTTTCTTCACGGCCTCGTGCGAACACCGGCGTATGCCGAACGTCCTCGAGACGCACATCAAGAACCGTTTTCGCGTCCAACCGAACCACGCGAACAACAATAATACGCTTCACGGCGGGAACCTCATGAAGTGGCTCGACGAGGTCGGCGCGATGTCGGCGATGCGCTTCGCCGGCGAAACCTGCGTCACCGCGCAGGTGAACGAACTCGACTTCGAGCGACCGATCCGGATCGGCGACACGGCGCTGGTCGAAGCCTACGTCTACGACGAGGGTCGAACCAGCGTCCACGTGGCACTGCGGGCCTGGCGCGAGGAGCCCCGCAGCGGCGAGACGGAGAAGACGACCGAATCGTCGTTCACCTTCGTCGCGATCGACGCGGACGGCACGCCCGTTCCCGTCCCGGACCTGACGGTCGAAACCGACGAGGGCGCGGCGCTTCGGGAACGAGCGCTCGAGGCGGATTACTGAAGCGTTCGTCGCTGCTACGGAACCGACCCGTTGAAACCCTCGAATGGAGAGGGGTCTCAG
Source organism: Halopiger xanaduensis SH-6 (assembly GCF_000217715.1). GTDB lineage: Archaea > Halobacteriota > Halobacteria > Halobacteriales > Natrialbaceae > Halopiger > Halopiger xanaduensis. Next base: position 573,315 of record NC_015666.1, read on the forward strand.
AAGTCCTGCTGGGACAGCCAACTCGTCGCCTTCGAGCAACGCCGACAGTGGTCGATAGGAACGGAGACGGTGACCCGCGCCCGCCGCTCGCTCGGGTGTCGTTACCCGCGATCCGCCGCTGCCGATCAACTCCGTAACTGTACTGTGACTTTAAGCGGAGACCGATGTGCATTCACGCTGCTCGTTCACCGTCGAGTCGCCACGTAAAGATCGCTCGAAGGACGACGACGAGGCTATTTCGATCGCCTGCGCCCCAGATCGCCGTTTCTTCGATCTCAGTAGCGCCGCCGGAACCATTCGCGAGGGCGCTGACGAGCGCCGTCTCTTCGTCAGTGATCAATAGGCTCCCGGCGGGCGTATCCCGCCATTCCCACAAGGTTTCGAACAGTTCGGCCGACGGTACTGTTTCGTGAATTTGATCCTGAACATCGTCCGAAATTCCCGCGAGGTAGATCTCTACGCCTCGATCGTCGGCGTCCTGAAGCTGCTCGAGATGCTCGTCGGTGAGTAACTCGTCGACGGTCATGTAGACGATTTGCTCGTCCGCGTCGGCGATGAACTCGTCGACGCGAGACGCGACCGCCTCCCGACCGGTCACCGTCCAGACGCCGAACTGTTCGCGTTGCGGTTGGGCCGGCCCGATCGCCTCAAAACACTCCGCAAGTTCGGTGATCGTGTTTTCACGTTGGGTGTTGAGCATGCGGATGATCGTCTCCTCCGAGATTATCGTGAACTTCCGCGGCGTCGTGTGCTGGATGTCGATAAAGCCCAGCTCGTGGAGCCGCTCGGTGGCTTCGTACACGCGAGTGCGGGGAACACCGTTGACGCGGGTAATGTCCTGCGTGGTTCCCGTACCGAGCCGAAGGAGGTTGATCAGCGTCTGCGCTTCGTACTGGGACAACCCGAGCTCTTGGAGTCGGTCGAGAGCCTCAGCTTCGGCTCGTTCTTCGTCAATTGAGACCATACCCGATGGTACGACGCGGAGTCGAATAAAGGCCGCTCGGGCGATTAATTCACGGTCCGTTTGTCAAACTCGAGAGGTATGCCTTGCAGTCGGTACGGAGCGCCGGGACCCGAGACGCAGACAGTTCGACGGAACCGAACTTCGACGACGTCGCGCCGTTTCTCGAGTTGATAGGCGACCGCGCCGACGAGTCACCAGCCGATCGGCCGCGACTCGCGGTCAGTCCTCGGAACCTGAGATTCGCAGGTCTGCTGCTCGGCCGATGCAGCACGCCGAACGAATCGGCCGAGTAGTATTCCGGCAGAACCGTGAAACTCCCTCGCGCTACTCGAGCACCAGCACGTACCGCGTCAGCGACCGGTGGACGCGGCGCTCGAACGACGCGGCGAGTTCCCAGCCGGCCTCCCGAGCCTCGCTCCGCCACGACCGATCGGCGACGACGACGGCCCGGGAGCCGACGCGGCGGGCTTCGGCGAGCGCGCTGGCAACTAAGTCCTCGAGGCGGTGGGTGTCGATCTTCGACTGCCGGCCGTAGGGCGCGTCGAAGACGACGCCGTCGACCGCGTCGTCGGCGAGCGGGAGCCGGGTGGCGTCGCCGCGGCCGACGTGCCAGGAACCGCGCTCGACGCCCGTCGGCGACGGGTCGTCGGACTCGAGGAAGTGCGCGAGGTTCTCGCGGGCCCCTTCGGCCATCTTTCGCTGGGCGTCGGTACCGATCACGTCCGCGCCGACGAGGCCGGCCTCGACGAGGCCGCCGCCGGTGCCACACATGGGATCCAGTATCGTGCGCCCGGTGCGTGCGCCCGCGACGTTCGCGACCGCGCGCGCGAGCAGCGGATCCATGCTGCCGGGCTGGAAGAAAGGTTTGTCCGTGGGCGCGCGAGCGCCGAAATCGCGGACGCTCTCGGCCGCGAGCCAGCCGAGGGCACAGATCGAGACGCGCTCGCCGCCTCGAGCGTCGGATTCGTCGCGCACGGCGGAATTGTCCGCGGGGTCGGTCGTGCCCTCGAGCCGCCCTTCCGAAAAGGCGACCCGCAGGAGGTGATCGGGAGCCTCGAGATCCACGGAGAAGCCGCGATCGACCAGCACTTGGCCGAGTTCCCGTTCAGCCCGCTCGGTGCTGACGCCGGTCGAGCCGTGGACATCGGTGGATCGGACTGCAACCGTCGCGTCGCGGTCACGGTCGATCGACGCAGCCTCGAGCAGCGCCCGCGCGCTCTCTACGTCCGCGTCGGTCCGACCGATAAGCTCGCTGGCGCGGTGGGTGTACGCGAGGCCGCGGACGCGCTCGGGGGCGATCCCGCGCGCGACGGCGAGGCCCGGCGCAATCCGTCGCACGCCGGTCGCGGCGCTTTCCGCCTCGTAGGCCGCGAAGGCGTCGTCCTCGCCGCCGAGCTCGAGCAGGTACACGTTCGGTCGTCGCCGCGGGGCGAGTATGAGCCTACCGCTTTCCGCGAACCGCGGGACCGCGGGTCGATCGTCGCGGTGCCGGCGCGACGGCCGCTCGGGCGTGCTGCGGAACGTATTCGGTTCCGTGACCGTCGAACGAACCGGATATATCATGCGGCGGCACCAACCTTTATAAGCCTTAAATACGTCTTTTTAAGCGACTAATGACGGATCCGAAGGATACCATCAACATCGAAAACGTGGTGGCGTCGACCGGTATCGGCCAGGAACTCGACCTCCAGAGCGTCGCGATGGACCTCGAGGGGGCCGACTACGACCCCGAGCAGTTCCCCGGGCTGGTCTACCGAACCCAAAACCCCAAATCCGCCGCACTGATCTTCCGGTCGGGGAAGATCGTTTGTACCGGCGCGAAGAGTACCGACGACGTTCACGAGAGCCTGCGTATCGTCTTCGACAAGCTCCGTGAACTCCAGATTCAGGTCAACGAGGACCCCGAGATCGTCGTTCAGAACATCGTCACCTCGGCCGACCTCGGCCGCAACCTCAACCTGAACGCGATCGCGATCGGCCTCGGCCTCGAGAACATCGAGTACGAGCCCGAGCAGTTCCCGGGACTGGTCTACCGCCTCGACGACCCCGAGGTCGTCGCCCTGCTGTTCGGGTCGGGCAAGCTCGTCATCACCGGCGGCAAGAAGCCCGAAGACGCCGAGCACGCCGTCGACAAGATCGTCTCCCGACTCGAGGACCTCGGCCTGCTCGAGTAACGCCCTTAGCCGGCGTTCGTTCGCGCCCTCTCGAGTGTCGACGCCGCCGAAACGGACTCTGGCAATCGGTCGTCAGTCCCGGTCGCGATCACCGATCACTGACCACCGCTCGTCGGTCGCAACTCGAGCCCTCCTCCAGCCGCCGCTCGTCCCGTCTCGAGTCCGTCGTTCGGCGGCGGCCGCCGACTCGACTGCGCGGCCGATCGTCATCGGTTCTAAGCAATCCCTCGTCTCGCCGGCCGACCGTTGACGGGCCTGCCCGACGTACGGGTACGGAAGGGAAATGCAACCGCTGTTCCTCCTCGCAGGACTCGTACTGCTCGTTGCGACGACCGTGGACATCATCTGGACGACGCTCTGGGTCGACGGCGGCTCCGGGCCGCTCTCGGGCCGGCTGACGACGCTCGTCTGGCACGGCCTGCGACGCGTCAGTAGCGACCGCTCGCGGGTGCTCAGCATCGCCGGACCGCTCATCCTCGTGCTCACGCTCGTGATGTGGATCGGGCTGCTCTGGCTCGGGTGGACGCTCGTGTTCGCCAGCAGCCCGATCGCGCTCGTCAGTACGCGGACCGGCGCGCCGGCCGACTGGCCGGGTCGGTTCTACTACGTCGCGTACACGATGTTCACCGACGGCAACGGCGACTACACCCCGACCAGAGACGTCTGGGAGATAGCCAGTTCGTTCACGACGGCGACGGGGATGGCCTACGTTACCCTCGGAATCTCCTACATCATCGCGGTGATCGGCGCGGTTTCGGAAAAGCGCTCGTTCGCCAGCGACGTTACCGGCCTCGGCGAGCGCAGCGAGGCGTTCGTCCGGACGAGCTGGGCCGGCGAAGACGAGCGATTCCGCGGCCTCGAGTTACCCCTCGAGTCGCTCTCGTCGGATCTCTCCCTGCTCGCGGACCAGCACAAGTCCTACCCCATCCTCCACTACTACCACAGCGAGCGCGGGAAGCGAGCGTCGGCGATGGCCGTGCCCATCATGGACGAGGCGCTGACGATTTACGAGTACGGCATGCCCGACGACGAGGGGCCGAATCAGACGCTCGTCACGGACGCCCGCTCGAGCGTTCAGAGCTACCTGGACACGCTCGATACCGCCTTCATCGATCCCGCGGACGAGGTCCCGCCCGAACCGGACCTCGATCGACTTCGCGAGGACGGGATTCCGACCGTCTCGGACGAGGCGTTCGCCGACGCGCTCGAGGATCACACCGAACGCCGCCGCAAACTGCTGGGTATCGTGAAGGCCGACGCGTGGCACTGGCCGCCGGTCGAGGACTGAACGCGACTCCCGGACGGTCGCAGGACGTCCGGCGATAGATCCGGATTCGGTCGTTCGCGGTTCGGCTCGGTCCGGTTCGGCTCGATCCGGTTCAGTTCGATCCAGTTCGATTCGATCCGGGTCGGATCGAATCGGTTTCCTCGTCGCGTCATTCCGCGAGCGATGCCAGCCGCTCGCGTCCGGCTTCGGAGATGGCGTAGACGTCCGCCGACACGCGGTAGACGTAGCCGTCGGACTGGAGGTCGTCGCAGTACTGGGTGATCGTGATCGGATGGGTATCGAGTTCGGTCGCGAGCGCCGTCACTCTCGTCGGTCCCCGTTCGTCGAGGACGGTCAGCAGCACTCGCTCCGGACGATGAACCATTTCGTGCTAATAGATGGCATTCCGCAAGGTCGTATAGTGGTTTCGGTGGGCTGGGTCGGGACCGTTCGGCGGCTACCGAACGGTTCGGATCGAATTCAGCGGGATTCGAGCCCGGTTTGGGACCGTTCACGGCGTTGAATTCGCCGAGACTGATCGAAAGCGGCGGGCACCGTCGAAACGAGCGCTCGCGTTTATCGGGTCGGTTTCGGTAACCAAGCCTGTCCATGACGACTCACTCGGATCGACGCCAGGCGGGATCGAACACCACCGTTCCTCGCGGAGCGATCCTCGGTAACGCCCGGCCGCCCACCACCGTCCAGCGCCGTCGCGCGCTCGAGAGCGACCGGCGACGAGCGGTACTGCGGCGACTGCTCGACGCCGACGAAGACGAGCGGATCCCCGTACAGACGCTCGCGGGCGTTCTCGCCGACGCCGAGGACGACCCGACGATCGTCACCACGCTGCTGGAACTGCGCCAGCGCATCTACGTCTCGCTGTGCCGAACGCACCTGCCGCTGCTCGAGTCGTGCGGACTCGTCGCCTACGATCGGGAGCGGGGCGTCGTCTCGCGCGGCAGGGACCTCCCCGCGATCAAGTCCGATCTCGAGGGAGACCCGGTCGACGGGAACGCACCGGCCGAGCCCGCGTAACTGCGATTTCGACCGATCGGAAGGGCGAGAAGGGGGATCGAGATCGACCGCGACGACCGGCCGCAAAACCACCGATACCGGCACCGACCGACGTCCGCGCCGACCGTCGCGCCGGTGCCGGCCGGCGTGCTTACTCGACTAACCGCTCGATTTCGTTCACCAATACGTCGCTGGCGCCGGCCTTTTTCACCTCGGTGATCGTCTCGAAGACGTCGCGCTCGTCGACGACCGCGTGAACGGCGACCTTGCCATCGTCGCCGTTCTCGTCGGCGATGTCCATCACCGTCGGCCCGCCCATCCCCGGAATCACGTCGCGGACGGTCTCGAGCCGGTCCTCGGGGACGTTCATCATCAGGTACCGCTTGCCCTCGGCCTGCTTGACCGACGACAGCGCCGTCCGAACTTCGTCGACCTTCGGCTCCTCGAGGACGTCCTCACGGCCGAACAGCCGGACGGAGCTGGCGAGCACCTCCTCGACGACGGCCAGCCGGTTCATCTTCAGCGTCGTCCCGGTGCTCGTGATGTCGACGATGGCGTCGGCCATCTCGACGTGCGGGGTCAGTTCGGTCGCACCCGAAACCTCGACGATGTCGGGCTCGACGCCGGTGTCGGCGAAGAAATCCGCGGTGATGTTCGGGAACTCGGTGGCGACGGTGCCGCCCTCGAGGTCCGCGACCGACTCGATATCGCCGTCTTCGGGGGCGGCGAGGACGAGCCGGCAGCGGCCGAACTCCAGATCCAGCAGTTCGGAGACGTTGTCGACGCGAGCCTCCCGGACCTGATCGTAGCCCGTGATTCCGAGGTCGGCCGCGCCGTCGGCGACGTACTCCGGAATGTCCGCCGCGCGGGCGAAGAGGACGGAGACGTCGGGGTCGACGGTATCGGCGTAGAGTTTGCGGTCGGCACCGTTCTCGAGATGGAGCCCCGCCCGCTCTAGGAGGTCGATCGTCGGCTCGTGCAGGCGGCCCTTGTTGGGAACGGCGATTCGCATTATCGAGGTATTGACGACGAGACGGGAATTGTCTTTTCATTCGGGCGAGGCTGGATCGAAACGGGTATTCGAGGAATAAGTCGCTGAGACGTTTTCGACTCGAGCTACACAATCCTTTATATTTTGTTGTCGGAGTAATACGATATGGAAGTCATCGCTGGTGTCTTGCTCTTTCTCGTCGGTACAGCCGGATTTCTCTGGCCCGAACGAGCGCTGCGGTTCTGGTTTCTCGGCCTTCTCAGCGAGGATGCGCTGTCTGACGCTGGAAAGCTGTTCTTCCGAGGGTTGGGAGGGGTTTGTACGCTGATCGGGACCGGATTAGTGCTGTCTGGCGGATAACGGAGGCTTCCGAAAGGAAGGGTTGAGACCGATCAGACCGACAGATCCGCCCGTCGAAGCAACTGCGCGTTGATCGCGACGATCACCGTGCTCGCGGACATGAGGACCGCGCCGACCGCGGGCGAGAGCACGATGCCGATCGGCGCCAGAATCCCGGCCGCCAGCGGCAAGGCGAACACGTTGTAGCCGGCCGCCCAGGCGATGTTCTCCTGCATCTTCCGGTAGCTCTTCCGGCTCAGGCGGACGAGTCGGGCGACGTCGCGCGGATCGTTCTCCACGAGGACCACGTCGGCCGATTCGACCGCGACGTCCGTCCCGGAACCGATGGCGAGCCCGACGTCAGCGCGAGTGAGCGCGGGGGCGTCGTTGACCCCGTCGCCGACCATCGCGACGAGGTGACCCTGCTCCTGTAACTCGCGGATCTTCACGTCTTTGTCCTCGGGCAGCACCTCCGCGAAGACGGTGTCGATACCGAGTTCGTCCGCGACACTGTGGGCGACGTCTGCGTCGTCGCCGGTCAACATTGCGACCTCGACGCTCATCTCGTGGAGCGCGTCGATCGCCTCGTAACTCGCCTCGCGGATCACGTCCGCCAGCGCGACGGCGCCGACGACTCGCTCGTCGCGGAGCACGTAGACGACGCCCTCGCCGCGCGACCCCGCTTCGTCGGCGAAGCGCTCGAGGTCGGCGCCGGGTTCGACCTCGAGATGGCGGAGGAGGTTCGGGCCGCCGACGGCGACGGCGTGGCCGTCGCGCTCGGCCGATCCAGCCCTACGATTGCTCGAGGCACTCGAATCGGTCGAGTCCGAACCGACGCCGTCAGACGCCGCGGCCGGCACGGCCTCGGGTTCGATCGTCGCCCGGACGCCGCGGCCCTCGAGGGCCTCGAACCCGTGGACGTCCGGCACCGAGAGGTCTCGGTCCTGGGCTTCCTCGCGGATAGCCTGGGCGATCATGTGTTCGGAGTCGCGCTCGACGGCGGCCGCGAGCGCCAAAACATTGTCGTCGGTCCACTCGTCAGCCGTCGCGACGTCGACGACGCCCTGCTCGCCCTCGGTGAGCGTCCCGGTCTTGTCGAAGACGATCGTATCGAGGTTGCGAGCCTGCTCCATCGCGATCCGATCGCGGACGAGCATTCCGTTGCGCGCGGCCATGGAGGTGTTGATGGCGACGACCAGCGGGACCGCCAGCCCGAGCGCGTGCGGGCAGGCGATGACGAGAACGGTGACGACGCGCTCGACGACCGGCAGGCCGAAGCCGATCGCGATCGACCAGGCGACGGCCGTCACCGCCGCGGCGCCCAGCGCGGCGTAGAAGAGCCACCCCGCGGCCCGGTCGGCTAACACTTGCGTGCGCGAGCGACTCTGCTGGGCCTCCTCGACCAGCCGCACGATTCCCGCCAGCGCCGTCTCCTCGCCCGTCGCCGAGACGCGCACCCGCAGGCTGCCGTCCCGGTTGGTCGTCCCGCCGATGACCTCGTCGCCGGATTCCTTGGAGACCGGTTTCGACTCGCCGGTCACCATCGACTCGTTGACGTTCGACTCCCCGGACTCGACGACGCCGTCCGCGGGGACGTTGGCGCCGGGGCGGACGAGCACGAGGTCACCCTCCTCGAGGTCGTCGACGGCCACTTCCTCGGTCTCGCCCGTTTCGGGGTTAGCGATCCGCTCGGCGGTGTCGGGCATCAGTTCGGCGAGTTCGTCGAGCGCGCCCGAGGCCCGCCGGACTGACCGCATCTCGATCCAGTGGCCGAGCAGGAAGATGACGATTAGCGTCACGAGCTCCCAGAAGAACGGCTCGCCGAGACCGAAGCCGACGGCTGCGAGGCTGTAGCCGAAGGCGACGGTAATCGCCAGCGAGATCAGCAGCATCATCCCGGGCTCGCGGTTGCGGACCTCGACGGCGCCCATCCGGAGGAACGGAACTCCGCCGTAGGCGAAGACCGCGACGCCGAGGATTGGCCCGACGTACTCGCTGCCGGGGAACGTCACCGCCGCGTAGCCGAACCACGCCTGGAACATCGGGCTGTAGTACAGCACCGGCAGCGCGAGCGCGAGACAGACGAAAAAGCGCCGCTTGAACATGTCCTCGTGATCGGAGTGGTCGACGTGAGTACCGTCGTCGTGGTCGCGTTCGTGGCCGGACTCGTGGTCCCCACCACCACTACCGCCGTGGCGCTCATCGCGGTCGCCGTGTTCGTTCGGTTCCGACGCGTCGCGGTAGCAGTTACAGACCCGACAGCACGAGCAGTAGCTATCGGTCGGCGTCGTCCGATCGCTGTCCTGTACATCTCGAGCAGCGGCCGGCCCGGCCGCGCGGTCGGCGTCGTCGGGAGTGGTCTCGGGCATAAGTCGTCGGTTCGGATTGACTGTCTTCTCGAGCGGCGCGACCTGGCCGTCGTGCACTCGAGTAGGCGCCGCGGCCCCGTAATTCACCGACTGGCGACGTCCTGCCGAGAGCGACGCGGGCGGGCCGCTCGCTGACGAGAACGTACGTGAGACGCGATTAAGCGGGTTGTCACTACGAGGATCGGAATATTCCGCGTCCAGAACTACGAATCGAACGGTTCGACCAGCCCCAGCCTGTGAATCCGAAGCGCCGTCGAATCGAGTGCACCGATCCGACAGTCAAACTGACGCTCGTGTACAATAACACTAGTTATCGATATTACACCACTGCGGAATCTATTTATTCGACGACTACCCTGGATTTAACGATGCGACTCTCCACGGGAGTCCCGGGGTTCGACGAGTTAGTCGACGGCGGGCTGTTGCGGGACCGGCTCTACATCGTGAGCGGCCCGCCGGGGAGCGGCAAAACGACCTTCTGCGCGCAGTTTCTCACCAAGGGCGCGTTCAACGGCGAAACGGGGCTGTACGTGAGCATGCACGAGTCCGAGCAGGAACTCGTCGCGGACATGTCGTCGTTCCAGTTCGGCTTCGATCAGGCCGTCAACGCGGGCCAGATGAAGTTCATGGACGTCTTCGCGAGCGAGACCAAGCGGTTCTTCTCCTCGTCGTCCCGCGGCGGCAGCGACGGCCCCGACAACGTGGAGAATCTCACGAACAAACTCGTCTCCTATATCGAATCGAACGGCGTCGAGCGGGTCGTCATCGACTCGACGATGCTGCTCGAGTACTACTTCTCCGACGAGGTCGACCAGCTGATCACGTTCCTGTCGAAGCTCAAACGCGCCGACGCGACGGTGCTGGTCGTCTCCGAGATGACCGATCCGACATCCTACTCCGACGGCCACTACCTCGCCCACGGCGTCCTGTTCATGCACAACTACCTCGAGTCGGGCGGCATGACCCGCGGGCTCCAGCTCATCAAGATGCGCGGGACGGAAATCGACTGCGACATCCACCACCTCGAGTTCACCGACCGCGGGCTTCGGGTGCATCCGGACCAGAAGATCCAGAGTTAGAATGTACGAACGCACCTTCGGCACCGACTGGGAGACGCTCGAGGACCGCGACGAGGCGCTGCGCCGCGCCTTCGCGCTCGGCGTCGCCGAGTGTCTCGGCGAGGACCACCCCGAGGAACGCGAGCGGCTCGCCGACGCAGTCGAGAGGGCCTACGATCGCCGGTTCGTCGACCTGGCCTACCGGAAGGGCCGCCAGCGCGTCCGGCAACTCGAGCCGGAAGTCGACGACGGCCGACAGCTCCGAAAACGCTTAGCCGACGAACTCACCGATCTCACGCCGCTGGTCGCCCCCCGGTCGGAACTCGAGGCCGAGGACGCCGACGAGGGAGACGGCGATCGCAGCGGTCTCCCGACCTCGCTACAGGGGTATCGGATCGATACGCTGCCGGACGACAGCACCGAGCGCGTCCGGCGGCCGAGCTTTCTCGAGCGGGACCGGCCGTAGAATCGGAGCAGAGAGTGGTTCGGCGGCGATCGTATCGAACAGTTCGGTAGCGGCCACGCCAAGCGTGCGCTCGAGACGCGATCGCTGTTCGTCGACGATACCGCCGAGCGCTCGGACGGACCGCCGAGCAATCACGCCGCCTCGCCTTCGTCGTCGTTCTCCTCCTCGTCGCCCTCGACGTCCGCGCCGGGGAGGCGGCGAACCGACTGCAGCCATCTTTCTTTCGCCATTTGCCCGGGGGCGAGCGGATCGTACACGAGGTCTCCGGCCGTACCGAGGTGGTCTCCGTCCCTCCCGGTCTTCCACCGCCACAGGCCGACGACCATTGCGAGTACCACGGACGCAAAAAAGACGGCTAACGGGACGCTAGCGGGACGGTCAGTCCGTACCAGTATAAAGATGAACAGTACCAACATGGACAGCGTGACCGCGTGGAGGAGGTACGCGATCGATTTGCCCGATATTGTGATCGTCTTCTCCATACGCGTGAAAATTACGGGACGGTCGTCCCGCCCATTTCCGCGAGTCGGTCGGCGAACAGCGCCTCGAGCAGCGCCGTCGTGACGTAGGCCTCGACGAACGCCGCCAGTACCAGCAGCAGCCAGCCGAAAGCGATCAGCGCGGCGGTGCGGGCGAGGTACGGTTTCGTGAAGAAGGCGTCCCGCGAGCCGACGAGGCGCTCCCCGAACCGGTAGACGATCCGGAAGCCGACGCCGGCGGCGATAAACAGCGCGGGGAGTTCGAAGATGCCGTGGGGAGCCAGCCCGACGAGGATGTAGTCGAGACCGACGCTCTGCCCGATCGAAGCGCCCATGTTGCCGATGATGATCCCGTTGAAGACCATCACGAACGCCGTGAGTAAGCCGAGCGTCAGCGCGCCGGCGATCGCCATCAGGAACGCGCGCGAATTGTTCAGAATGAAGAACGTGGCGGTCAGTTCGATCCCGCCCGTCTCATCCTCGACCTCGGAGAGCATCTCCTCGAAGAGTTCGGCGACCATCTCGAGCAGGTCGTAACCGGCGAGCAGGAGCGCGATGCCGCCGACGGTGCCGATCGCGAACAGCCCGGTCGCGAACCAGACGGAGCGGCGGTATTCGTCCCAGCCGGCCGCCAGAGCGGCGACGAGTCGGGTCCGTCCCGACCGAGCGGCGGCGCCGACCGCGCCGAACACGACGCCGAGGGCTCCCGCGCCGGCGGCGGGAGCCGGATCGCCGGTAGTCGCAACGGTGACGACTGCCGTCCCGAACGCCGCCACCGCGAGCGCGAACAGGAGCGTCGACCACGTGCGCACGGTAGCCGGGTCAGGGCCGGTACCGACACTCGAGGCGGTCGGTTCGGCACCGGGCCCCGTCCCCGATGGCTCGGCCGTCCGGTCGTCGCCGTCCGCGAGATCGACGGCGATCCCCGCATCCTCGCCGGTCGCCGTTCGATTCGTACCGGCGCCGTCCCGTTCGTCGGGAACGGTTTGGCGGTCGGGACCGAACTCGAAACCGCCGTCTCCGTCCCCACCCTCGCCCTCGGCCTCGTCGCCGCCCGGGTTGCGGCCGGAGCCGTCGTCGGTCGCGCCGTCCTCGGGTCCGTTCATGTCATCTCGTTATCCGAACGGGGAAATAAAGCCGCCGACCGTTGGCCGGCTCGAAAACCGCTCGAAGGTTCCAGTCGAAACGACGGTGGGTGATCGACCCGCCGCTCGAGTTCCTCGCCCGATCGACGTCGAGAATCGACACTATAAGGCCCGGCGGGGCGAAACCACGGTCCATGACGACGCTTTCGATCACCGGCGGCCGGGTGCTGCGACCCGACGCGACGGTGACGCGCGCGGACGTACTTGTCGATCAGGACGCCGGCGAAATCCTCGAGATCGGATCGGACCTCGCGGGCGAGGGCAACGAGACCCTCGACGCCGAGGGCTCGCTCGTGACGCCGGGCTTCGTCAACGGCCACTGCCACGTCGCGATGAGCCTGCTGCGGGGCTACGCCGACGACAAGCCGCTGGACGCGTGGCTCCAGGAGGACATCTGGCCCGCCGAGGGTGAACTGACCGCCGAGGACGTCCGTACCGGCGCCGAACTCGGGCTCCTCGAGATGATCAAGTCCGGGACGACGGCCTTCGCGGACATGTACTTCGACGTGCCCGAGATCGCCGCCGCGGTCGAGGAGGCCGGCCTGCGCGCTCGCCTCGGCCACGGCATCGTCACGGTCGCCAAGGACGACGAGGGCGCCCGCGCGGACGCCGAGACGAGCCTCGAGGTCGCCCGCGAGTACGACGGCGCCGCGGACGGCCGTATCTCGACAGCCTTCATGCCCCACTCGCTGACGACCGTCGGGACCGAGTACCTCGAGGAGTTCGTCCCGAAGGCCCGCGACGCCGGCGTCCCGATCCACTACCACGCCAACGAGACCGAAGACGAGGTCGCGCCGATCGTCGAGGAGGAGGGCGTCCGCCCGCTCGCCTACGCCGCCGAGCGCGGGATGCTCGAGCCCGAGGACTTCGTCGCCCACGGCGTCCACGTCGACGAGAGCGAGATCCAGTTGCTCGCGGAGGCGGGGACGAGCGTGATCCACTGTCCCGCCTCGAACATGAAACTCGCAAGCGGCATGGCGCCGGTCCAGCGGCTGCGCGACGCCGGCGTCACCGTCGGACTCGGCACGGACGGCGCGGCCTCGAACAACGACCTCTCCATGCTCGACGAGGCCCGCGACGCCGCCATGCTCGGCAAACTCGCCGCCGCCGACGCCGCGGCGGTGCCGGCGGAAGCGGTCGCCGAAATGATGACCGCCGGCAGCGCCGACGCGATCGGCCTCGAGAGCGGCCGCCTCGAGGAAGGGGCGCCCGCCGACCTCGCGGTGATCGACCTCGAGAAGGCCCACCTTACTCCCCGCCACGACCTCGTGAGCCACCTCGCCTACGCCGCGGCGGCGGCCGACGTGCGCCACACGGTCTGCGACGGGCGGGTGCTCATGCGCGACCGCGAGGTGCTGACCCTCGACGAAGCGGCGGTTCGCGAACGCGCTCAAGCGGCGGCCGAGGCGCTGTCGGCCCGGGCCGGCGACGACGAGTGAGGCGACTGCAACGCCCAATAATCGCGAAAGTTTGATCGAGAACTGAACACTCAGACGCCTCGATAAACTGTTTAACTTTTTCTGAGTTAGTTTTGGAATCGGCGAATCGGTCCGAACTGCCGGCGGGGTTTATTCACGTAATCCTGTATGTCTCGAGCGGATGAGGAACACAAAACCGCTCGCAGTGATGCTGGCCACAGCGTTGCTGCTGTCCGTTCTGTTCGCGGGCGGCGGCATCGCAACGGTCGCCGCATCCAACGCTTCGGCGAACGACAGCGTCGAGCCGGCGATCAACGTCGCACAGGACGCCGACGCGACCGTGACGGTCACGGACGCGAACGCCGATAACGAACCCGTCGCAGACGCGACCGTCGACGTAACCCTCGCTGACGGCGAAGACGCCTCGTACGCGGATACGGGCACGTACACTACCGGCGAGGACGGTACTGTCACCCTCGATGCGCCGACCGGTAACGAGAGCGTCGACGTGGCGATCACCGCGACGGTCAACGGCACCACCGCCGAGACGACCGCCACCCTCGAGCCGCTGAGCGAACTCGAGGTCGACAACTTCGGCGCGCTGGTCTCGCAGTTCGTCGAGCAGCAGCGCAACGAGACCGACGGGCCGCTCGGCCTCGCGGTGGCGGACTTCGTCGTCGAGAACAACCCCGGTAACGCGCCCGATCACGCCGGTCCGCCGGACCACGCCGGCCCGCCGGGTGACGATGACGACGATGACAAGAAGCAGGGGCCGCCGGACCACGCCGGCCAGTCTGACGGCGACGGCGACGACGACAAGAAGCAGGGACCGCCGGACCACGCTGGACCGTCGGACGATGACGAATCGGGCGACGATACGGACAGCGACGAAGAGTCGGACGACGATGGTGACGACGGAAACAGCGGTAACGGCAACAGCAACGGCAACGGCGGCGGTCCGCCGGACCACGCCGGACCGAACTGAGACCCGGAACCGAACGCAACGATGATCTCGATACCGGTCGACGAAAACCGATCGATCCGCGCGCTGTCAGTGTCAGAGGCACGTTCCGTCGCCGGTATCGAGCGCGGCGACGCGCACGAGCAGCCGACGGGAACAGGGGCTGCCGTGCGCTGACGACCGCACCGATCGACACCCCAACGCGGGTTTCGGACCCGCACACCCCCACTCGACACCCACCAGATCAGTTTCGTTTTTCGTTTTTATCGACGTTCGCCGATCGATTCTCGTTTGTCCCCTCGAGCGGCCGTCGCTCGCCGAGGGTGCCGGTGTCGCCGGCCGGGTTCGGTAGCGTTTTGGCCCCGCTCCCACTCAGTCGACCCATGACCGAGCTCGATATCGATAGCGACTATCCGCCGATCAGCGAGCAACTCGAGGACCTCGAGTCGGCCCGGGAGGAGGGCCGGCGCAAGATGGACTGGGCCGCCCAGCACATGCCCATCCTCGAGTCCGTTCGCGAGGAGTTCGTCGACGACCAGCCCTTCGAGGGCGAGCGCATCGCGATGGCGATGCACGTCGAGGCGAAGACGGCGATGCTGGTCGAGACGCTGGCCGAGGGCGGCGCCGAAGTCGCCGTTACGGGCTGCAACCCGCTCTCGACCCACGACGACGTGAGCGCGGCGCTTGACACCCACGAGAACATCACCAGCTACGCCAAGCGCGGCGTCGACGACGAGGAGTACTACGCGGCCATCGAGGCCGTCATCGCCCACGAGCCGACGATCACCGTCGACGACGGGATGGACCTCGTCGCCGCGATCCACGAGGACTACCCCGAACTGATCGACGGCATCGTCGGCGGCTGCGAGGAGACGACCACCGGCGTCCACCGCCTGCGCGCGATGGACGACGACGGCGCCCTCGAGTACCCCGTCTTCGCCGTCAACGACACGCCGATGAAGCGACTGTTCGACAACGTCCACGGCACCGGCGAGTCCTCGCTGGCCTCCATCGCGATGACCACGAACCTCTCGTGGGCCGGCAAGAACGTCGTCGTCGCGGGCTACGGCTACTGCGGCAAGGGCGTCGCGAAGAAGGCCGCCGGCCAGAACGCCAACGTCATCGTCACCGAGGTCGAGCCCCGCCGCGCCCTCGAGGCCCACATGGAGGGCTACGACGTGATGCCGATGGACGAAGCCGCGGAAGTCGGCGACGTCTTCCTGACGACGACCGGCAACCGGGACGTCATCGTCGAGGAGCACTTCGAGCAGATGAAAGACGGCGTCCTGCTCGCGAACGCGGGTCACTTCGACATCGAGATCGATCTGGACGCGCTGGACGACCTCGCGGTCGACCGCTACGAGGCCCGCGACGGCGTCGAAGCCTACGAGATGGACGACGGCCGCCGGCTGAACGTCATCGCCGAAGGCCGACTCGTGAACCTCGCGGCGCCCGTCTCGCTGGGTCACCCCGTCGAGGTCATGGACCAGAGCTTCGGCGTCCAGGCCGTCTGCGTCCGCGAGATGCTCGAGAACGGCGAGGAGTACGGCCCCGGCGTCCACGACGTGCCGGACGAACTCGACAAGGAGATCGCGGAGATCAAACTCGAGGCCGAAGGCGTCGAGCACGACTCGCTGACCGACACCCAGCGCGACTACATGGACAGCTGGGACCACGGAACGTAAGGTCGGCCGTCGTTTCGGTACCGTCGGCTGTCCCCTGCGCCGGCTGAATCGGCCGAAGCGCTCAAACCGAGCCTCCGAGATAGTACAGCCAATCGATGGGATCGAGGGGAAAACCGGCCGGCGGCGGAGAGTCGACGGGCGAGTATCCGATCTCGCCGCTGCTCGAGCGGTCGACGATCGACGCCGACGGCCACCTCGAGGTCGGCGTCTCCGTGGCGGGCGCCGGACGAGTCGCGGAGAACGACCTCGACGTCTTTCTCAAGCGCCCGCGGCTCTCGCCGGGCGAGCGGATCGAACTGGGGATCTTCGTCTCCGGACTCGAGCGGGTCGACGAAACCGAACTCAGCGTGTTTTACGACGGCGAGCGCGACGAACTGATCGACCTCGAGGATCCCGGGACGGTGCGTCAGAGTTCGAACGAGACGGCGACACCGTCGACAGCGGCGACGGATGCCGACGCGAGCGGCGCGGACGACAGCGACGTCGCGAACGCCGACGAGGAATCGGAACCGTTCGTTCACCCGACGACCCTCGACCGCGGGGACCCGGGGGAGTACGCCCTCGAGCGGAAGCCCCTCGAGGGGACCGACGGAGGCGGGCCGTCGTACATCCTCGAGATCAACACGCGGGCGGCCGCCCCGACGGGGTCGTACTCGCTGCCGATCGTTTTCACGTGCCGCTCCGAGGGCGGGATCAAGCAGATCAAGAAGGTGCGAACGGTCCGCCTCCGCTCGCGGCGCGAGCGGTGGCTGCCGTGGGTGGCGGGGCTTGCCCTCCTCGGACTACTGGCGGCCGCCGCCGTCCAGTTCGGGTTCTTCTAACGCGGCAAGTCAGGCGGTGCTATCACCGGCAGTTACGTCCTCCTCGCCGTCAGCACTCTCGCCGTTGTCGTCCTCGGTAGCGGCAGCTTCGACGACGAAGACGAGACTCCCGTCCTCGAGGCCGGCGAGCCGAACGTGGACCGGAACCGGCTCGCCGGACCGTCGGCGGCCGGTACAGGTGCCGGTCCAGCGCCACCCGTCTGCCGCCGTCGGAATCGCGGTCGCCTCGAGGTGTGCGACGGCGTCGGCGGTGAAAAAGTCCGTCCAGGAGCGCCCGCGCAGCGTCTCGCGGTCGTACCCGAACTGGGCCGCGAACCAGCAGTTCGCGGCCTCGAGTCGGCCGTCGGGGCCGGCGACGGCGATCGCGTCTCGGGAAAGCTGGATTCCCGCGAGCAATCGCATCGACAGGTCACTGAGTTGACTGCGATCGACGAGCGAGCGAATACGACGGGCGAGGCGCTCGTAGTCGCGGTCTGGCCGGGGATCGCTAGCGTTGGCGTCGACGTCGGCGTCGGCATCGGAATCGGCCGCGAGAACGGCGCCCGCTCGAACGCCGTCGATCAACCGGTGGGCTCGGACGGCGTCGGTGACGGTCGTCGTCCCCTCGTCAGTCGACGCATCCGAGACGACGATCACCGGGAGCGACGAATACCGATCGCGGACGCGCTCGAGGACGGCGACGGCGTCCGCGGCCGGCATCCCGGACGCGGCGTGCTCGAGAACGAGACAGTCCGCGTCGGCCAGTCGCTCGAGGAGCGGCGCCGTCGATTCCGCCGTGGAGAACGCCGGGAGGACCCGAAGATCGATCTCGTCGCCGCACTCGTCGCGCAACGCCGCCTCGAGTCGGTCCGGTGCTCGCCCGAGCGACGGGCGGTGGGTCGCGACGAGGACCGTGATGGCGGCGCGTCGCGTCCGCGGATCGGGGCGAAGAACTGTCGTCGAGAACTCTTGCATGGTCTGGAGCGTCGGTTCCGGCTGTCGTTTCGGGATTAGAACAGGGGGTAATTCTCGCCACTGCCGTCTCGATCGATCGTTGCAACTGCGGTTGCGTTCCGGCGCTTACACGCACTCATCGTAGATCGTCCCGTCGATGGCGATGGCGCCGTCGCTTCGAACTTCGACGCTGTGTCCGCCGTAGCCGAACGCCACGGTGGCTTCGCCGGTGGGATCGGCCTCGAGGAACCGGTCCAGCGCTTCGGGATCGACGACGTCGTAGAGCGGATCGAGCTCGAGCGGATCGGTGTCGGTTGCGTCGGCGAGGGCGTCGACGATCCGGAGACTGGGCGAGTCGTGAGCGACGTCGAGCGTGGATTCGGGCATAGTCGTCCGGAGGCGCGCGGCGACCATCCCCCTGATCGTTATACACGTTACGTCCGGCGGTTACGAGACGCTACGTGTATAGAAGGTCGACGGACCGACCGCTTCGGACCGGCTACCGGCGCCGCAATCGGTTCGCGGAATCGAGACTATCGGTTCGAGACGAATATTTTTGCGTGAACGGGCGAACGTATAACTCCCGATCGCCACGTATTGCCACCATGACCGAGGCTCGGCCTCGAGCGGATTGTCTCGAGCGACGGGAGTGCTACCGCATGATCGCCATCGTCGCGGGCGTACTCGGGCTGGTCGCCGCGGGCAGCAGCCACGCCGTCGGGACCGAACTGCTTCCCGTGCCCGGCGTCCTTGGACTTGCCGCTCGAGACGAATCGGATCGAACGACCGTCGAGCGCCTCGCGAACGAGGTCGAAGCGTACGTCGACCGGCTCGACATCACCGACCGCGGTACCGATCCGGTCACGGAGGTTCCGGTCGGGCCCGAACTCGGTCCCGAGGCTGAACCCGAATCCGAGTCCGAGTCCGAACCGGAATCCGAACCAGCAGCGCAGGACCCGGACTCCCGCCGAAACGACGAGGTCGAGCGCCTCGCAGCGGCCGTCGACGACCTGACGAGCGCGGTCGAACGCCGCGAACGGCACCTCGCCGAGAGCGAACGCTACCGGACGGAGCTGTACCGCATCACGTCGGACCCGTCCGCGAGCGGCGACGAGAAGATCCGCCGCGTACTCGAGCTCGGCTGCGAGCGCCTGGGCGTCGAAGCGGGATTCGTCTCCCGCATCGATCCCGAGCGCGAACGATACACGGTGCAGTTCGCCCGCGGGAGCGACCTCGTGCAGGAAGCCGAGGAGAGCGATCTGTCGACGATGTACTGTCGCCACGCGATCGATGCCGACGGCATCCTCGAGATTTACAACGCGCCCGCGGAAGGGTACGAGGACGAGCCGAGCTACGCGGAGCTGGACGTCGGCTGTTACCTCGGCGGGCGGATCGAGGTCGACGGCGACCTGTACGGCACCCTCTGTTTCGTCGCTCGCGAGCCGCGCACCGAGCCGTTTACGGGCCCGGAGCGGACGTTCGTCGACCTCGCGACGCGGTGGGTGAGCCACGAACTGGACCGGCGGACGTACGAGCGCGAACTCGAGCGCCAGCGGACGTTCACCGACGACCTGCTCGACGCGCTCGACGACGTCTTCTACGTGGTCGACGAGGACAGGTCGCTCCGGCGCTGGAACGACGCGCTCACCGACGTGACCGGCTACTCCCACGCCGAACTCGAGGCGATGGACGAACCGCTGTACTTCGACGCGGACGCGCGAACGGCGATCGAGGAGTCGGTAGCGGAGGTCTTCGAGACCGGCGAGACCCGGGTCGAGGCACCCCTGACGACCAAAGACGGCGAGCGGATCCCCCACGAGTTCGTCGCGTCGGTAATCGAGGACCCGGACGGGAACCAGATCGAGGTCGGCATCGCCCGGGACATCTCCGACCGGAAGCGCTACGAGCGCGAACTCGAGCGGACGACGCACCTCCTCGAGCAGGCCCAGCGGCTGACGAGCGTCGGCGCCTGGGAGCTCGACGTTCGCGGCGCCTCGCCCGACGTTCAGTGGACCGACGAGACGGCGCGCATCCACGGCGTCGATCCCGATACCGACCCCGGTATCGAGGACGCCCTCGAGTACTACCATCCGGCGGATCGACCGCGGCTCCGCGAGGCGATCGACCGGGCCCTCGAGCGGGGGGAGTCGTACGAACTCGAGTTGCGGATGCGAACGGCGACGGACGATCGGCAGTGGGTCCGGACGATCGGCGAGCCGATCTACGACGACGGCACCGCGGCCGACTCCGAGACCGAGATCGTCGGCGTTCGCGGCTCGATTCAAGAGATCACCGCGCGCAAGGAGCGCGAGCGGGAGCTTCGGGAAACCAACGAACGGCTCAACGCGATCATCGAGGCGTCGCCGGCGGCGCTGGTCGCGCTCGATCGCGACGAGAACGTGACGCTCTGGAACCCCGCGGCCGAGCGCATCTTCGGCTGGAGCGAGTCCGACGTACTGGACGACCCACTGCCGATCGTTCCCGACGATCGCGACGACCACCAGCCGATCTTCGAGCGCGTGCTCGAGGGCGAGACGATCGCCGGACTCGAAACGAAACGGCGCCGCGAGGACGGGTCGCTGATCGACGTGAGCGTCTCGGCCGCGCCGATCCGCGACGCGGACGGCGAGATCGTCGGCACCATGGGCGCGCTCGAGGACATCACCGAGCGCAAGGAACGCGAGCGACGGCTGGAGACGACGACCGCGCGGCTCGAGGCGCTGTTCGACGACTCCCCGGACATCATCAACGTCGTCGACGCCGACGGGACGATCGTCGAGGCGAACCGGCGCTTCGCCGACGAACTGGGATACGCCGAGGGCGAACTGCTCGGAACGAAAGTCTGGAAGTACGACGAACTGTTCGACGCGGACGACGCGCTCGGACTGCTCGAGGGAATGGCGGTCGGCGAGCGGCGGAAGTTCGAGGGCCGGTTCCGTCGCCGCGACGGATCGACGTTCCCGATCGAAGTCCACCTGATTCGGCTCGACCTGGAGGACGAGAACCGATTCCTGGCGATCTGTCGCGACATCACCGAGCGCAAGCTACGCGAACAGGATCTCCAGGAGACGAAACGTCGACTCGAGCTGGCGCTCGAGGGGACGAACACCGGGCTCTGGGAGTGGAACGTCGACACCGACGAGATCGACTGGAGCGGGACGCTGGAGCGGCTGGTCGGGCTCGAGCCGGGGGCGTTCGAGGGCACCTACGAGGCGTTCGAGCGGCGCGTCCACCCCGACGACGTCGACCGCGTGGAAGCGGCGCTCGAGGCGGCCGTCGAGGAGCGCGAACTCTACCGGACGGAGTTCCGGATGCGCCGCGAGGACGGCGACTGGATCTGGATCGGCGCCCGCGGCCGGCTCGTGACCGACGCCGACGGCGGCCGGCGCATGGTCGGCATCCTCAACGACGTCACCGAGCGCGTCGAGTACGAGCGGGAACTCGAGCGGACGACGAACCTGCTCGAGCGAGTCCAGCGGATGGCCGACATCGGCGGGTGGGAACTCGACGTCACTGACGAGCCACAGGTCGCGATCTGGTCCGACGAGTTGTACCGGCTCCACGATCTGTCCCGCGACGTCGAGCCGGACCTCGAGACGACGATCGAGTGCTACCACCCCGACGACCGACCGCTCGTCCGCGAGGAACTCGAGCGGGCGCTCGAGACCGAGACGGAATACGAACTCGAGGCGCGGATCCGGACCGATTCGGGCGAAAACAAGTGGGTGCGAGCCATCGGCGAACCGATCCACGAGGGCGGCGACCTCGTCGCTTACCGCGGTGCGCTACAGGATATCACCGCGCAGAAGGAACGCGAACGGACCCTCGAGTCGCTCACGGAGACCGCTCGGCGGCTGCTCAACGCGACGACGGAGCCGGCGGTCGCCGAACTGGCCGCGGAGACGGCGACCGAGTTGCTCGAGGGGGCCAGCGCCGGCGTCTACCTGCTCGATGCCGAGACCAACCGGTTCGAGCCGGTCGCGTCGGCCGGCGACTTCGAGGAGCGAACCGGCGGCGCGCCGTCGGTCGCGGTCGGCGGCGACTCCCTGCTCTGGAACACGTACGTGACGGGCACGCAGACGGTCGTCGACGGCGGAAGCGGCGCCAGCGGAACGCCGCTGTTCGGCGACGACGCCTCGAGCGGATTGCTGGTGCCGCTGGGCGAGCACGGCGCGTTCGTTCTCCTGGCTCCGCCGGCGGCGATCGACGACGAGACCCGACGGCTGTTCGAAACGCTCGTCGCGACCGTCGAAGCGGCCTTCGACCGCCTCGAGAGCGAGGCGAGCCTGCGGGAGCGGGACGCGGAACTCGAGGCGCGCAACCGCCGGCTCAGGCGCCAGATTTCGATTACGGACCTCATCCGGCGGATCGACCGGTCGCTGATCGGCGCCGAGAGCCGCGACGAGATCGAACGCACCGTCCCCGAGCGGCTGGTCGAGGCCGACGACATCGCGTTCGCGTGGATCGGCGCCGCCGATCCCGGCGAGACGACGCTCGAGCCTCGGACGTGGGCCGGCACGAGCCCCGAGTATCTGGACGCGGTCTCGCTGGACCTGTCGTCGGGAACGGAGCCGGCCGTCCGGACCGCCCGCACCGAGACGCCGACGGTGGTCGAAAACGTCGTCGACGACCTGCAGGAGGGGGCGTGGCGAACGACCGCACTCAACGAGGGGCTGCAGTCGGCCGTCGCCGTCCCGCTCGAGTTCGAGGAGTACGGCTACGGCGTGCTGGCCGTCTACGCCGACGAACCCGACGCGTTCACGGACCTCGAGCGGACGGTGTTCGCGGAACTCGGCGAGGGGATCGCGAACGCGATCAACGCGGTGCAGACGCGGGAGGCGCTACACGCCGAGTCGGTCGTCGAACTCACGCTCGAGTTCTCGGACGCGGACGACGTGCTGTCCCGGATCGCCGAGGGCGCCGACGCACGGGTCGCGTACGAGGGACTGAGCACCAGTTCCGAGGAGGAGGCGCTGCTGTTCTTCGAGATCGAAGGGGCGGAGACTGACGACGCCGCCGACACCGGTGACGCGGAAGACGGCGCGTCCGCCGCCCGCGACGTCCTCGAGGACCTCGTTGCCGTCACCGACTACCGCGTGATCGCCGCGACGGACGACGGCTGGCTCGTCGAGGCGACCGTCGCCGGCGACGTGCTCGCCTCGCGGCTCGTCCGCCACGGCGCCAGCCCGCGCTCGATCGCAGCCGACGGCGACCGAACCGTCGTCACGGCCGACGTGCCGCCCGGAACCGACGTCCGCGAGTTCGTCGAGATGCTCGCGGACCGCTACCCGAGCGTCGACCTCCGGTCGCGGCGCCACGTCCAGCGGGACACCCACACTCGCCGGGAGCTGGTCGCGTCGCTACTGGACCCGCTCACGGAGCGGCAACTCGAGGTGCTCCGGACGGCCTACTTCGCGGGCTTTTTCGAGTGGCCCCGCGAGAGCACCGGCGAGGAGGTCGCCGAGTTGCTCGAGGTGACCCAGCCGACGGTCAACCGCCACCTCCGGCTGGCTCAGCAGCGGCTCCTCTCGCAGTTGTTCGAAACTGAAACGCGGCCGTTCGGCGGCGAGACATGACCCGAAGCAGGTTTCGACGCCTCGAGATCGGAAAGGAACACCCAAGGACCGCCCGACCGTAGTCAGGCGCATGGAAACACCCGCTCGCGACCGTCGCGACGCCGCGCCGCTGCGGTCGACGCTCGTCGCCATCGGCCTGACGATCTTCGGCGTTCTCGTCGCGCCGAACGTCACGACGCTGCCCGCGTTTCTGCTCGATCCGGCGCTGATCGACGGGCCGGCGGAGGCGTCGATCGCCGGCCGAACGGCGCTGTTGACGCTGAACTTCGTCGGGATGTTCCTGGCCGGCGCCATCTATCTGGTCGTCACCGACCGCGGCTGGTCGTACGTCGACCTCCACGTCCCGTCGAAGCGGGGCTGGGGGTACGTCGGCATCGGTATCGCCAGCATGATCGCGTTCTACATCCTCGTGAACGTCGTCGTCACCGTCCTCTCCTTGCCGTCCGCGGAGAACGAGGTGATGCGGTTCATCGAGAACGACCAGACGATGGTCCTGATCATGATCGGCATCGTCTTCTTCTTCAACGCGCCCGCCGAGGAGTTCCTCTTCCGGAACATCGTCCAGAAACGGCTCTACGATGCGTTTAGTCAGACGCAGGCGATCGTCATCGCTAGCGTGATCTTCGCACTGATCCACTTCTTCTCCTACGCCGTCAGTTCGACCTCGCTGCTCGCGACTATGGTGCCGATCGTGACCGTCTTCGGCGGCTCACTTATCTTCGGCTACCTCTACGCGAAAAGCGAAAACCTCCTCGTCCCGATCGCCGCTCACGCCACGTTCAACGGCATCCAGTTCGCCCTGTTCTACATCGCGCTCGAGTACGAACTCGAGGAGGCGGCGCCGACCGGCGAGGCAGTCACTGCGGTTCTCGAGGTCGTCGCGGCGGTCCCGCTGTAGCCGTCACCAGCCCGTCCTCGAGGCCCGACCACTTTCACCGCGCCATCCGTCGCCGTCCGGTCCTTTATTATCACCCGCGGAAGAGAGGGCCGTATGTCTCAGGCGAAGGGCGACCGTCGCGAGCGCGAACTCGTCAACGAACTCGACGAGGCCGGCTTCGCGGTGATGCGCGCCCCCGCGAGCGGTTCGGCGACCGAACGCGAACTCCCCGACGTGCTCGCCGGCGACGGCGAGCAGTTCTACGCGATCGAGGCGAAATCGAGCTCCGGCGACCCCATCTATCTCACCGGCGAAGAAGTCGAGGCGCTGATCTACTTCGCGCAGAACTTCGGCGCGAAACCCCGCATCGGCGTCCGCTTCGACCGCGAGGACTGGTACTTCTTCCACCCCGGCGACCTCTACGTGACCGACGGCGGCAACTACCGGGTCAAGAAGGAGACGGCCGTCGCCGACGGCACCGACTTCGCCGAGTTCGTCGGCAAATCCGAGAAGGTGACCCTCGAGGAGATCGGCGACGAAGACGACGGCCCCGACGAGGACGTCCTGCGCGTGTTAAACGCCGTTAAACAGGGCGTAATGGACGTCGAGGAGGCGGCGGAGGCGCTCGAATAGCGGGGTAGAAGGGCGTTATACCCCACCGTCGCGGCGATCGTACCGCCGCGCGATCGCTTCGATCCACGCGAACTTACAGGCCATCGAGAGGCCGTACGTGACGGCCGCGCGAATCGGGCGGCGCTTGTACGCCGCGTACAGGGCGTAGCCGTACAGCGGCACGTTCGCGGTGTTGAGGACGTTCGGCCAGTCGAGCCCGAAGGTGCCGTCCCCGCCGTCGAGCCACCACCGCTCGGCCCGGACGCCGCGGGTCATCCAGTTCTCCGTCTCCGGGTCCGGCCGGGCGAAGAAGATCGGGTTGATTCCGAGGCCGACCGCTACCACGGCGAGCAAGCGCCAGTCCCGCCGGTAGAGCGCGACCGGAACGAACAGGCCGAGCAGGACCCGCGACCAGCCGCTTTTCGGGTTCGCGTGGCGCTCCCAGAACGCGCCTTCGAAGCGCTCGAGTCGCGCGTTCCGGGCCGCCGCGTCGTCGCCGTCTCGAGTCGACATAGCTGAACGTACGGCGAGCGGCGAGAAAAGCGTTCTTCGGTCCGAACGGCCGGGGACGCGCTCGGCGGCGGTGTCAGTAGTCGGCGGTAACCTTCTCGAGGCGCGTCCGCGGGAAGGCGTAGACCTTCAGCGACGAGGGGACGACGCCGTTCGGCTTGACGCTGGCGTGAGGGTAGACCGCGCCGACGACGGGGACGCCGGGATCGTAGTCCTCGTTGGTCGCGTACTCGGCGACCGTGCCGCCGGTCGTCCCGATCTCGACCGCATCGGAACGGTAGTCGGAGACGTCGACGACGGTAAGTCGATCGCCGGTCTCGCGGTCGCGAACCGTATCGCCGGGACGAATCTCGTGATCGTCGCAGTAGCACGGTTCGGCGACGTCTTCGTCGACGAACAGCGTCTCGCCGCAGTCGTAGCACTCGACGGCGATCTCGCCCGGCGGCGGGGTGCGTCCCTCGGTGATCTCGATCGCGACGCGACGAACGTGCTTGCAGCGGGCGCCGCGGAAGACGTGGTCCGGACAGGTGCAGCGGCCGGCTCCGAGGTCGACGAGGTAGGTGCTCTCGCTGGCGGATTCGACCTCGTAGAGGCCGTCGCCCAGCGCGAGCACGGCCATCGGCTCGACGCGGGCGCGCAGCGAGCGCTCTTCGAGGTGGTCGGGAGTCGGAACGGGAAGCGGTGCTTTCGGTGATGCTGTTGTTTTCATGGATGCATCAGGGGTGAACTGACGGAATCGGTCGACCGGCTATTCGATATTCCTAGGGGCTCGAGCACTATAACGAGCCCGCTACCCGCCATTTACCCTGAAATTCCGACTTTCGATCCGTTCGGACACAGCGGACACAGACTCGAGAGAGGGCCGAGATGCGCCGCTCGAGACGAGCCAATCGAGGTTCGAGATCGGGCCGTCACGGCCCGCGCGGTGCGATCCCGGTGTAGATGAGACAGGCGTGGATCGCGCCGACTGCCGGCGGCCCGCCGACCAGTAGCGGCCAGTCGATGGTCCGAATGCCGAGGATCGGAAGAAGGAGTCCGATACCGAGCAGCGACGCTCCCAGAATCGCGCCGTGGAAGATAGCGTATCGGAGTCGAGTCTCGTTCGCGTTCATCGCGATCAGTTGCTCGAGTGCCAAAGGAGTCATCGAGATGAGAGAAAGACCTTGGGGTCCAATAGCCGCGGCCTCGAGCGAACGGCGAGTCGAGTACTCTCGTCACCGAGACTAACAGATTAAATGATCGCCGCCCCTAGACCGGGTATGGGACTGCTGGACGGACTCCGCGCCGCCCTCGGGTTGCGCGCCGAAACCGACGCCCGGCGCGACGCCGACCCCGACGACCTGTTCGGGATGAGTACCGCCTATCTGACGATGGAAGCGGATTTGGGCTACGAATCGCTCGATATCGGGGCCCTGTGTTTCTCCGGCGTCGACTCGCACAGCTTCAGCGAAACCGTCGACGAAGTCGTCTCGATCCTCGAGGCCGGCCAGGAGGAGACAGGCACCGAGTTCTCCGTTTCGGAGGACGACCACGGCTACCACTGGGTGATCCTCGAGGACGACGACCCCGAGGACCTGATCACGAGCATGCACTTCGCCGCGGACACGTTCATCGAACGCGACTACGGCTCGCGGCTGCTGGCGGCCGTCTTCGCCTACGCGGACCGGGACGGCGATCCCGCCTACTGGATCTACTCGTTCCGCCGGGGCGCCTACTACCCCTTCGCGCCCCGCGACGGCCGGGAACGCGACTCGGGCGCGGAGTTCAAACTCGAGTCGGCGCTGGACGGCGAACTCGAGATCGAACGCGAGAAGGAGTACTGGTATCCGCTCTGGCCCAGCGAGCGGGGGACCCATCCCTGGGAGTGAGCGGCTCTACTCCAGTCAGGCCACCCACCAAATTCTGTTGGCAACACTGCTATCCCCTCGGGGCACCGAGAACGGGTGTCGGCAGGACGCCACATCATCACCATCACAACTGCGCCATACACAGTTGCCCCTTCTCCTGCCGCTTTCTCCCGCTCGATAGCGACGCGAAGGGCCGGTGACGACGGCCACTCGCCCCCCATTTGCTCGTCGAACACGGTCACACCAATTATGGGGGTGGGCTCGGTACCCGACAGCAGTGACCGAGTGGAATCAGTTCAAGGGCGACCCGCAAAACGGCGGCCTTCGACGCGATCTCGAGGGGCCGGTCCGACTCGAGGAGGCGTGGTCGGTCGACCTCGCCGCCCCGGTCGGGCCGCCGGTGCTGGATCACGAAACTGTCTACGCGGGTACCGAGCGCGGCACGCTCTTCGCGCTCGATCGCGAGACCGGCCGGCGGCGGTGGGCCGTCGAGACGCAGGCTGCGACCGACGAGGCGCCAGTTGCGACTCGCGACCGGGTGGCGTTCGCCACCGCGGACGGTATCGTCCGCGCGGTCGATCGCGCGACCGGCGATCCGGCGTGGCGAACGGAACTGCAAGGCACAGAGCCGACCGCGCTCGCGCTGTCAGAGGCGGGCGATCGGCTCTACGTCGGACACACGGCCGGCAGTACCGCGCTCGCAGTCGACAGCGGTGAGGCCGTCTGGACCCACGAGACCGAAACGCGAGTCGTCGGCTGTCCGGCGATCGCCGACGACCGAGCGTGGGCCGGCCCGCGCGTGTACGTCGCCACTGCGGGCGAAGCCGTGATCTGCCTCGAGGCCGAGTCCGGCGAGGAGAACTGGACGACGCCCGCGGACGGGCCCGCGGTCGCGGGACCGACGGTCGCGGCGGACCTCGTCTACGTCGCCGACGAGTCCGGCACGCTGCTCGCGATGAACGCCGACTCGGGCCAGCCGTGGTTTTCCTACGAGATCGACGGGCCGCTCGCGTCGTCGCCGACGGTGCTGCCCGACGCGGAGACGACGTTCGTCGGCGCCGCGGACGGCTACCTCCACGTCACCGACACGACCTTCGGCCGCCGCAAGCTTCGCGGCTGGCTCTTCTCGAAGAAGGGCGTTCCGCTGGACGGGCCGGTCAGTGCGAGTCCGGTGGTCGTGGGCAACGTGCTCTGCGTCGCCGACGAGACCGGGTCGCTGTACGGACTCGACGTCGCCGACGGCTGTTCGCACCTCTGGCACCGCGCGCTCGATGGCGCGATCTCACACGCCCCTGCGGTCGGCCGGGAGCGGCTGTACGTCGGCGACGACGACGACGGAACCCTCACCTGCCTCGCGTGGACGCCCGGCGAGCCGCGGCCCTGACCAGCGCGAATCCGATCGATCCCCTTCACTCGCGCTTTCGCCACCGCTTCGCAGTTCTCCCGACACCCGCCGATCGCGATCGGCTTCCCACGTAAACCTGCTGGCGCATCTTCGATTACCCTGCCGCCGTCCCCCACTTTCACTTTCACTCCCCTGTTAACGAGGGTTTATGGGGGGTGGGGCACAACGAGGGAGTATGCCCGACGCAGATCTCGAGACGCTCCCCGGCGTTGGACCGGCAACCGCAGAGAAACTCCAGGACGCAGGCTTCGACTCCTTCCAGAGTCTCGCCGTCGCCTCGCCCTCCGAACTGTCGAACACGGCCGACGTCGGCGAGTCCACCGCCGCGGACATCGTCAACGCCGCCCGCGACGCCGCCGACGTCGGCGGCTTCGAGACCGGCTCGACCGTCCTCGAGCGACGGAACAAGATCGGCAAGCTCTCCTGGCACATCGACGAGGTCGACGACCTGCTCGGCGGCGGGATCGAGACCCAGTCGATCACCGAAGTGTACGGCGAGTTCGGCTCCGGGAAGTCCCAGGTCACCCACCAGATGGCCGTCAACGTCCAGCTGCCCAAGGAGGTCGGCGGCCTCCACGGCAGCGCGATGTTCATCGACAGCGAGGACACGTTCCGCCCCGAGCGGATCGACGACATGGTTCGGGGCCTCCCGGACGACGTCATCGAGGCCACCCTCGAGGACCGCGAGATCGAAGGCTCGGCCGACAACGAGGAGGCGCTCGACGAACTCGTCGACGCCATCCTCGAGAAGATCCACGTCGCGAAGGCGTTCAACTCCAACCACCAGATGCTGCTGGCCGAGAAGGCCCAGGAGCTGGCCAGCGAACACGAGGACTCGGAGTATCCGATCCGCCTGCTTGCGGTCGACTCCCTGACCGCCCACTTCCGCGCCGAGTACGTCGGTCGTGGCGAACTCGCAGACCGACAGCAGAAGCTCAACAAGCACCTGCACGACTTAGACAAGGTCGGCAACCTCTACAACACCGCGGTCATCGTCACGAACCAGGTCGCGTCGAACCCCGACTCGTTCTTCGGCGACCCGACCCAGCCGATCGGCGGGAACATCCTCGGCCACAAGTCCACCTTCCGCATCTACCTCCGCAAGTCCAAGGGCGACAAGCGGATCGTCCGCCTGGTCGACGCGCCGAACCTCGCCGACGGCGAGGCCGTCATGCGCGTCGAGGACGGCGGCCTGAAGCCCGAGTAACGCCCCGCGCACCGGACGACTCGTCGTTCGGAGCGATCAGAGCCAACTTTTCAGTTTTCGACGGCCGTCAGAAGCTCCGTGAGTCCGTCACGAGCCGCCTCGAATCCCGCCCGCGAGTCGACGCGCATCGTCGTCGGCCGCTCGGGTCCGAGCCGCTCGAGGACCCCGCCGAGCGCGGCGATCGGCCGCGGCGCGTCCGGCGGATCGGTCCACTCGAGGGTGAGCCGCCGGTGGGCCGGTTCGACGTCGATATCGGCCACCCGCGAACAGCGGAAGCACGCGCGGCTCGAGGTGCCGAGCGGGCCGTCCGTTTCGTAACAGAGGCTCGCGCCGGCGAGTTCGAACGGCGTGCCGTCGACGGTCCACCGTCGGGGCTCGGTCGAGACGACGCCCGCCGGCGTCCCCTCGAGCGCGGTTGCGACCGCATCGACGGCGTCGGCCGCCGTCTCGGCGTCGAGGTCGAAGTTCCGGTGATCGGGATCGTAGGAGAGATACGGCGCGCCGCTGCGCTCGAGGCGGACGGACTCGAGCGCGACGTGGCCGTGCCAGGACGGGACGGTCAGCAGCGATCGGACGATCCCGAGCGCGTCGTCGGTCGCGGGCGCTCGGTACGCCGCGAGCGAGCCGTCCGTTCGGACGCACTCGAACGCGTCGCGGAGCCGCTCCGTCCGGGCGGGATACGCCCCGGCGAACGCCTCGTCCTCGAGGCGGAGCCAGCAGCGGTCCGCCGGCGTCGCGGCGGCATCGATCGCGGTCATCGCGAGGTGGCGATCGTCGCCCTCGAGCGCCGCGGTCCTGACGACGAGTTCGTGGGTCGAATCGACCCGCCGCTCGCTGTGGTCGGTCACGGCCGGGACTGCGTGGTGAGAAGGATCGTCATCGTCGGCGGTTGCGGATCGGCCCTCGCCTGGGGTCGCGAATCGGTGCGTCTGCCGTTGTTAGTCCTCGGTCGTCGTCTTGTCGACCTCGAGTTCGCCGCGTTCGATCTCGGCGCCGTCCTGGGCGACCTTCTCGGCCAGCACGGCGCACTTGACGCGCATCGGGGAGATGTCGACGCCGAGCATGTCGATGACGTCGTCGCGGTCCATCTCGAGGAGCTCGGACACCGTCATCCCCTGGAGCTCCTTCGAGAGCATGCTCGCGGAGGCCTGGCTGATCGCGCAGCCGTCGCCCGAGAACGCGACCTGCTGGATAGTCGCGTCGTCGTCGTCGACGGTGCCGTCGAGTTTGACGTCCATCCGAATCTCGTCGCCGCACATCGGGTTCTCCCCGACGTGGGTAAACGTGGGATCCTCGAGTTCCCCGTAGTTGCGGGGGTTCTTGTAGTGATCGAGGATCTGCTGTCGGTACATGTCCGAGCCCAGTCCCATTGTTACTCACGGGTAGGGCGGGTTCACCGAAAAGGGTTCCGACCGGGGTGTGTATCGGCGGGCGAACAACCGGTTCCGGTTCGTTTCCGCGACCGCCGCGACCGTCACACGGCGCCCGCGCGTCGACGGGTCACCACGAAGACGCAGCAGTCGGCCCCCTCGTGCATGCAGCGTCGCTGTTCGATATGTAACGGTTCGTCGTAGTAGTCCGCGATGCCCTCGAGGAGTCCCCGGGCGAGTGCACAGAGGCCGCGATCGGATTCGTAGGCGAGGGCAACCCGGCGATCGTCGACGCGGCGCGTTCGCAGTTCCGGCGGCGTGAACTCGCCGCTCTGCTTCGCGCGCAGCGCCTCGTGGATGTACGTTTCGACGTTGGCGATCAGCTCGAGGCCGGTCCACTCGCGGTCGACGTGCACGCCGTACGTCGAGAGCAGGTGCGGCACGAGGAATCGTCCGAACGCGGCCAGCAGCGTCGGCTCCTCGAGGCCGGTGAGGTCGGTCGCCGCGTCGACCAGCTCAAGGACGATCTCGTCGGGATACTCCGTGACGGGGACGTACAGGCGCGTTCGAAATCCGGCGGCCTCGTGGAGGTCGGTCCAGACGTCCGCGCCGTACTCCTCGGTGACGAAATCCTTCAGACCCTTCAGGACGATTCCGTGCACGGTTAGGCTCCCCCCGCGGAGCGTCCCACTCGCCGCGAGCCGCGGTCGGACTCGCCGGATACGTTCGGTACGGACGACGGCATTACCCTCAGAAATGGAGCGAGCGGGCAAATAACTTGTCACAAACAGTGATTGCGTCGATCGGCGACCGGTCGGCGCGGATCGATCGCGAGCAGTTCGGAAAACGGTTGCACGTCCTCGGCGCGTCGAAGCGGTTGGTGGTCGGTACCGCTACGTCGACCCCTGGTCGATCGGAGGGTTGCGGTAGCAGCCGTCGACGATGACGAGCACGCCGACGATCGCCGCGACGAGCATCGCTTCGACCAGCGACACGCTCGCCACGGTCGCGACGACCAGTGCAACCGCGAACGCAACCGGCACGATCCCGAGCAGGAGGTCGTACCGGCTGGCCGCGGCGAGAACGTCGACCAGGGCGTCGAACGGGTCCCGTTCGGGACGGCCGATGCCTTTCTCGTACATACGTTCTCACCTCGGCATCGGACTAGTACCGACGGGACGCGGAAAAATCCTCCGCGGGTTTTTTGTTGTTTGATAGGACGCGAGAATCGATCCGCTGGACTACGTCTCGCCCGCCAGTTCGGCGTCGAACTGCCGAACGTACTCGCGGACGAACCGGACGCGGGCGTCGGCGAGCTCCCGACCCGGCTCGGTGTACATCCGGTCGGGCAGGTCGAGGATCTTCTCGTGGATGTGATCGTACTGCGCGTCCGTCGACTGCGCGCCCGGCGAGTCCGAGTCGGCCCCCGGTCCATCGACCGCGTCGGCGTCGACGGCGCCGACGTCGTGGATCGGCGAGCCGGCCGCGCCGCCGTGGGCGAACACGCGAGCGAGCCCCACCGCGCCGAGCGCGTCGAGGTTGTCCGCGTCCGAGACGATCTTCGCCTCGAGCGTCTCGGGCTCTGCGGCGTTCGAGTAGCGGTGGGTGCGAACGCAGTGCCGGACGCGCTCGATCGCGTCCGGGTCCGCACCGACGTCGGTGAGAATTTCGCCCGCCTCGCGAGCGCCCCAGGTCGCGTGGTCGTCGATCTCGCCGCGGTCCTCGCGCTCGCGGCCGATGTCGTGCAAGTAGATCGCGAGGGTGACTACCCGTTCGTCGACGGCGTCGCCGTCTGGATGGCGGTCGATCAGCGTTTCGGCGAGCGCCGCGACCCGCCGGACGTGGTGCCAGTCGTGGGCCGGCGGGGCGTCCTCGAAGTACGACCGGGCGCGGCTGCGAACTGCCTCGAGCATGCGGGGCCGTTTCGACGGCACCGACAAAAGCGACTCCCTCGCGGCCTAGCACTCGGACTGCTCGCGCTCGCGTTCGTACTCCCGCTCGAGCGTTCGACAGGCCGGGACCAGGTGTTCGGGAACGGTGCCCGCGTTGGCGTAGAGCGCCTCGAGGACGACCGCTACCTCGTCGAACTGCGGCCCGGGTGCGGCCTGAAACGGCGTGCGCTGCCACTCGACGAAGCCGGCGTCGGCCAGCAGCGGGAGATGCCGGTGGTGGAGTTCGATCTGGAAGGCCTCCGGATCCCGCTCGATGACCGCCGGGACCGCCGCTTCGGGTAGCGAGACGGTGCCACCGTCGGGAACGTCCATGAGCTCGTCGACGAGGTGCCGCCGCGGTGCGGCCGACAGCGCTTCGAAAACGCGGTCCCATCGCCGGATCGCCTCCTCGGACTCCTGTCGCCGGTGGCGTGTCATACCGTCATATCACGGTATCGGATGCCATAAATGTGTGCAACGGTAACATTCAACTAGTTTACCGGGGAAACGGTGAGCTACCCGGGAAGCGGAACCGAAGAAAACGGCAGACGGCCCCGAAAGGGAGGCGCCGATCAGGCGAACAGCGCCCGCGCGTCGTCGAGGGCAGCGACCAGCTTGTCGACCTCCTCGCGGGTGTTGTAGACGTAGAACGACGCCCGCGTCGAGGCCGGAACCCCCAGTTTGTCGTGGAGCGGCTGGGTACAGTGATCGCCCGCGCGGACCGCGACCGTGTGGTCGTTCATGATCGAGGCCAGGTCGTGGGCGTGGACGCCCTCGAGGTTGAAGCTCACGAGGCCGCCGCGGTCAGGCCCGGGTTCGGGGCCGTAGATCTCGACGTCGTCCTCGGCCGCGAGCCGCTCGTAGGCGTAGGCCGCGATCTCCTCCTCGTGGGCCTGGATACGCTCCATGCCGACGTCCTCGAGCCAGTCGACGGCCTCGTGGAGGCCGACGGCTTCCGCGATGGGGGGCGTGCCGGGTTCGAACTTCCAGGGCAGGTCGCCCCACGTCGAGTCCTCGAAGGTGACCTTCCGGATCATCCCGCCGCCGTAGAGGTACGGCTCCATCTCCTCGAGCAGGTCCCGTTTGCCGTAGAGGACGCCGATGCCGGTGGGACCGGCCATCTTGTGGCCCGAGAAGGCGTAGAAGTCCGCGTCGATGTCCTTGACGTCGACCGGGCGGTTGGGGACGGCCTGCGCGCCGTCGATGAAGGAGAGAGCGCCGTGCTCGTGGGCCAGCTCGGTCAGTTCGGAGACGGGGTTGACGGTGCCGAGCGTGTTCGAGACGTGGACCGCCGAGACGATGGCGGTGTCGTCGGTGATCAGTTCGCGGGCGTGGTCCATGTCGAGCCGCCCGGTCTCGTCGACGCGGATGTACTCGACGTCGGCGCCGGTCCGCTCGCCGATCTGCTGCCACGTCACGAGGGAGGCGTGGTGTTCCATCTCCGTGAGGACGATCCGATCGCCGGGGCCGAGTTCGTTCAGCCCCCACGAGTAGGCGACCAGGTTCTCGCCCTCGGTCGTGTTCTTGGTGAAGATGACCTCCTCGCGGCCGTCGGCGTTGATGAACTCGGCGACGCGGTCGTGGGCCTCCTCGTAGGCGATCGAGGCCTCCTGGCTGAGGTGGTGGATCCCCCGGTGGACGTTGGCGTTCGTCTGCCGGTAGTAGTCGCTCATCGCGTCGACGACCCGGTCGGGGGTCTGGGTCGTCGCCGCGTTGTCGAGGTAGACGACCTGCTGGCCGTCGAACTCGCGCTGCAGGATGGGGAACTGCTCGCGGATGGCCTCGACGTCGAGCGACTCGAGGTTCTGGTGGCTCATTGTGTGTTTACAGGGACCCCATACAAAACACTCCTTCGGTCCCTCCACGGTTTGCGTCGATCGCGGTCGCTCGGGCCGCCGCGGTGACGGACGCGCGGCTCGTGGCCGCAACCGCGCCCCGGGCCGCCTACCGCGGCGCCTCGAGCAGCCGCGCCTCGCAGTCGTCGCAGGTGATCGCGTACACCTGCTGCGATCGACAGCACGACTCGACGGTCTCCTCGCCGAGCGAAACTGGCCCGTTACAGCGCGGACAACGCTCGAGAAACGCCCGCAGGCCGTTCGCCAACCGGCTGCGGTGGGCGAGGGGCCGCCGGTTCCAGTCGGGGATCTGATCGGCGAGCACCTGCGCCCCCGCGAGATCGGCAAGCAGTGCCGGTTCCGACTCCCAGCGACCGACCAGCCGTTCGTCGACCCGGACGGATACGCGCTCGTCGCGCCGATCGATCGTTACCGCCTCGGGATCGGTCTCGAGGAAGCGCGCGACCTGTCGCCGACGGTCGCCGTCCCGACGCACGTCGATCTCGGTTTGCCAGGCGCTACGAACCGGATCCGGCAGGCAGACGTCGTCGGTCGGCTGGTCGGCGTCGGTCCGATCCTCGCCGTCCGTACAGGGAACGACGATCCGGTGCTCGAGGAAGACGCGTTCGGGATCGATCGACGCTGGCGCAGAATCAACCGCAGGATCCTCCTCGTGGGTCGGCCCTGCCGGCGGCTGTACGTTCGTATCTGCTGCGGCCGCGGCGGGTGACGGCCCCTTGTCGAACGCTGCGAGCAGCCAGTCCGGGAAGTACCGCTTCGTCAGCGTCGGCGTTCCCGGCACCAGATAGCCCCGGAAGTAGATTGCGGCGACCGACAGCGCGAAGACGACCGGCGCCGCCGGGAGGGACGCGACGGCGACGGCAGCCGAGAGGGCAACCGCGAGCGCGATGTTGACCGCGGTACACGGGAGACATCGATTGGAACCCGTGTACTCCGGTCGACGGAGCCGCTCGAGCGGCCCCGTGCGTTCGGATGCCATACCGGAACGATCATGGCAGTTACCAAAAACGTTCGCCCCGGACGCACCGCGAGCGACTGCAGCGGCGGAGCCGGCGCGAGCTCACTCGAAGGCCTCGAGCGACCCGTCAAGCCTGTTTCCCGGCGCGAGAACCCGGCCGGTGACTTATACGGGCCATCGTGGTAGCCCCCGACGGGATGCCCGCGATCGACACGACAGCGCTCACCAAGGAGTACGGCGACCTCACCGCCGTCGACGGGTTGGATCTGACGGTTCGGGAGGGGGAGGTGTTCGGCTTCCTCGGCCCGAACGGGGCCGGGAAGTCGACCACGATCAACATGTTGCTCGATTTCACCCGTCCGACGGCGGGCTCGGCGACCGTGCTGGGCTACGATGCGCAGGCCGAGGCCGACCGGATCAGTCCACGGATCGGAATCATTCCCGAGGGGTTCGACATCTACCCGCGACTCGACGGCCGCCGCCACGTCGAGTTCGCCGTCGAGACCAAGGACGCCGACGACGACCCCGACGACGTACTGGACCGCGTCGGTCTCGAGCCCGCAGCCCGGGATCGGGCGGCCGGCGAGTACTCGACGGGGATGCGCCAGCGTCTCGCGATGGGAATGGCGCTGGTCGGCGACCCCGACCTCCTGATCATGGACGAACCCTCGAGCGGCCTCGATCCGCACGGCATCCGCGAACTGCAGGACCTCGTTCGCGCGGAGGCCGAGCGGGGGACGACCGTCTTCTTCTCGAGCCACATCTTAGAGCACGTCGAAGCCGTCTGCGACCGCGTGGGGGTGTTGAACGACGGCGAACTCGTCGCCGTCGACACGATCGACGGCCTGCGCGAGTCGATCGGCGGCGAGTCGACGGTGGGACTCGCGCTCGCCGGTCCCGCCGAGGAACTCGCTCCCGTCGCAAAATCGATCGACGGCGTGACCGACGTCGCGGCGTCCGGACGGACGCTCGAGTGTACGATCGTCGATCCGGCGGCGAAGGCGACCGTCGTGACCGAACTCGTCGACGCGGGCGCGACGATTCGGGACGTCCGGATTCGGGACGTCTCCCTCGAGTCGCTGTTCGCGAGTCTGACCGGCGACGCGGACGCCGCGGACGCGAACGCGGCGCCGGAATCCGACGCGAGTCCGCCGACCGCGGGTTCGGAGGTGGCCGAATGACCTCCCACATCGGCACCGTCGCGCGCAAGGAGTTCGACGACGCCGGCCGGTCGAAGCTGCTCTGGGCGCTGATCGGATTGCTCGTCGGCATCGTGGTCATCGGCTACGCGGCGATCTGGTACACGGCCGACGACGTGACCGCGGCCGAGATGCTGAGCTTCCTCGGCTTTCCGCTGCAGACGATCGTGCCGATCGCCGCGCTCATCGCCGGCTACATGGCGGTCGTCGGCGAGCGCCGGTCGGGCAGCATCAAACTCCTGCTCGGCCTGCCGCCGAACCGGACGGACGTCGTCTTCGGCAAGTTGCTCGGACGGATGGCCGTCGTGGCCGCGGCCGTCGTCCTCGCCTTTCTGGTCGCGCTCGTCCTGAGCGCCGTCCTCTTCGGCGGCGTGCCGATCGTCGACTGGCTCGGCTTCGCCGCGGTCACGCTGCTGTTCGGCGTCGCCTTCGCCGGACTGGCCGTCGGCGTCTCCGCCGCCGTCGCCACCCGCGGCAAGTCGATGGCGCTCGTCGTCGGGATCTACATGCTCCTCGTCGCGCTGTGGGAACTCGTCACCGCGGGCCCGTACTACCTCGTCTACGGCGAGGGCCCGCCCGTCGAAGCCG